>CAXTSI010000020.1:2321-36560 GCA_964246695.1 uncultured bacterium
ACATCCGCTATTTATCCGTTGCAAATGATTACAAAATTGTGCAAAGCTTGGTAACAAGATAAGCCTTAGCTATGCTTGCTGTTGTTGCCAGCACCAGCGAAACAGTGCCCCACCTGCAACTAGTTTTACTGCTTCCAGTACCCAGTAACCGCAGTGCAATAGATTCATGTTTGCCGGAATTTCAGCAGTTGCCTGAAATAAGTTCAGATGAAGTCCAATAGCAGACATTTGCGGGGTTAAGAGATAGGTATTACTTAGAGACACCCCTAGCAGTAGCACGGATAAAACAATACTACCACGACGCCAGTTAGATTGGGTATTGCTTAAAGCCAACACAGCAGTTAAGACTATGCCAGCAGCCAATAATTCTAGACGATTAAAATTCCAGAATATTACATAGCCTGCTGTAGCGAAACTTGCTTGAGTCATCATGCCAGAAATATAAAGACTAGGCATAACTACCCAATCTAAAAACAGGCTAGCACTGAGCCAGAAGCCTAAAGCCAGCATGGTAACAGTTTGCCAAATTGGTCTCTTAAATTCAATGGTGGAAATAGTATTCATGATGAATAATTGCGTGGATGTTGTTTTTAGTTTCTAACCTAAACAGTCAATTTGACAACAAATATCAATTATTTTTTACAAACTCATACCCTATCAAAGCCACGGTTTGAAACAACGGTAAATCAATGGTTTTGACTCTTAGACGTTACAAAACTTTACAATATGTCCCAATTTGCACGTATCCCGACTGAACCCCGACTACTGCCGCCGTTGCGAGCAGTTTACGGCAAGCCGCGCTTCGCGGCATCGCATAAATATTGCAAGATGCGGTTAATCCCGTCCGCACCTTAACTCCCAGCATTAAAAATTTGTTGAGCAGTCAAATTTAATTCTGGAAACGTTGAGGACTGGATACGATCGCTACCCCGAAACTGAGCGATCTGGTACTCACCTTCAACTAAAGAGCAAACCGAGATAGTAGGTTTTTTGGGATTGCCAATAAATGACTTGCCACCCAGAGCTAAGTAATCTACAATCCAATATTCCGGAATACCGATTTCCTCATATACACTGCGCTTAATGTAATAATCAGTACGCCAATTGGTACTAACCACTTCAATCACCAGAGGAATTGATGTACCTTGAGTAACAGTTGATTCCTTTTTCCACCTTGGTTCATTAACAAGGCTAGAACGATTAATTATTAATACATCTGGTGAATAACCGGATTCATTTTCGGATGGTTTTACCAGTGCTGTTTTGGGTACAAAGTAAGGAAGCTTAAGACGGTCATATTCGATTGGGAGTTTTGTAGCTAAAAATCCTGTAATTTCTTCATGGTCGCCTAACGGTTGTGTCATCTCAATGATTACTCCATCATGCAATTCGTAGTGTCCACCGTCGGGTTTCCACTTTACAAATTCTTCAAAGGTTACTAGCTTGGTTTTTGGTAAGGCTTGAGCCATATGTCCTCTAATTTTCAGGCTATTTTAGCAATCAATATACCAGAAGTTAGTCATAGCTGTTTGATCACCACTGCTCAATTTTTTTTTCAATTAAAAAGAGTAAGTAAATTTTTGGTAATAATATAGATATCAGAAATAATTTCTGAAATTTAAAAGAGTTAAAGAAAGCTTTTAGCCCGCTTACAGCTAAGTGGATATAGCAATGCGGTTTGGATGTTTGTTTGGCACAGCAATTGTTTGTACAATAGCAATTAGTGGATACAATGTCAGCTTGAGTCGCGCAGTTCAGTTGCAAGATGGCACAGTATATTTTGTCCAGCCGCCGCGCCTTGTCGGAGCAGTGACTACCTACAAAGATATTTATGTATTGGGCGCGACATACTACTTTACTATTGATTTACCAGAGACTGCAGGAGAACCGCTGCAACAAATTACAATTAACCAGTATGAAGGAGTAGACCGGATTCGCTTTGATCTCAAAGATACTTCTGTCTTTGAAGGAGAACGTTCCCGCAAAAGACAAAAATTAGCATTGAAAGATGCGACAAGCGATCGCAAGACGCGAACAGTATCTTTAACATTTGATCCGCCAGTGTCTCCAGGTAGAACCATTACAATTGCTCTCAAACCTGAGCAAAACCCATCAGTTGCAGGTGTATATTTATTTGGCGTCACGGCATTTCCACCGGGTGAAAAAGCTCATGGTCAATTCCTTGGTTATGGAAGGCTACAATTCTACAGCTACGGTCGCGGCGGGTAGTAGCTGACAGCTATTGATCCAGAATGCCAAAAACAAACCATTTCAGAAACCAGTAATTTTGGTGTTAGGGCTAATCGGTAGAATTTATGGTGTGTAGAGACGTTGCAATGCAACGTCTCTACAGAGGTTGACGATCAGTAAATAATTTTAACTGAACTGTATTGTTCCAGAAACCCGGTTTCTTAAAGAAACCGGGTTTATAAGTCTGCTACTAAACTCTTGCAGGAGGCAAAGATAACCTTGGTGGCTGGTCTAACTCAACAGGTTTTCTTTCCTCGGATGCCAACAATTCTCGAATCAACCTAATCGCAGCTTTTTGTAACAACTGACTGGCAATTTGTTGACCCAAACGTTGCACTCCTGGATTGACCAATAATTGGGTAATTTGGGAAACTAGTTTTTCTGGCTCAAAACCACGGGTTTGTTGGAGAATTTTTAATATATTTTTGATATGCTCCAAAGTTTGTTGTTGATCGCCTGTGGCGGCTGGAGTTTCATTTACTGCTTTCAAACCCACCCTTTCTCGCAGTAGGAATGTAACGTTATGCAAAACATTTTTACCTAGAGCATCGAGTCCTTTCACAGCTTCATCTACTAGTTTGTCACGAATAAAAGCACCGCGTTCAGAAGCCAAAAAGTTTATACCCTGATTCAGTACTTGGTTGAAGTCGTAGTCTTGACTGTTGCGAGCATTGCGTAATAAGTTTTCCAAGCGATTCCAGCGAAATCTCCCATCTTTAAATAGCAAATCTTGCAGTGATGCTCTTAATTCCGGAGATGGATCGGTTAACAAGCGTTTAGAAACGTAGGGATAAGCTTCACTCAAGACTTTAAAGTTAGGGTCGATATGGATAGCAATACCTTCCAGTGTTACCAAAGAGCGAATAATCAAAGCGTAATAGGGTGGTACGCGGAAGGGATACTCATACATTAAATCCGATAGTTCATCGGTGATGCTTTTAATGTTCAATTCAGCAACGCTAGCACCTTGAGCATTGGCAAACACTCTAGCAAAAGCCGGAACAATCGGTGTTAAATCAGTATCCGGTGACAAAAAATCTAACTTGACATAATCTTTTGCTAAAGCGTCAAAATCACGATTGACAACGTGGACGATCGCCTCAATTAAACCATATCGCTGCTGTGGCTTAATCTCACTCATCATCCCAAAGTCGAGATAAGCCAATTGACCATCCAGCGTAGCTAATAAATTACCTGGATGGGGGTCAGCATGGAAAAATCCTTCTTCTAGTAACTGGCGCAATGAACACTGCACACCCACTTCTATGAGATAACGGGCATCTATACCGAGAGCGCGAATTTCTTCTGCTTGGGTTAATTTGAGTCCGTTAATCCACTCCATCGTCAGGACGCGACGATTAGTGTACTCCCAGTAAATTTTTGGTACATAAACGTCTTTAAGATGACCGTAAAGCTGAAAAAATCGCTCAGCATTTTCTCCCTCGTTGATATAGTCCATCTCCTCGAAGATGCGAGTGCCTAATTCATCGAGGATACCGACTAAGTCACTGCGCACACGTTTGACTTTTTTCTGAGTCCATCCTGCTAGGCGACGCAATATATACAAGTCTATAGTAATGCGCTCTCGTAAGTCGGGACGTTGGACTTTAACAGCGACTTCCTCCCCAGTTTTCAGCTTGCCTCTGTATACTTGTCCTAAGGAAGCCGCAGCAATTGGATCGGGCGAAAGTTCGGCGTAAATCTCCTTTGGACTAGCCCCTAGTTCTTCCTGAATAAATCGGTAAGCAATTTCGTTGGGAAAAGCTGGCAACTGGTCTTGTAGTTGAGTAAGTTCCTCTAAGTACACAGGAGGAACCAAATCCGGTCGAGTGGATAAAGCTTGTCCAATTTTGATGTAGGCTGGTCCCAATTTTGTTAGTAGTTCTCGCAGCTGAATTGCTCGCCGCAGATCATTTTTGACAACTACTCCCCGTTTGGTATCCCACCACAACCCGAAAACAAAGGCAACAGTTGGTGCCAAAACTGCAAAAATCCGTCGCAGAACTTGTAGGGGTCTTTTTTTGTAATGTACCGCAATCTCCTGCGGCTCGTAACGTATTGTCTCTATTACTGCTTTTTTGATCAGCGTTTTGGACTTTTGGGCTGATGGGATTGGCAAACTGACTTTGCTTAGCGTCTCAGCTTCAGGCATTACAGTCACAGACAGTGCGTAGGGGCGCAAACCACCTGCGCGACTGTCCTCAACAGACAGTTCGTCTTGGCTTAAATCGCCTATATTACTGTCCTTGTCAATCTGTCGGGAGGTAGAGGGAACTGTCTTCGGAGTCATGAAGTTACCACGGCATCAGAGCGAATACTTTAAATATTTTAACAAATCGTAACATTTTCCTCAGGGGATTATTGATGGTTGAGGAGTGCCAACCTATAACCAAATCACCAATCTCAATCTTTAGGTACACCTTTTTCATTAAACTAGGTTTGGTAAACTATAATTGGGTGTATTTATCTAATGGTATTGGGTATGGCTAATTGCTCAGATATTCTCTCTAGTATCCCTTAAATAAGAATTATTCTACCTCTGTCCTGACGGAGAATTTGGCTTGATGTTACTCTCTCTGCGAATAGAAAACTTTGCCCTAATTGACCAATTGGAATTGGAATTTGCCGGTGGACTAAATGTACTGACAGGCGAAACCGGCGCCGGAAAGTCGATTATTCTAGATGCCATTGATGCGGCATTGGGCGGTAAAGTCTCTAGTCGAGTGATTCGGACTGGGACGAGTCGGGCGTTGGTAGAAGCTACCTTCACCGCTAATTCGGGCTTTGCTGCTTGGTTAAGCGAACAGGAAATCGATTTGATAGATGATAACTCCGTAGTTATCAGCCGAGAAATTACAGCTAGTTCTAGTAATATCCGCAGTCGATCGCGGGTGAATGGAGTATTGGTAAATCGGCAGGTGATGTCCGGGCTACGCGATCGCACCTTAGAAATCACCGCCCAAGGTCAAACTGTACAAGTGGGACAATCTGCCCAAGTTCGTGACTGGCTAGATGTTTACGGTGGCGACTCTCTGATGCAGCAGCGTCACAAGATCGCTCTGGTCTTTACAGCTTACCAAAAAGCTCACCTAAGTTTAGAAAAACGCCGAACATCAGAACGCGAACGTTTGCAACAACTGGATTTGCTAACGTATCAAGTGCAGGAACTCAAAGCCGCAAACCTCAGCGATGGCAATGAATTAGAACAGCTGCTGCAAGATCGGGAACGCCTGAATCATGTGGTGGAACTACAACAAATGAGTTACAAAGTATACCAATCTTTGTACCAAAACGACGGCGAAACTCCAGCCGCAGCAGACTTACTGGGAAACAGCGAGGCAACATTAAATGACATGGTGGAATACGATGTCGAGTTGCAAACGCTATTAGACTTAGTCAGAGATGCCCAAGCAACTGTAATAGAAGTAGCACGGCAAATTAATGCCTATGGGGAAAATTTGGAAGCAGATCCCCAGCGTTTGGAAGAGGTGGAAGAACGGATACAAGAATTAAAGCAAATTTGCCGTAAGTATGGTCCGTCACTTAATGAAGCGATCGCCTACTACCAGCGCATCCAGGTAGAATTGTCCCAGCTTAATGATAGCGAACAATCCATCGAAAGTCTAGAGCAGCAAGAACAGGAGTGTTTGGACAAACTGACTCAAGTAAGTTCAAAGTTAACTCAGTTGCGACGAATCACTGCTGCTCATTTAGAAGCAGAACTACTCAAGCAACTTAAACCTTTGGCAATGGAAAAGGTGCAGTTTCAAGTTGAGATTGTACCTACTTCCCCAACTGCAGTGGGAGCAGACAAAATTACATTTATGTTTAGTCCCAACCCTGGAGAACCGCTGCAACCTTTGACGGCAATTGCTTCGGGTGGTGAAATGAGTCGGTTTTTGCTGGCTTTGAAAGCTTGTTTTTCTCAAGCTGATGCTGTAGAGACACTGGTGTTTGATGAAATTGATGTCGGGGTTTCTGGACGAGTCGCGCAAGCGATCGCAGAAAAATTACACCAGCTTAGTCAAGGTCATCAGGTATTATGTGTTACCCACCAACCTTTAGTTGCCGCTATGGCAGATCGTCATTTCCGGGTAGATAAGCAAATTATCAATCAAGATAAAGGTAAAAAAGAAAACAATGGACATAACGAAGAACGTACTGTTGTACGAGTCACGACCTTGGATAATTTAACCAAGCGCCGGGAAGAATTAGCACAGTTAGCTGGTGGGAAATCAGCGCAAGGTGCGATCGCTTTTGCCGAATCTTTGTTAACGCAAGCGGCTAACCACCGTCGTTCTAATTCGTAATTCGTAATTCGTAATTCGTAATTCAATTATGTTTTAAAAACAGGGCGGGCAATACGTGCCACCCACAAGAAAAGTAACTCTCTTGTGGGGTGGGTGTCTCGCCTGCCCTATTTTCAGTTTATTTGTGCCTACTTACTTAACTGTGATAAGTGCTTCACAAACTCCGCATGCTCCGGCGAATTCAATCCTGCTTGCAACACTGCCATCACCTCCGGCATATTTCCTTCCAACAAAGCGGTTTCCGCTAACCATAAACCTGGAAACACCCGACTCCGGATGATTTTATCTGCATCGGCTACCAGCGGTACATACTCGCTTTCACTCAGCCTGAACCAATTCAGCTTATTCTCAAATATCTGCCAGACAATATATTCCTGAATTCCATTGCGCCGATATGCTTTCTTTTTGTCGTGCAGATCATACGCTGCACTACTTGCTGCGACTTCCACAACTAATTCCGGTGCGCCCTCAATATAGTCATCTTCACTCAGGCGCGATCCCCCCAGCCTGCGATCAATCAGTAGCACTCCATCTGGTTGGGGTTCATTGTCTTGATCTAAACGTACTGTGGGATCAATACCTAATCTCACACCTGGAGTAGCAATTTGATAAAGACACATCCAGGTAATTACCCAACTATGAGGCTCTGCGTGACGCTCAAAACGTAACGGTGATGCCACGTATACTACTCCTTCAATCAGTTCTGCTTTCTTGATATGGGGTAGTGCTTGATAACGTCGTTCAAATTCATATCGTCCGAGGCGATCGCCACTTTCTAAAGGCGGAACAGGAGTACCAGAGGTGGGTTCAATATCCAGTTGTTGCCTCAATGATTGATTCCTCACCATATTTTATCCGTTTTACTTCACCTTGTCCGCTTGTCTTCCTAGAATACCGCAGTTACTCCCGAATCGCCCCCCGAAGAATACCTAATTTTTTAACGAACCGCAGAGGACGCAGAGAAAGAGACGAAATAGCTAATCCTGAACCGATTCGGGAGTAATTGCTGAACCTCAAGAACTCTGGGAAGTGACCGAATAATTACTTTTAACTTTCACCATAAGTTATCACAAGACCCTACACACCTGTCACTATCCTTGTACAGTAAGGTTTTTAACCCTACACCTCGCTGGTTACAAGCGCGAGGTACAGTCACCGTTCTTCTCTGTTTGGGCAATAAAAACATATTTAACCTAACAATAATAATCTTATAACCTTTTGATAAACTATATTTAACTTTCAAGCTTTCATCACCACAACTCAAGAAAATAATGTTGCAGTTTTCTGCATTGACAACATGGTTTTCCTTTGTGGGAGAATAATAGATAGGTAAAAACCTAAGTTTTGTCATCCACTTGGAGAGTAATATGTCTAACAATTTTTTAGTCCGGCAGTTTTTGAAAGCTGGCGGTAGCTTTTTTGTAGGCGCATCAATAGCAATAGGAACTTTATGCCCTATCGTTTTAAATTCTTCACTCGCTTTGGCTGATTCTGCTAACTCAACAAATATTCCCACCGATGCTCAGAACAAACTTAGTACTCTATTTTGGCAAGGTATAAATGCTAAGACTATTGCGTTCACTCCTGCTGGAGAATGGATAATTCTCTATAACAATAATAGTGCTTATTGGAGTACCAATTTTCCACAGGACGCTGCTAATGAAATTCTGGCTCTAAATAAACAAGGCTCAACTATCAACACTATTGCTTTCGCTCCAAATGGAGGGTGGGTAATTATCTATAATGGTTATGGTGCTATTGGGAGTAAGAATTTCCCAGGAGACGCTGCTAGTGTAATCCAAGCTCTAGAGAAACAAAACTTAAATATCAAAAATGTTGTGTTCACACCTAAGGGAGAGTGGGTAATTCTCTACAACAATAATGGTGCTATTGGGAGTAAGAATTTCCCAGGGGACGCTGCTAGTGAAATTCAGGCTCTAGAGAAACAAAACTTAACTATCAACAGTGTTGCGTTTGATCCAAATGGAGGTTGGGCAATTCTCTATGGCGATAATGGTTATGCCGATAAGGGTATTTCACAAGCTGCTGCTGATACAATCGTGGCAAAGTCTAAAATAAGGGACGGTCTTATAAATATAGCTTTTACTCCTAGTAATGGTTATGTATTACTTTTTAGTCCTAGCCTAGCTCAAGAACAGCAATATCAAATTGAGCAACAAGCTTACCAAAGTTTAGGTTATTGAGTATCAGAGCATGTTGAGCAGAGCCTTTTGAATAGTGTTTATGAACACTCTCCACAATCGAAACCCCCGGTGACAAGCTGAGGGTTTATTCTTTAATTATTTTTTAAATCAGCTTAAAACTTTTACCCTCTTCTTCCCATTCAACTTGTTCAATGTTGACAAGCTCGGTCACCCAAGTTATTATTTCTTCCTGAGTTGGTTTCTTACCTGTAAAGCTTTGTTGACGGCATCACCTTACCTCGCGAACGCGGGGCAAAAATATTTTTGAACCACGAAGACACGAAGGACACAAAGAAAAACTTCATTTTTACGCTTCACCTTGAAAGGGGCTGGTCTGACAAAGAATGAACTTGAATACAATTCGAGTTTTTGCAACACAATCTACTGGACTAACGGCGTTGTTCAATTTGCTGCTGGAAGTAAGCTCGCAAACTGGCTGCCAGGGCTGGAACCTGAACAGCACGGTGCAACAAGTCAGTATCGGCTTCTTGCGCATACAGGCGCACGATATCCGCAACAGTGACATTGTTCTCGTCGCGGCTCACAAGTTTTATCGGATCGCCTACGCCGATCGCACCTTCAAGCACTACTGAAAAGTAAATGCCACTCAAACGGCTGTGGAAAAACCGCTTGACCATATCATCGCGCCCAAACTTGAGATTGAGTTTGAAGCAGGGAAACCGGGGTTGCGTCACCATTACTTCGGCACTGCCGATCTGGAAGCGATCGCCAATATTCACTGTCGTTTCCGACAATCCCTCAACGGTCAAGTTCTCGCCAAACGCGCCCCAGGGCAATTCCTCATCAGGTAGTTCCTGCCGCCAATAAACATAATGCTCAGATGGATAAGCGTAAACTGCCTTCTCTGCACCTCCGTGCAAGGTCAGATCTGCTTGTCGATCGCCATCTAGATTCAGCGATCGCATCATCACCCGTCCTGCCACTGGGTGCTTAAAGATGCCAGTCGTGACAGATTTTCCCTTCCAACTCACTTGACGCGGCAGTCCAACACAGACAGAAATCAATTTCATAGAGCAGCCTCAATAGTATGGTTCAGTAAAGGATCGATCAGACTATCCTTGGAGTTGCGCTGTCAAGGCAGCCGTATCCCAGTAAGCTGAAAGCGTTTGAATACGCATTCCCTCGTTGACTTTGATGATATCAATTCCTTCAAATGTGACCGAGCGCCCATTCTTGCCCACTCCCCGACCCGTCCATTTAATTGCCGCCTCATTGCCAATCACGGTCACAAAATCTTCAGTTAGCCCAATCGACTGGAATGTGTCCATTAGTCCCTGCATGAACTGTCTAAGATCCGAATGTCCTTGCAATGGTTTTGCTCCGACTGGGTCGTAGCCAACGGCATCTTCTGCGAACGTGGACAGCCATGCTTCCACATCCATGTCTCGCGTTGCTGCAAAGAAAGAGGCAACCACTTGCTGTACTGTTACTGTTGACATCGCTGTTCTCCTGTTTTTAATGATGCATTGCTGATGTTTAGCAATACACCAGTAACACGTCAATCCTTAAAGCCGATTACGCCACTTTAGGCGATGACAAAACTTAAACTCATCTCACTCCTTTTAGGAGTAGGATTCCTCGCCGTTTTCTTTGATGACTTGCTCATTGCTTAAAGTTGAGTAATCCCACCGTCCACGGCAATTTCAGAACCCAAAATGTAAGTAGAATCAGAGGTACTGAGAAATAAGACTGCTTTTGCAACTTCTTCGGGAGTGCCAAATCGCTTCATAGGCACTTGTCCGACAATATTCTGTGCCATCGCATCAACCGCTTCTTGCGGCATCCCCAACTTGCTATAGATGGGAGTTGCTGTGGCTCCAGGACTGACCGCATTGACGCGAATACCTCGGCTTACCAGTTCAGCAGACAGCGTTTTTGCCAGCGATCGCACCGCCGCTTTACTTGCTGCATAGACACTAGTTCCAGGAAATCCAATCTCGCTCAAGAATGAAGTATTGAGGATAATTGCAGCATTGTCATTCAGATGATGAACTCCTTTTTGAAGCGTGAAGTATAGTCCTTTGAGGTTGATATCAAAGACTTCATCATACAAAGCTTCGGTCGTTGCTTCTAGCGGTGCAAATTTAGCAATTCCGGCATTAGCAAATAGGACATCAATCTTTCCAACCTGATTTGCAATCGTGCTGTAAAGCTGATCGATTTGCGATAACTTTACGACATCGGCGCTAATTGCCAATACATCGCCGCCAATTGCCAGTGCCGCCTCATCTAGAGTGGCGCGATCGCGTCCAGAAATAATCACTCTAGCGCCCTCTTGACTGAACAATTTGGCAGTTGCCAAACCAATTCCACTGTTGCCACCCGTCACTAGTGCAACTTTTCCACTTAACTTAGTCACAATCATTTCTCCTTTGTTGATTTTGTTGCGTTTAGAGGAGACCACAAAAAAAAGTGCCCTGCCGTATTTTGATTTAATGGTCGGTCCTGAACGTACGTGGCTGTACGTTCGTTCACTTTTTTCTGGGCATTATTCTTAGAACTGTTTTGCGAACTTCATCACTGTCCCAAATCACCTCGGTTGTACAGTTTCAGAATCCGAAATGTCAGCAGAATTAACGATGCTGAGAAATTAGAATGCTACCTTCGCGCCTTCGATGAGAACCGCCTCAAACTCTGCTGCCCCTTCTCGCAGCATCTTGATTTCGGCGTATTCTTCTGAATGCCAATAGTTGAGAAAATCCTGGCGCGAAGGCCACTCGAACACAACCGCTTGTTCAAACAGCAAAGTTCCTTCTATGGCTTCGGGTGTGCCTTGAGCAATCAAGCGTCCCCCACGGCGTTCGATCGCTGGCATCACGACCTGAAAATACTTCGTGAATTGGTCTGGGTCAGTCACATTTAGGCAGACAACAAAATAGGCTGACATTACTTCACTCCTGTATGCGTAGTATGAGCCGGAAGAAAGCGACGGATGCGATCGGCAATGGCATCACATTCTTCATCCAGCGCGAAATGCCCAGTGTCGAGCAAATGCACTTCGATCGTCTTTAAATCCCGTTGAAATGCTTCAGCACCCTCTGGACCGAAGAACGGATCGTTCTTGCCCCAAACAATCAGTGTTGGCGGTTGGTACTGACGGAAATACTCGTGCCATTCGGGATAACGTTCCAGGTTGGTACGGTAGTTGTAGAACAGTTCGAGTTGAGCAGCAGCATTGTTAGGCTGATCCAAGAAGTACTGATCCAAGTTCCAGTTATCAGGATTGATGTTTTGACGATCGCGGACACCTGCCGTGTAAAAGAAAATCGTCGTATCACGCTTGAGAAAATCAAGAACAGGAGCAATGGTAGCTTCGGTGCGCTCACTCCACAGATTACGGAATGCTTGCCAAGCAGGAGTCAACCCTTCTTCATAGGCATTACCGTTTTGCACAATCAGCGCCTGAATCCATGCTGGATGACGGGTTGCAATCCGAAACCCAACAGGTGCACCGTAATCCTGAACATACAAACTGAATCGAGTCAATCCCAATTCTTGGAGGAAATGCTCGGTAATGTCAGCCAAACGATCAAAGCTGTATTCAAACTGATCGACGGTAGGTGTGTCACTGTTACCAAAGCCAGGATAGTCTGGGGCAACTAGGTGAAATCGATCTGAGAGAGCGTTCATTAAGTCGCGGTACATGTGGGATGAAGCTGGATAACCATGTAGCAGAACAAGAGTGGGATTTTCTCTTGAGCCAGCTTCCCGGTAAAAGATGTTTAGTCCGTCTACGTTGATTGTGTGAAATGTAGTCATTGCAGAACTCCTTTTTTGTACCAATCGTTCGGTATGAATTTAATATAACCGAACGATTGGTACAAAGTCAACAAGAAGTTAAAAAATTGTTTGAGGTGGCTGAATGTCCAAAGACACAGCAATTTCCCAATTCCTCCCAGTGTTTCAGGCTAAGACAGCACAACTACAAACCTTCAAGTTTTGTGTCAAGATGTACCCTATACCACAGCAAATACGATTTAATAGAAGTAAAGTATTTCCCTAAGCTTATGGTCACAGCATTCGTTCTGATTGCCTTGGGAGTCCTAACCCAAGCCGTAGTGCTAGCAACCTCCCGGAACACGCTGCCCCGATTTAATAAAACCTGTGGCACTTGCGGATATCAGATTCCCCCAATGGAACGTCCGCCAGCGTTCCACGACTGTCCAGAGTGTGAGCGATTGTTCAGTCTTAGTGACCCACTGCGCCGCCTGTAGGTTTCACTTTTTTAAAGAACAGCACCAGCAACGCACTGAGAAATAAAGCACAACCCATAAAGAAAAAGCAGTCGTTGTATGCCATAACATTAGCTTCGCGACGAACAGTGCGATCGATCAAGGCGATCGCCTGATTTTGTGCTGCTACAGGATCGCCGTTTTGCGAGATGAATAACTGGGTGAGTTGATCGATGCGATCGCGTGTCAGAGGATTTGCAAGCGTTACCGACTCGCCTATACGACTAGAATGAAGCTTCTCGCGCACAGATTGCAACGTTCCCAAGGTGGCAATTCCAATCGATCCACCTAAGTTCCGCCCCATGTTAAACAAGGCAGAGGCAGAACCAACTTGTTTCGGCTCAATACCTGATGTTGCTACGCTAGAAAGCGGAGTCATAACCAACGGCTGACCGCAAGCACGGACAATTTGCGACCAAATCAGTTGATCCAGACCGATCTGATCCGTCATTGATGAGTTCATAAAGCAACTCAGCCCAAACAGACTTAGTCCTACAGCAATCAGAAATCGCAGGTCTAATCGCTGCATAAGTTTGGGTACAAAGGGGATAATAAATAACTGGGGAATGCCTGACCACATGATAGTTTCACCAATTTTCATGGCGTTATAGCCTTGAATTTGCGCCAGAAATAAGGGCAATATAAAAACTGAACCGTAAAGTCCTAAACCGGTTGCCAAATTCACTGCCATTGCTAAACCGAAATTACGCCGCCCGATTAACCGTAAATTCAGCAGCGGTTTCTTGTTGGTAAACTGAATCAAAACGAACAGGGGCAAGGTGATGGCTGCGACGATCGCTGCCCGCTGAATTTCTTCAGAACCAAACCAATCTTTGCGGTTTCCTTCTTCTAGAAAAAACTCAAAGGATGCTAAACCGACCGCCATCGTCACAATCCCCCACCAGTCACCTTGTTTGAATAAATGCAACTGCATGGGTTTGGGAGCGATCGCATAAGCAACCCCTGCGATCAGCAACACTCCCGGAAAAATGTTCAGATAAAAGATGTATTGCCAGCTAAAATTATCAGTCAGCCAACCACCGATGGTGGGACCAACAGAAGGTGCAAAGGTGGCAGTCAGGGCAAACAACGCTAACCCAACAGGCTGTTTCGCTGGTGGTAACTTAGTGAGAATTACCGTAAAAGCCATTGGGATTAAAACTCCACCTGTAAATCCCTGACCTGCCCGAAATAAGATCATCATTGGTAGATTGGAGGCAAAGGCACAGGCAACGGAAAATACGAGAAACAGCGAGGCGTTAACCAGCAAATAGCGGCGGACGGAGAATACTTGAGACAACCATCCTGTCAGGGGAATCACGACAATTTCTGCTACCAGATAACCCGTTGAAATCCAAGAGCCTTCATCAATGGTGGCACTCAATGCACCAGTAATATCATTGAGGGAAGCATTGGTAATTTGAATATCCAACACTGCCATGAAGGCACCCAGCAAAGTTGCCATCACCCCAACCCAGTCTTTGAAAGATACTTGGTCAGATTGCTGCCCGGAAGTAGAGGCTTTGATGTTTGTACTGGTCACAAGTGTATCCTTTAATGAAGCGTCACAGTTATAACTGCTGACATACCCGGGGCAATCCTTGACTCGTAACCTCGAATACTCTGAGGGTCAAACACAATTTTCACAGGCACTCGTTGCACAATCTTGGTGAAATTACCCGTGGCATTATCTGGTGGTAAGAGAGCAAACTTGGCGCCGGAAGCTGGGGCAAAACTATTCACCTTTCCCAGAAAAGTCCGACTGTGGAGGGAGTCAATTTTAATTTCTACCAGTTGACCGGGCTGCATCTTTTCCAATTGAGTCTCTTTAAAATTAGCCACAACCCAGGGATCTTGTTCCACAACAGACATCAATGTTTGCCCTGGCTGTACGCGCTGCCCCACCTGCACGGTTTTGTTTCCCACCCTTCCATTTGCGGGAGCAGTAATATCGGTGTAGGATAATTGAAGTTGAGCATTTTTTAGTTGTGCATCTGCTTGGGCGATCGCTGCCAGTGCTGCTTTATACTGCTGCTGATTCACTAGTGTTTGCTGGCTGCTCGAATTAGCTTGTTGCAAGCCGCCTTTAGTTGCAGCTAACTTTGCCTGAGCATTTGTCAAATTTTGCTGTGCCTCGGCAACTTTTGCTTGCGCCTGCTTCACCTGTTGTTCGGCTGTATTTCGTTGCGCTACTAGGGCATCATAATTTGCCTTGGCAATATCCAACTGTTGTTTGGGTGAGGCTCCACTTTGATATAGACTGGTATAACGCTGATAATCCAGTTGCGCTCTGACCAAATTTGCCTCAACCTGTCGCAACTGTGCTTGAGCCGCCGGAACACCAGCCTGCGCTTCTGCAACAGTTGCTTGTGCAGTGGAAATACTGGCACGAGCTGCATCAATATTTCCCTGTGCTGAGGTGGTTAAACCTTGGGCGTTGGTTCTAACTACACCAATATTTGCCTGCGCTACATTTGCCTGCTCACGAGCTGCTTCTAAAGACGCCTTTGTTTGCTGTAAGCTGACCTCATAGTCTTTGGGGTCAAGCTTCACCAGCAGTGCGCCCTTTTTAACAATTTGATTATCGTCAACCAAAACCTCAGCCACTGTGCCAGTGATGCGGGCATTGACGGGGTTAATATCACCTGTGACATAGGCGTCGTCTGTTTCCTGATGAGTCTGCATGAATTGCCACCACCGCAAACCGAAAATAGCAGCTACGATCAATCCCACCACCGCCAGAATTATCAAGATCAGTCTACGGCGATTCTGGTGTGGAGGCGTCGATGTAGGTGGCTGTGCCTCTGGTGGCTTGATAGTAGGTGTCTCCCGTTGCACAACTACTGAGGTCTGATGTCCATCCCGGTTATAATCTAATTCTTGGACATTCCTTGATGAGTCAGAGTTTTCCATGCCTAACCTCTGGTGCAGAACCTGTAAGCAAACAACATCTGGTAGAGATATTTAGTTGAATACCATTACCATCTTATAGATTATTGGTTTTGCTTCTATGTGGGAATCATCCTTTAGAGATGCGTTACTTAGAGCATACAGCATGACCGAAACTGAAATTAGGGAGGAAGCCTACAAGATTCGAGAAATCCTCATCTCAAAGCCATTTGCTGAATGCTACCCTCTAACAAAAGACTTTAAGCAGTTGCCCACATCCCCTGGGACCTATGCTCTTAAATCTAGGGATGAGGAAATTTTGTATATTGGCAAATCTGGTGGGATAAGAGCACGATTCCGAAGTGGTCATAACGCCTTAACCCAGGCTTTTTTTGACGATTGCCGGATTGATTCACCAGGAGTACTCAGGGAACAGAATAAAATCCTGAAGATTCAGCTAGCGGCTGCACAAACAAAGCTTGGGTCGGTTGGCTAGAAAAATTTTTCAGCATTTAGCACCTACTCTACACTCAAGGCTGTGACACGTGCATGGCGATCGCTCAACGTATCGGTAATTACAGCTATTTTCTGTTTATTACCCAGTAGATTGCCGTAGGTGCATTGCCGTGCCCATTGGTGTCAACTTAAAGCCAAACCTCTTACTAAACGCTCGTTCCAGACCTTTCTCGTTCCCACGCAGAGCGTGGGAATGCATTACAGTCGGCTCTGCCGACTCTTAAAGTTGGAGGCAGAGCCGACTTTGAACAGCGTTACTAGGCAGAGCCTAGTAACGAGAAACGCCTGTATTTTCAAGGGTTACAGCTTAAGTTTACACCAATGGGCAGTGCCGTGCCCCAAATGATGTGTTGTGTGTACCCTAATTGCTGTAATCAGGCTCCTTATTGGAAACGCCGTTACTGCAATAAAATCCCTTTAGACTTCTTTCAGTTTTTCTCTATAAACAGCCTCTAGATTTTCTCCTAGAGTTGGAATAACTTGGCTACCTGTCCCACGCTGATGGAAGCGCACTGTAGCAACAAGACGCGGCTTATTTAACAAAACTTTCTTAATTTTCCCGCTTTTTACCAGATAACACTTCACATTAAGTTACGTATTTTTATCGGTTCTGTTCAGGAAAGCCCAAAGTTAAAAATGAACTAAGGAAAGAGACAAAAATCAAATGCAGAACCTGATTTACCAGGACTATCAACTTTACCGACAGATCAACGACTTTGGTTGCTGCATTTTATTCTAGTCCAGATGCTTAATTACGAATTTAGTAATTGAGTGCCTTCTGTCAATGTAGCTGTGACTACTGCATTTTTAAGCATTAGTACCACAGCTAGATTTGAATTGCGCGGGTACATTCACATCAAATAAATGAAGAGGATTTATATGAAAAATTTGATCGGTAAATTAACAATTGCTGCAGGTGTTGTCTTGTCCGCTGCTGTCATTTCAGACTCCGCAAAAGCTGCCAGTTCACAACCCGTGACGCCTGCCGTTTCACAACCCGTGACGACTAATTCTTTTCAGGTAACGGTGGAAGCACCACGTGTTCAACAGTCAACACTTTTTACCACCCCAGATGCTTATGGAGCAACGGGTGTTGTTGTCAACAATTTTGATACCGCAAGCACAGGTTATAGTGGTAAGAGCTATCAGTCCTCAATTGGCAAGTACAGCAGCGTCGATATAGTCCAAGCAGATAAGTATGGTGGTGCCGGTGGCACAGGAAATTACTTGACCGTCCAGCCGGGTAAAGATGGAACACCATCAGGTTATACTACTACTCTCACCCTAAACACTCCAGAACGCTATTTTGGATTATGGTGGTCAGCCGGAGACGCAAATAACGAAATGGACTTTTACTCAGGTAACACACTTTTACAAAAATTTACGACTGCAGATGTCACCAATTTTATCAGTAAGCAGTCAAACGCTCAAGACTACAAAGGTAATCCGAACCAAAAATTTCAGGGACAAGATTCAACTGAACCCTTTGCTTTCTTAAACTTTTTTGCTGATCCCAACAATACAAGTCTGACTTTTGACAAGATTGTATTCATCAATAATTCTTCTGGTACTGGCTTTGAATCAGATAATCACACGGTAGCTTCTAGTTACAAAACAACTTCCGGTACGGTAATTTCTCGCGTACCTGAACCGAACGCCGCATTAGGGTTGGCGATGATTGCAGGGATTGGGATGTTGTCACAAAGAAGGAGAATTTTTCAGCAGGGTTAATAATATGTTCCTCCTACAACCAGGGGGAGTATGTTCCTGTGTAAGGGCAAGAAACTTAAGTCCCTAGCCTACAGCAATACGGTTCAGTTAAGGCGTTGATCCCCTCAACCCCCCTTTTTAAGGGGGGAAAAAGCCTCCCTTTTTAAGGGCAGGGCTATTTCATTCTTCGATCATAACCCACACGCTTAAGAATTTATTCCTAGGCTAATAGCTAAAGTCGGCTGAAGCCGACTAGGAATTTTCTGAATTTAGTCCGTTGAAACGGACTTGAGCTTTGAGCCCTGCACTTGAGTGCAGGGCTCAAGTGTAGAATGAAATAGCACTGCCTTTTTAAGGGGGGTTAGGGGTGATCTTTAGCCCGTAAATACTACTAAGTGAACTATATTGTAGCTTGCAGCAGTTTTAAATTGAATTGACCAGATTGTAAGGGCGCGGAAACCGCGCCCCTACTATTAGGGGCAAATTTTTGAAAAATTTGTCCCTTTTTTGTATGACTGACTCACAGGAATTTTCAAACGAACTGGGAGTGGGGAACAAATCAATTTAATTTTTAATTTTTAATTTTTAATTCTTGCACTCCCTCATTTTCCGTGTTCTCTTCAGATGACGCTGGCGCTACAACAGATTAAACTGTGGATATTATTACAAAAACACTGATAGTAGCAATGTTTACATATCACATCTCCTGGCATACCTAAAAATTTCTCAAATCTAATCCTCTCAAATACAAGTTAGTTATGTCAGTTTATCAATCTAGTTGCGGTGAAACCGCCGATTTGATTATTGGTGTTGGCAATCCAGAAAACCGCGACTTGCAGTACAATGCTGCTCCTATGGGTGCTCTTGCCAATCAAAAAGGGACTATATCTACCTTTCTTGCTCCTTTGACTCAGGATACTTTTAAACAAGTTGTTGCAGAAGTTGAACAAAAATTAAAAATTGTTAATCAAACCCTGTCAATGTTGGACTCCCAAGGGTTTGAAACCATCCTGCAAGAAATGTTGCACTCCATCACCTTGAAGACAGGGGAATTACTGGGGGCGGACCGCACAACAATATTTTTATTGGATGAAGAAAAAAAAGAACTTTGGTCAATTTTGGCTCGATCTGAAGGCGATCGCTCTCTAGAAATTCGCATCCCAGCAGATAAAGGTATTGCTGGTGAAGTTGCTACAAAGAAGCAAGTCATCAATATTCCTTTTGATTTCTATGACGATCCACGCTCAGTCTTTGCCCAACAACAAGAAAAAAGAACTGACTACCGCACCTACACAATGCTAGCTTTGCCACTGTTGGGCGAACACGGGCAATTAGTCGCGGTGGTGCAATTACTGAATAAACTAAAATGCCCGAATCATCCACAAGCCCCGATTTCAGAACGGATCGATATTAGAGGTTTCACCAACGCTGACCGACAATTATTTCAAGAATTTGCTCCTTCCATCAGGCTAATTTTGGAGTCGTCGCGCTCTTTTTATGTGGCGACTCAAAAACAAAGAGCAGCAGCGGCGCTGATGAAGGCGATCAAGTCTTTAAGTCAAAGCAGTCTCGACCTAGAAGAAACGCTGAAGCGGGTGATGGATGAAGCAAAGGAATTGATGAATGCCGATCGCAGTACTTTATGGTTGTTGGACCAAGATGCACGTACACTCTGGACAAAAATTACTCAAGACGATGGTTCAACTAAGGAGTTGCGTGTACCAGTAGGTAAAGGTTTTGCTGGCATAGTTGCAGCATCTGGCGTTCGCCTGAATATTCCCTTTGACTTGTATGACCATCCAGACTCTGATACGGCAAAAAAAATGGACCTGCAAAACGGCTATCGCACCTGTAGCTTACTTTGTATGCCAGTATTTAACGTCGAGCAAGAATTGATTGGCGTTACCCAGCTAGTAAATAAAAAGAAACCAGGTGATTTTCCCCCTTATAACCCCGCTTCGTGGCCAAAAGCCCCCGAATTCTTCCAAGCTAGTTTTGACCGCAACGACGAAGAGTTCATGGAAGCTTTTAATATTCAAGCAGGGGTGGCGTTGCAAAATGCCAAGCTGTTTGCCACAGTTAAGCAACAAGAACAAATGCAACGCGATATTCTCCGCAGTCTTTCCAATGGAGTGATTTCCACCGATCAAAGCGGTCGCGTTATCGCCGCTAATGAAAGCGCCAAGCGTTTGCTAGGTCTGGAAGCAGAAGAGCGTTTGGAAGGTAAATTAATCAACGATCTCATCCGCATTAAAGAAAGCGATTTTAGCAAGTGGTGTCAAGCAGCTTTAAATGCAGCGGATTCAAAATACCGCGAGCAGTACTATCCTGACCGTACACTCCTAGGTAATGGTACTCTTCAGCATAGTATTAATTTATCTATCAATACAATTGCTGATGCCAGTGACCATCAACAAGTGCGTGGGGCGTTAATCGTCATGGATGACATCAGTGATGAAAAGCGCCTAAAGAGTACAATGTACCGCTACATGACTCAAGAATTAGCAGAAGAATTGCTGAAATTGGATGACGCTAAACTAGGAGGCGATCGCAAAGAAGTTTCGATTTTATTCTCTGATATTCGTGGCTATACCACTTTGACAGAAAACCTGGAAGCGGAAGAAGTGGTGAGTATGCTCAACGAATATTTTGAATCAATGGTAGAGGCTGTCTTTAAATACAAAGGCACTCTAGACAAATATATCGGTGATGCTATTATGGCTGTGTATGGTTCTCCCTTGCCTTTGGAAGAACACGCTTGGATGGCAGTGCAAACATCGCTTGAAATGCGCGATCGCCTACAAGAGTTTAATGCACGTCGTTCTGCAGCTTGCAAACCGATAATCAACATCGGAATTGGTATTAACTCTGATACAGTAATTAGTGGCAATATTGGTTCTAGCAAGCGGATGGAATTTACCGCCATTGGTGATGGCGTTAATCTCGGCTCACGACTAGAAAGTGTCAGCAAGCAGTATGGCTGCGATATTATCCTGAGTAATAATACTTACCAGCCTTGTAAAGACTTTGTGTGGGCTAGAGAACTAGATTACATTCGCGTTAAAGGTAGAAATGAGCCAGTAGCTATATATGAACTGGTAGGCTTGCGTTCCGACTCTATTAGTAGCCATACACAGAATGTTATTGAGCATTATCACACCGGGCGTCAGTATTACCTAAATCGCCAGTTTACATTTGCCAAAGCCGAGTTTACTAAGGTTTTGGAAATCGATCCTCATGACCAAGCGGCAATGTTACATTTGCAACGTTGTCAACACTGGGTGCAAAAACCTCCAACTGATGCAGACTGGGATGATGGCGTCTGGACATTTAAGGATAAATAGAGGGAATTGCTAATTGCTAATTGCTAATTGCTCGTTTTGTGTGCGCCTATGAGGGTTTCCCTGGTGCCGACTCTGGTGAAGCAGCGCATATGAGGAGGGTTTCTCGCTCCCTGACGACTGCACCAAGCCGAAGGGTTCATTGCTAGTCTAACCTTAGCCATTAGCAATTAGCCATTGCCCACGATCTATACCCCTATGGAATGAAATAAGGCTTTGAGGCAATACTGCTCGGTTAAGCAAAAATTAGAAACCCGGTTTCTCAAAGAAACCGGGTTTCTGGCACCTCACTAGCACCTCAACAATCCTTAACCGAGCAGTATTGGGCTTTGAGGCTTCCCACAATTTTTTGTAATGATAAAGGTAGGGAATTGACGAGAGAAAAAATCACTTAAAAATTAAAAATTTTTAATTTTGCATTTTTAATTTTTAATTCTTATGCTTCTTTCTGTCCCTTATACCTATTCCCCATTACCTGTTAGTAACGGTATAATCAATGACTCAGGGTTATCATTTGATGAAACTGTCTACCAAAGTGGTTGAGATTCTATCGCCGGAAGAACTCCGTCGTACCTTGACTCGTCTTGCCTGTGAGATCGCTGAAAAGACGCGTGATTTATCTCAACTGTCCCTAATTGGCCTTTATACAAGAGGTGTGCCATTAGCCCAGTTATTAGCGCGTCAAATTGAGATTCTCGAAGGTGTACCAGTGGCGGTGGGAGCATTGGATATTACATTCTATCGAGATGACCTCCACAGAATTGGGTTGCGAACCCCTGCAAAAACCGACATCCCTTTTGACCTGACAGGGAAAACTGTTGTCATTGTAGATGATGTAATTTTCAAAGGGCGGACAATTCGTGCTGCTTTGAATGCTGTGAACGAATACGGTAGACCAGAGTCGATTCGTTTAGCTGTGCTGGTAGACAGAGGTCATCGTGAGTTACCGATTCACCCAGATTTTATTGGCAAGAAACTGCCCACTGCTAAAGAAGAGATTGTCAAGGTTTATTTACAAGAGGTAGATGGACGAGATGCTGTGGAGCTGATTGGCAATTAAGCTGTTAGGTATTTAATTGGTGGGCAGTGCCCACCCTACTACTTAACGCACTATTGGACTACCATGATGATGAACTAAGTACCACTTGCCACCAAGAATTTCAAAAAGATTAGTAGCGATTGATTGTGCTTCAATTCTTCTGCCATCAATGACTTGGAGGACATTTTCTACCAGTAAAACATAGGCGAGACGATCGCGAACTTCTGTAGCAATTATGGTAGTGTTAATCTCTATGTAAGCAGTATTTTGGAAAATTTTCACCCAGGAACTGCGGATCTCCTTCCAACCCCGCAGCACATTCCATCCAGGGTGAACACAAAGACTACCAGTTCCTTGAGACCAGACAGCACTCATTGCCTCAATATCTTTTTTTTCAAAAGCTCGATAAAAAGCTTCGTTAATAGCTAAAACTTCAGAACGCTGGTCGGTCATAGTTATTTATGTGACTGCTAATTGCTAATTGCTAATTGCTAATTGCTAATTGCATTTTTACCATTAGCCATTAGCCATTAGCCATTAGCAATTACCCTAATTCTATTTTGTACTCTTAACAGCGCTAATAGTTTGCAATAATTGCTTGGCAGTATAGGGTTTGGCTAAAAAGGCTTGGACACCCATGTTAGTGACTGCATTTAGCTTCTCGCTAGAAGCTAGTCCACTGACGGCAATAATCTTGACAGCAGGATTAATTTTTCGCAATGTGCGAATAGTTGCCACCCCATCCATCGAAGGCATTACCATGTCTGTCAAGACAACAGATATTTGATCTCGATGTTCTGCGTAAAGGGCGATCGCCTCAATGCCGTCGCGGGCAGTTATCGCTTTGTAATTATAGCTTTCTAAAGATGTTTTCGTAACATCTCGAATGGAATCTTCATCATCCACCACCAAAATCCATTCTCCATCGCCAAAAGGCAATTCCTGTTCTTGCTCTTCTAAAGTTTCCGTTGCTTCTTGTGCTGGTAAATACACTTGAAATTTGCTACCTCTTCCTACCTCGCTATACACGTTAATAAAACCGCCATGACTTTTGATAATGCCAACTACTGTAGAAAGACCCAGTCCGGTTCCTTTGCCTAGTTCTTTAGTTGTAAAAAATGGCTCAAAGATGCGATCTAATATAGCAGGCGGAATACCAACTCCAGTATCGGCAACTGTTATCAAAACATAGGGACCAACTCGCACACCAATATGCATGCTTGCGTAGTTTTTATCAATGAAAAGGTTTTCCGCCCAGATTTGCAAACTACCGCCATCAGGCATAGCATCTCTAGCATTGACACATAAATTCATTAAAACTTGATGTAGTTGAGTTGCATCACCAGAAACTATCCAAAGATTTGACGGTGTTTGGGTTGAAACATCAATAGATTTAGGAAATGTTTCTTTGATAACTTGCTGAATTTCTCTAATTAAATGATTTAATTGCAGCAGAGTGCGATCGCCCTCCACACCCCGAGTAAAAGACAAAACTTGCTTAACTAAACTTGCTCCACGTTTAGCATTAGAAATTAATATCGGTAGTAGTCGCTTACTCAGATCGTCATGCAGTTGTGTTTCTAAAAGTTGTCCTGTCATCAAAATAGGCGCTAGGACATTATTTAGATCGTGAGCAATACCGCTAGCCAATGTCCCAATACTCTCTAAACGCTGAGCACGAAAAAACTGCGCTTCCAGTGCTTTTTTTTGCGTGATATCTGTGTTCACAACCAAGATTGATTGTCCTTTTTTATCAAACCCGTTCACCAATGTCCAACGGCTTTCAACGATGATTTCTTTACCAAATATTGTTTTTTGATGCAGTTCGCCTTCCCAAGAGCCATTTTGCACTAAAATTTTAAGTGCTTCTTGTAATTCTAAGGAATTTTTCTCATGCCAAAGTTCTGATGTCTTCTTGCCAATCGCCTCAGTTGCTTTCCAACCATATAAACCCTCAGCAGCTTTATTCCAAAATAAAATTAAATTCTGTAAATCGTGGACAAAAATTGCATCGGTAGCGACATCAAGTAGAGCAGCTTGTTCGCGGATTTTCTGTTCTGCTCGTCTGCGCTCAACAGCGTAGCGAATAGAACGCTCTAGCAATGGTGCAGTCAACTGGCTTTTTTCTAAATAATCAAATGCTCCCGCTTTCATTGCTTCAATGTCTATTTCTCGATCTCCCTGACCGGTTAGTAAAATAATTGGACTCAAGCAGCCTTTTTCAATTGCTTCCCGTAATAGTTCCAGTCCGTTACGTACACCTAAACGGTAATCAACAAGATAGATATCATATTGATTCTTTGCAATTGCATCACTTGCAGCTTGATAGCTATCCACCCATTTTAACTCGCAACAAGCTACCTGAAATTCACAAAACCAATCACGAGTTAAAATATAGTCATCTTCATCATCATCTACTAAAAGAACTTTAATTAAGCTATTATCCATTTTTGTCTCCCACTGCTTATAATAGTGGCAGTTCCACAATTTCAAACCAGTACTTTCCTAGAGTTTTCATCACTTCTACTAAAGCTGCAAATGTTGCAGGTTTAATGATGAACGAATTTGCACCCAAATTGTAAGTATGATAAATATCTTCCTCTGCTTTTGAGGTAGTTAGCACCACAATAGGAATTTGCCTAAGATTGGGATCGGCTTTAATTTCTTTGAGCGCCTCACGACCGTCTTTTCTAGGCATATTTAAATCTAGTAAAATTAACCCCGGACGTGGCGATTTGCGCTCTTGGACATATTGACCACGACGATAGAGATAATCCATCAACTCCTCACCATCCCTGACGATGTGTAGCTCGTTTTTCAATCGGCTTTCTGCCAACGCCTCACGAGCCAACATACAGTCGTCCTCGTCATCATCAGCCATCAATATTGTGACGTTTGTTTGCCGACCCTTCACTCTGCATTTTCTCCTTTGCACGGGTTATAGAATTAATAGATTATTAAATTGCAATAAATCTTAAGTAATGGTGGTGTAAATATAAAGCTTTGGCGGGAGTACGATCATCCCTTGTAAGTATAAGAGAAAATCAGGAAACAGAATTAATCGGCATTGTAACAATAAAACTTGATCCTTGCCTTGGTTGGCTTTTTGCTGTAATGCTCCCCTGATGACGTTCGGCAATTTTTCGGCAGATAGCTAAGCCTATACCAGTACCTTCATACTCGCTGCGACCATGCAAACGCTGAAAAACGTTGAATATGCGCTCGAGATATTTTTCATCAAATCCAATACCATTATCTTCTACAATAATTCGACAAAGTTCAGATCCATTTTCCCCCTTAATAGTTTGACTGTAGATTTTGACAATAGGCGGTTCTTGTTGACGATGGAATTTTAAGGCATTACCGATCAGGTTTTGCAGCAATTGACGCATCTGTAGCGGATCGGCTTTAATGGTGGGTAGGTCGCCTACCTCTACACTTCCTTTGGTTTGCTGGACTAGCACTTCTAAATCAGACAGTACCTCTTGTGCTACTTGGGTAAGATTTACTGATACAAAAGGTTGTGCCCTAGTGGTCACCCGTGAAAGTGCCAACAAGTCTTCAATCAAAGCCTGCATCCTGCGAACTGCATTCTGCATCCGGTCCAGGTAGTCCCGTGCTTGTTCAGTTAATGTGTCGCCATAGGTGGCTTTGAGGCGATCGCCAAATGTCTTAATTTTCCGCAGTGGTTCTTGCAAATCGTGGGAAGCAATAAAGGCAAATTGTTGTAGTTCTTCATTAGAACGGGTTAGTTCTTGCTTTTGTCGAGTTTCTTGCTCTAACATTTTAGCTTGAGCTAGACCAATGGCTATTTGATCCGCTAGTTGTCGCAAAAGTTCAGTTTCCCAACTCGTCCACAGACGGGGGCTGTTACATTGATGAGCAATGAGTAGCCCCCAAAGTTTATTTGTCTGGAGAATAGGTACAACAAGGTTAGCTTGAACACCAAATTGTTGTAGGAACTCTTGATGGCAAGGTTCGATATTCGCCTGCTTGATATCAGTAATAGCACTAATGCGTCCTTGGAGGTATTTTGGCATATATTCTTTTATGAAGCAAGTGTCAACGAATTTGTGCCCCACAATGGCAGGAAAGCCGGAAACAACCGCCTCTTTAACTACGGTTCCGGAGCCATCTGAGTGCAGACGAAAGATTAATACACGGTCGGCGTTTAGCAGCTTTTGCACTTCTGTGACGCTGGTTTGCAGAATTTCATCAATTTGTAAAGACTGGCGAATTTTTAAGGTAACATCAGCAAACAACTTGGATCGCAAGTTCTGGCGTTGTAATTCTTGTTGTACGCGCTTGCGCTCACTGATATCCATCATCGCCCCAATCATCCGCACTGGTTTGCCTGTATTGTCATGAACGACATAACCGCGCTCAAAGATATAAGCATAAGAATCATCACTACGGCGAAAGCGGTATTCATTTGACCAAAATTGTTCACCACTATTGATTACAGCGTGAATGTCAGAAACAATTCTCGAACGATTGTCTGGGTGTATGTATTGAAACCACCAATCAACGTAGTCGCCTACTTCCTCTTGGGAGTAACCAAAAAGTTTGTATACACCGTCATTCCACCACATCTGATTTGTCAGCAAATTCCAGTCCCAAACCGCATTGTTAGTAGCACGGGCAATGATCTGAAAACGCTCTTCACTTTCTCTGAGGGCATCTTCAACCCTCTGGCGCTCAATTGCGGTAGCTAGTAGATTGGCAATAGCTTGCAAGAAGTAAATATCATCTTTGCTGAAAGTGTGCGATCGCGTTGTATGTGCCCCTAAGACGCCAAAAGGACTCTCTTTGCCATGAATCACAACCGAGATCCCGCTGACCACTTGATGGTCATCCAGCAGCTTTGGTCCCTGAAACCGCTTTTCTGTAGGGAGGTCACTAACAATAACTGGCTCATGGGAAAGCAAGGTATAGCCAGCTTGGGAATTCATGCTAGCACTGACGGTTGCACATCCCACCAGCCCTTGTTGCCAACCTACTCCTGCCCGCAGCAGTAAGGTATCACCATCTGGCAGTAGTTCCAAGACTTTGCAATACTCAACATTCAAGCTTTGGGCGATTGAACTGACAGACGAGTCCATCAGTGTGGACAAGTCTGTACCTGCTAGTGCCATTTGGCTGAGTTCCGCTACAACCGCCTGTCTGTTTGCATAAGCTTCTAGCGTCTCCTCTGCTTGCTTTCCATCTATCCTAGGTATTACAATATCCTGCAATACGAGATATGGTTGTAGTTTTGTATACATAGCTAACGCTTGTTCGCCATCTCTTGCTTCTGCTACCCGATACCCTGCTTGTTCCAGCAGATCTCGCAGTTGCATCCGCGTCAAATCATCGTCGTCTACAACTAGAATAAAATTAGTCATTAGTCAAGAGTTCATAATCTATAGTCCATAGTTTATAGCCTAACCTTAGTAAGTAAGTAATTTTATATTATCGAAAGTTTTAAATGCAAACCATTGACTATTGACTATTGCCCTTTCCGAAAAAGAATGTATGAACGCGCGGCGTTCTACAAGGATTTCAAGTAACGCATAATTAATTTCCACCAGATGTCTATTGACTATTTTTTGAATTCAAAATTAAAAATTAAAAATTAAAAATTTCCGCAAATTTTTTTGAATTGCGGGCGTTGGGTACAGGTTCCCCTGTTTTTAAACATGGAAAACAAAAAAAAGCGCAGCATCCTTGATTTAGGTTCCTCTAGCTTTAGACATGGGGTATTATACTGCGAACGGTTCAAAACTTCACTTAATATGGAACCCCTCTCCAAACCTCTCCCCGATGCGGGGAGAGGCTTAAGAAGCGGATGCGCGAATGTAGTTGTTATAGTTTTCAGCCGTTTTTAGTATAATTTTTAATTTTTAATTTGAGCGAAGCGATTGACTATTGCCTGATAGCTGTATGCAGAGTTTTTAATAATTCTGGCGCTGTATAGGGCTTAGGTAAAAATGCTGTTAGCTTGGATACTTTATCAATTGTTAGTTGTTCACTTGTTGCTAGTCCACTCACAGCGATAATACGGAGCAACGGATTCATCTTTTTCAATGTGCTAATGGTAGTTGCTCCATCCATATTTGGCATCATCATATCGATAATTGCCGCACTAATTTTATCTTTGTGTTGGGCATACAGTGCTATTGCCTCAATCCCATCACTAGCAGTAATTGCTTGGTAATTGTTGTTTTCCAAAGAAGCTTTGGTAATATCCCGAACTGCGGCTTCATCATCGACAACCAAAATCCATTCTCCGTATCCGGTGATTATTTCCAATTCTTCCACTGGTTGGATTGTATCTGCTGGGACTGCTGGCAGGTATACCTGAAAGAGAGTACCTTTACCTACCGAGCTTGATACATTAATAAAACCACCATGACCTTTAATAATACCCATGACGTTTGACAGCCCCAGTCCTGTACCTTTACCAAACTCTTTTGTTGTAAAAAATGGTTCAAAAATTCTATCTAATTGTTCATTTGGAATGCCAAAGCCTGTATCAGAAATATTCAGGACAATGTAGGAACCAACTTGAGCTTCAAGATGCATTTTGGTATAGTTTTCATCAATGAAAATATTCTTGGCAGAAATTTTCAAATTCCCACCTTCAGGCATGGCATCACGAGCATTCAAGCATAAATTCATTAGGACTTGATGCAGTTGGGTGCTATCGCCACAAACGTGCCACAAATCAGGCGTGACTTCGGCATAAACTGTAATTGATTTAGGAAATGTTTGTTCGACAATTTGTTTCATTTCTAAAATCAAGTGCTTTGCCTGAAGCACCGTGCGATCGCCTTCAATTCCCCGTGCAAACGACAGCACTTGTTTCACCAAATTAGCACCGCGTTTGGCATTGCTTTCTACTATTGCTAGCATAGTCAGAGCTAGCTCATCCTGACATTTACTTTTCAGTAGTTGTACTGACATCAAAATGGGAGACAGCACATTGTTCAGATCGTGAGCAATCCCACTGGCAAGAGTACCTATACTCTCCATGCGTTGAGCGCGTAAAAACTGCTTTTCCTGTTGTTTTTTCTGTGTAATATCGGTGTCAACAATCAGGATTGATTTCGCTTGCAAATGTTCATCGCTTACTAGTGTCCAGCGACTTTCAACTATAATTTCCTTGCCCGATTTGGTCATTTTCTGCAACTCACCCAGCCAAGACCCATGTTCCAAGACATGCTTGTAAATTTCTAGTTGTTGTGGCAAAGGTTCGTTATCCAAAAGTTGATGAGCATAATTATTTATAGCTTCTTCTACCTTCCAACCGTAAAGTTTTTCGGCGCTTTTGTTCCACAATAAAATTTTATTGGACAAATCTCGGACAACAATTGCGTCGGTGGCAATATCAAGTAATGCCGCTTGTTCGCGGACTTGATGTTCTGCCTGCTTGCGATCGCTAATATCTTCAACTATATATGCGAATCGCGATCGCCGTTGAGAACTTCCCGCAATTGCCGAGATTGTAGCCCTCAGCCATCTCTTACCTGAATGAGTATCGTGAGCATATTCAAAGTTTACAGGTAATTGCGTACATTGTGCCTGACGGCAGTAATCAATCCAGTTGCGCACATACAATTGCTGCTGACCGACATTGCTGACAACGCGATTTTGCATCTGGGCTGGGGTTAGCCCAAAAAATTTAGCTGTGGCGGCGTTATCAGAAATATGCAAGATTTCATCATCTACCAACTCCACAATTCCCATCATCATCGGCGCACTGTCAAAGAAGCTACGGAGGGTAGATTCGCTTTGCCACAGTGCTGACTGTGCGTGCTTATACTCTGTTTTTATGGTTGCCAGTTCAGCTAAATTTCGCCTGATCTCTAGTTGTCTGACTATCAAACGGCTAATAGCTTGCAGTGCTTCCATCTGTTCTCGGCTGATTTCCCGTGGTTCAAGATCAGCTATACACAGAACCCCAATCGACTCTCCATCCGCTGTAATTATAGGTACACCTGCATAAAATCTCACGTAGGGGTAAGACGTGACTGCAGGATTCGTAGCAAACTTTTCATCAGCCAAGGTGTCAGGAATAATCAAAACATCGGCTAAACGCATACAAATCGGACAAAACCCGATATCTATTGGCATTTCATCTATATCCATGCCAACTTTGGCTTTGAACCACTGACGGTTAGCATCGATGAGATTAATCAAGGCGATCGCTGTGCCGCAAATCTGGGCTGCTAAGAAAACCAGATCGTCAAATGCTTGTTCTGGAGAAGTATCGAGAATCTGATACTGGCGCAAAGCATCTAGCCTTGCTGCTTCATTGTTACACGTTAGAGATTTCATTATATTTTTCCTACCATTACTGAATTACGACTTTCCCTTAGGGTCTAAGCAACATACTTGCCGTCCAAGACAAAGGTTCTCTCAATTCCTGAAGCTGGGAAGGTGTAAAGTGGTAATAACGGCTATTCTGTCTGTTAAGAGTTTCTTGACAACTGCCTTACACATCTATATCGTCAGTTCTAAGCCTCGATTCAGGAAGAGTAACGCTCTTTGATCGGTCAATAGTTAGCGCTAACCAGGAATTTGCTTTTTTGTCAATCACGCAGTCACTGCACTTGAGTCTAGATTATTTATCTAAAAAAAATTGCCAGATAACTTTGTCTCTAACCCCATAGTAATATGTCTTAAGGATGATGACGAAGTAATTATCAAAAATAAGTATAGTTACTTAAGCTGGAGAAAAATTACGTAGTTATTAACATTTTTTTTCAACCTCAAAGTCGTCATCCGACAAGAAAACGCTCTTAAGGTCTGATTCTTAAGTAGAACGACGTTGTAGCAATCATGTCAGATGGTGAGAAACCTCACCCCCCACCCCTTTCCCAAGTTAGAACCCTGAAATAAATTTCGGACTGTGTAGAGACGCGATCGGTCGCGTCTCTACAACTTCGCGTCCTTGACGGTTCGCTATAAAAAATCCAAAAACTTCACCAATTCATACAACGAATAATGGATATACACAGCCTCGCTATTTGTTGTTCGCCAAAAAACTGATCCTGATTCCGATATCACCTCTACTGAGATTGGAGAATTCCCATGCGGCGTAACTTGAAATCCCCTTCGCTGTAGGGCGCGAGTCGTCCACAATGCTGCGATCCCCTGACCCACCAAATTAATTTCTCCCTGAGGGGGTGTATTAAGATGAAATTCCCCAGACAAGATATCAAACTCCACGCCTTCACTGCGGAAAGTATCGGCAAAAGCACCACTCAAAACCAAGTCCTCTGGTGCACCGACGTGCAAAGTTCCATCGGTTGCTAATAACCAAACTTTATCAGCAAGGCGCAAAGCTAAATTCAGATCGTGGGTAGACAGCAGAATTGCTTGGTTAGTTTCCCGCGCCAGCTGGCGTAGCAATTGCATAATCTCCACGCGCCGAGGTAAATCTAGAAATGCTGTTGGTTCATCAAGTATCATAATAATGGGTGACTGTGCCAAAGCACGAGCAATCATAATTTTTTGACGCTCACCGTCACTCAGTTCACTCACATTACGTTGTGCTAAATGTACAGCACCTACAGATTTTATTGCCCAAGTGGCGATCGCTTCATCTTCTTGGCTCAACTTTCCCCACCAATCAGTATAAGGATAGCGTCCCAGAGTTACCAAGGTGTAAGCTGATAACATTCCTACATCCACCTTCTCAGTAAGTACCAAGCTGAGACGTTTCGCTAATTCTGGCGGCGCTAACTTGTAAACATCGTCTCCTAACAGTCGCACTTCACCCTTAATCGGGGGCTGCATTCCCGCAAGTGTCCGTAACAGGGTCGATTTACCTGCACCGTTGGGACCGAGTAAGCAGACAAGTTCTCCTGGTTGGAGAGAGACATTAATATTGGATGCAACATTGCGGAAAATTTGACGCGATGTTTTATAACCAATAGCAAGGTTGTGGGTTGTGAGAATTGCATCACTCATTTGGGGAAGGATTTTTGAGAATTGCGCCGCAGAATCACCCAAGTGACTACAGGAGTTCCAATCAAAGCAGTGACAGCGTTTAAAGGTAAAACAATTTGACTTCCCGGAAGTTGGGAAATTAAATCTGCAATCAATGCTAAAATTCCACCCATCATCGTTACTGCTGGAATTAACACTCGATGATCCGAGGTGTTGAACAAACTGCGACAAAGGTGGGGAATTGCAACACCTAAAAATGCTATAGGACCACAAAAAGCAGTAATTGCTCCCGCTAACACAGATGCGCTAGTGATGATCCAAAATCTAGATTTTTGCACTGTTAACCCTAAAGAACGTGCATAAGATTCACCTAGTAAAAGTGCATTGAGAGGTTTTGACAGCAGTACCGCGACAACCAATCCTAAAAGCACTACAGGCGCTAAAATTATCATTTGTTTCCAAGTCACACCTGCAAAACTGCCGAAAGTCCAGATCAGATAACTTTGAGTTTGTTCTGAGGAACTGAATTCTAGCAAAATATTTACAATTGCACTGGTAGCATAGCCAAATAATAAACCTAAAATTAGTATGGTTGTTGTGTCTTGAACGCGGCGAGAAACCATGAGTACTATTCCTAAAACTGATGCTGCACCGAGACTTGCTGCTATTACTAAACCTAAATCGCCAATAACTCCCAAATCTTTTAATAATGTCGGAGTATTTGTAGCTGTTGCTGTGAGTACGACTAATGCAACTCCTAAACTTGCTCCGGAACTAATTCCTAAAACAAATGGTCCTGCTAGGGGATTTCTGAATAGGGTTTGCATTTGTAATCCACTTACGCCTAAGGCTGCACCTGCAAGGGTTGCAGTTAAGGCTTTGGGTAAGCGAAATTTCAGAATAATATTAGTCCAACTGGTTTTTGAGGCTTGTCCGTTTAGTAGGATTGTGATGACTTCATTTAGAGGGATTTGGACTGATCCCAGGGCTAGGTCGATCAGGAATGTGAAGGTTAATGTTATGAGTAAGGTGGGAAGGATAATTTTTTGATTTAAGGTGAGTGTTGACATTTTTTTAATGAACCGCCAAGACTGGCAACGGATGATTTAACGGATGTAACGGATGATTTAACTGTGGGACAATGAGCATAGCGCATCCGCTACATCTCGTACATTCACCGTTGCCAGTCTTGGCGATTTAAGTTAGTGTACAATTGAAGCAAGATCCTAGTATAAATATTTATTAAATAATGAACTCAGTTTTAACAACTACACTTGCTAATAAACCAAGAGCCGAGGATAGCTTTGCTATTACCTTTGTACCATTGTCTGTTGAGTCAGCTTATGTTAAGGCTAACGAGCAATCTAATGGGGCGGTGGTGCTGATGAGTGGGATGGTTCGTAATCAAACTGATGGTAAACCTGTGGTTTCTCTTGAGTATCAGGCATACGAACCGATGGCAATACGGGTGTTTTATCAAATTGCTGCTAATATTCGTGACCGTTGGTCTGATGTGAATCGTGTAGTGATTTATCATCGCACTGGGCGTCTACAGATAGGAGAAATCAGCGTTTTAGTGGCAGTAGGTTGTCCTCATCGCAAAGAAGCGTTTGAAGCTTGCCAATATGCCATTGATACCCTCAAACACAATGCTCCTATTTGGAAAAAGGAACATTGGGCTGACGGAAGCAGCAACTGGGTGAGTATTGGTGCTTGTGAAGATCGGGATGGTTAGATAGTTGTTAGTTGTTAGTTGTTAGTTGTTAGTTGTTAGTTGTTAGTTGTTGGTTG
>CAXTSI010000021.1:0-35645 GCA_964246695.1 uncultured bacterium
CCACTCCCCACTCCCCACTCCCCAATTGAAGAGGTACTCAAGGTTTCAGAACTGTTGCAATTAAATGAACTGCAAAACTTCTTTGGGGATGAGTGCGTACAGGTGACCCGTAACACCACTTCCAGCACCAAAGTAGCCAGTAGCAATACAGCATTTATCCACTCGATTGTTCTCAACGAACGTACATACATGTTGCTGCGCCTGCCACATAGGGAGATCAAAAGTTATCCTGTAGCAATTTCAGCGTCAGACTTAGAAAAGGCAATCAACCGCCTGCGGTTTACCCTTGAAAACATTTCTACGGATGAGTATCTGGTAGCAGCACAGAAAGTTTATGACTTGCTCATTCGACCAATGGCGACAGATATAGCTCAAGCTAAACCCAGTACCTTGGTCTTTATCAATGATGGTGTACTTAGAAGTGTACCAATGGCAGCTTTACACGATGGCAAACAGTTTCTCGTAGAAAATTACCCTATTGCCAGCACTCTTAGTCTTTCTTTAACTTCCAACAAGCAGCAAGTGAAACAGGACTCCAAAGCTGTAATTTTTGGGTTGAGTGCGGAAATTCCACCCTTTGCACCGCTACCGAATGTGAAAGCAGAAACCGAAGGGCTTCAGAAGATTCTTGGAGGAAAGCGATTTTTAGACAGTGATTTTACGCTCGCAAATTTACATAAGCAAGTTAGTAAATTAGGTTACCCGATAGTTCACTTAGCCACCCACGGTAAATTTGGCGCAGACCCTAACAGCACCTTCCTGCAACTGTTCGACCGTCGCGTATCACTGAATGAATTTGAGACAGTGCTGCGTCAAACGAAGCAACCAATTGAACTGCTGACGCTCAGTGCTTGCCAAACGGCTGCTGGAGACAGTCGTGCCACTTTGGGTATTGCTGGAGTAGCACTGCGAGCAGGAGTACAGAGTACGCTAGCAAGTTTGTGGTTTGTCAATGATGCTGATACGGTGCCGTTGATTCAGAATTTCTACACCCAAATGCGGCAATCAGGCATGACCAAAGCTGAGGCACTGCGGCAAGCGCAACTCAAAATCATCGCTGACCCGAATGGGCATCCAGCGATTTGGTCACCGTTTGTGTTGGTGGGGAATTGGCAGTAGGTAACATGATGAAACTTAACTACAACTACTCTCTCAAGTGCGCAATTGTCTTGTACTGTGTGCTGACAAGCGCGATCGCCAAAGGGCAGATTGTCCCAGATACCACACTGCGTGTAAATTCTGCAATCAGCAAGAGTGGCAGCACCTTTGTGATTAACGGCGGCACTCAAGCAGGGAGCAATTTATTCCATAGCTTTGGTCAGTTTAATGTACCCAAGGACACTGCAGCATTATTTAACAACGCCTCAACAATTGAAAACATCTTCGCACGAGTCACAGGTGGCGCTATCTCGAATATTGATGGTGTCCTTCGAGCCAATGGCACCGCCAATCTGTTTTTGATTAATCCCAATGGAATTATCTTTGGTCCGAATGCTTCGTTGAATATTGGCGGTTCATTTATTGGCAGTACCGCTAGTAGCATCAACTTTGCCGATGGCACGCAGTTCAGTGTAACGAGTCCTCAAACTTCCCCATTGCTGACTGTGAGTATACCTGTCGGTCTAGGTTTTGGGAGTAATCCCGGAGCGATCGCAGTCCAGGGAACAGGGCACAGTTTAATGGCAAAAGATCCCAGTTTCTCACCCTACCAGCTTAGTGGGAACACAGGGTTGCAAGTGCAACCAAGTAAGACTCTAGCTTTAGTCGGCGGAGAGATTGCTCTCAGTGGTGGTGTACTGACAGCCCCTGGGGGACAAGTGGAACTGGGATCTGTAGGAAAAAGCGATGTACCTGCTCAAGTCAGCATTATCCCAATTGCTCAAGGGTTCACACTCGATTATGCAAAGGTATCTAGCTTTGGGAATATCCAACTAGGGCAGCAAGCGCTCGTAGATGTTGGTGGTGTGAGTGCAGGTGCAATTCAAGCTCAGGGTCGCCAAGTCAGTCTTAATGATGGCTCAGTGCTTTGGAGCCAAAATCGGGGGCTACAACCAGCAGGTAACATTAGCGTCAATGCAACTGAGTCGCTGGAATTAAACGGTGCTGCTGCTAATCCTAATATTCGGAGTAGTTTGATGACGGAAGCACTCAAACCTGGCTCTAGCGGCAATATTACCGTTTCAACTCCACGGTTGATAGTGCAAAACGGCGCAGCGATCGCTAGTAGAACCTTTGGTCAAGGTACAGGCGGCAATATTCAGATCAATGCTGCTGAATTAATTCAAGCGAGTGGATATGCAGCAAACCATCCTGAAGCGTACAGTACTATTGGCTCGTTGACGTTCTCTACTGGCAATGCAGGGAACGTGGCTATGTCTACTCGGCAGGTATCCATACTTGATGGTGCAGTTCTGGCAACAGCAACGTTTGGTAAGGGATCAAGCGGTAACTTAACCATTAATGCTGAAACCGTGGAAGTCAACGGTGTAATTCCAAACTCCTCTGCCAGCGCAATTGCTACCTCAAGCAATGGCTTTGGCAATGCTGGCAACCTTACCCTCAACACGCAAACTCTCACTGTAAAAGATGGCGGAGGTGTCTCTGCTGCTAGCTTTGGTACGGGGTTCTCTGGAAGTATTACAGTAAATGCCTCTAAGTTAGTGGAGATGAATGGTGGTAAATTAGAATTACCATTATCCACTCGAATCACCTCATCAGTTCTCATCCAGACAAGTACATTTATACGGCAGCTTTTTGGACTACCTGCGATCCCCAACGCTAATGCTGGTAGTGTAACAATTAATACAGATGTTTTCCGGATGACAAATGGTGCTGTAGTGAGTGTAAAGAACGAAGGTTCAGGAAATGGTGGAGTACTCAGGATCAATGCAGGTTCACTTCTGTTAGATCACCAGAGTAGCCTTGGGGGGACGACAAAATCCGGTGAAGGGGGCAACATTTTCTTGCAAGCCAATGACTTGCAACTACGTCATAACAGCGCCATCACCGCAACCGCCGGCGGTACAGGCAATGGAGGTAACATCACCATCAATTCTGGGGCGATCGCCCAACTAGAAAGCAGCAACATCACAGCCAATGCAGTTAAAGGCAGAGGCGGTAATATTCAAATTGCCACCTCTGGACTATTTCCATCTGCTGACAGCAACATCACTGCTTCATCGCAAATAGGCATTAGTGGGCAAGTCCAAATTTCAACTCCCGAAATCAATCAGCAAAATAATTTAGTGCAACAACCCAGTAACTTTGTCAGTACAGAAAAAGTTGTGGCGACTTCCTGTTTGGCAGAGCGAAATATTGCCCAAGGTCGATTTGTGGTCACAGGAAATGGCGGTTTACCAGAAACTCCCGATGCTGATTTAGAACTGCCCTACTCAGTCGTGCAGGTGCGATCGAGTACAGCAGCAAGGAATACACAACAGTCAAAAACACCTGCGGCTTCATCGGTTCCCTGGAAAGTCGGCGATCAAGTACTGGAAGCTACGCAGTTAGTCGCAACTGCTGATGGCAGGTTGCTATTGCTTGCAAACCCCACCGACGCGATTGCCAACTCCCAAGCATTAACTTGCTCAAGTAATTAGAGATATTACAAACTCACCACAGGGGGTTAATACCAATTTGAAAAAAGAATGCGACACAGGTCGTAGGGGCACGGCACTGCCCACTGGTGTCAACTTAAGGTCAAACCCTTGACGCGCAACAACCGACGCTCGTTTTCTCGTTCCTACGCTCTGCGTGGGAATGCATTCTCGGAGGCTCTGCCTCCAGAGTAAGGAGGCAGAGCCTCCCGATCATCGTTACTAGGCAGAGCCTAGCAACGAGACTCGCTTGTATTTTCAAGGGTTACAGCTTAAGTTGACATGCGTGGGCAAAGCCTTTGCCCCTACCAAGGGATTCATCATAATTCGTAATTGCAAAGAGCGTAATTCACAGGTAAAAACGGGTTTTGAACTTTCGCCCAGACACGTGGTCATTTTTCAGTCGGGGTTTAAATCCCCGTCTGAAAAATAATTACGAATTACGAATTACGAACTACGAATTTTTAATTAATGCTTATGGAGTTTTAGGAGATATGACCGCAAACATAATTTTTGCTCGCTCAGGCGCGTCGAGGTCTAATCTCGTTGGCGCCAGGAAAGCGCGGCAGCGGCTTCAAGTCTTGATAGAGCGATGAACAGTCTGGACGTGTCCCGCCAGGAGCAACGTTTTCTGGCACTTCGTTTTTAACGGGCTTTACTCCATTTTTCAGATACGCGACGACCGACCAAATATCGCCATCGGTCATATTGCGATACACGGGCCAAGGCATCGGCGGACAGAGCGTGTTGCCGTCCTTATCTTTGCCTAAGCGAAGAGCGTTAAACACCTGTTTGGGAGTCCAACTTCCAATGCCTGTTTCTTGATCTGGTGTGATGTTTGACGGATAAATCTGAAATGAAGCGACCTCAAAGGGTTGCCCTGGCGTTCCCTGGATGTACCCTGCCAACCAAGTTGGATCGTTAGGGTCTCGACCCACGCTATGGCAGTCTACGCAACCGCCAACAGACGTCACTATATATCGTCCGCGTTCAATCAAACTGCGATTTGTCAAATAATAAGCATCACTGCTGGGGCTTTGCGCATTCGTCACTCCAGCCATCAAAACCCCTAACAGAACGCATAGTCCGAGAATACCAGACAGAAGCTTGCGTTTGATACCCGTCATTTTACACCTCCAAAACTAAGTACTGAAAGCTTGATGGTAATATTTAATTCATGCGTACCGTAAGATAGTAATCAAGTTAAGAGCAAATTACCATACTACGGATTGACTGGCAATACGGTTTGGTTAAGACCAAAATCATGAGATTTACATCTTGCACCACCGCTCTTATACCGGGAACGAGTGCAAATCGGTAAAACTGAAACCCTCGACTTTTCGTTTAGAAACCCGGTTTCTCTCACCTTGTTGAGAATGGTACAAGATATCAGGAGATTAACTCCTTTTATATGTAAAAAGTTTACTGAGCAATGCGAATGTAGCAATAGCAAAACAGGCACTAGCGTAAAAAACCCCCTCCATTCCCCAAAGTCCAAACGCCATACCTGCCAACAGTGGACCCAAAGCCTGTCCCAGTGCCAACACAGTGGCATTGACTGCCATAAATCCAGCTCGATACTCCAAGGGGGCTAGTCCACCTAACAAAGCCTGAGTTGAAGGAAACGCCAGACCATGAGCGGTTCCGAAGAGAAGGCTGGGAATGAACAGCAGCCAGACATTGTGCAGAGCAGGTATAATGACCACTGCCAGCGCGTAGAGAATAAACGAGATTTTGATCAGTGTTAACTCAGAAACCCATTTTGCAAATAGTCCCAGTTGCGAAGAGACTAAGGCGATGGAAAGCGCCATACTTGCCATCACGATACCAATCACCACATTAGAAGCACCCAGAGTATTGCCAGCTAGTATGGGAATGTAGGTAAAGTAAGCACCAAACAAGAGAATGAATAAAGCAATGACGGCAAACAGCAGTCCCAGCACCTGACGATTCTGAATACTGCGCCAAATATTTTGCAAATAGGCGTTGAGATTGAACTCCTGCTGAAGAGGCAACTTGGGTATTTTCAGGGAGAATAACACCAACAGTGCAACTGGGATCGCAGTCAATGGCAGCAGAAAAGGATACCGCCAACCCAGCGTTGCCAATCCTCCACTCATGAGGGGGTATACTGCTAAACTGATGCCGATCATGCTGCCATTGAACCCCATTGCTGCTGTCAGCACCTTTCCAGTATACAAATCACTGATTAACGTGAGCGCCAAGGACTCTAAACTGGCTGCACCTATCCCTTGCAGAAAACGCCACTCCAGCAGTGTACGAAAATTCGGAGCGATCGCACAAGCAGATCCAGCGATCGCAAATAACAGCAGAGAAGGCACTAAGATTTGTTTCCTACCAAAGCGATCGGCAAGCACCCCAGACACCGGAGTACCGAGTGCAATGGGAACAACAAAGGCTACGATCACCAACCCAATCTGTTGAGGAGGGATTTTAAGATCGTGAGCGAGTGTTGGCAATGCAGGTCCAATACTGCTTGAACCTAAAACCGCCATCAACGTCACAGCAATAATAATCCAAAGATTCTGATCCTGATAGACCTGGATGAAATCTTCACTCTGAGTGCGAACTTTTTTTCGATTCATGAGTTATATCATGTTCGGTAAATGACTTATCATTTAGGTCTTACCTTCAACCCGCCTAAGACTAGCGTCAAAGTCTCCCCTCCCCCAGGGCAAACGCATCTTGTCAACAAGAACCTCTCAATGTCAATAAACCCCAGAATAATCGCATTAGTGTCCGCTTATTGACAAAATTTTAAGCGATCGCCTTAACCCCTGAAAAACCAATCAAACAATAAATTCTTGTTATCCCGTTAATGCATTAATTAAGGTTTTTGTCAAGACCAATTAAGATGCGTTTGCCCTGTCCCCTCCCCTATTAGGGGAGGGGTTTGGGGAGAGGTTCTTTATTACAAGTAATAAGCGCGAACATGATATTAGATTTTCTGCTCTTGATCTTCCTTAACCAAAGAGAGAGACTTATCCAAAGAATTTCTCACCAATTGGATAGCTTCTTCTAAAGACATATTTTTGATTTTCTCATTCCAAGGTTCTATGGCGATTGGTCCTCGGTAGCCTTTTTTATAGAGTGCTTTGAGAAAATCTTCAACCTTTGTCACTCCCGTCATCAATGGTAATTCTCTCTCAAATTCTGGAATTGTAAAGATGTCATAACCGGGTAATCCATCATTTAGTTCAACATAGAGGATATATTCTAAATCCATATGTTGAATATCCAGTACACTCGCCCCACTATTTTGCCAATGGTGAGCATCAAATTTAAAGCCGCCATATCCATATAATCCCGCGCTAGCAATCAAGGCACGGGTTCCATCTATGGTATGGATAAAGTCGTATTTTGTGTTCCGTCTAGTTTCTGTGGGACCGATAAACTCAAAGCCAATTCTGATGTCGTATTTTTCTAAGATAGGTTTAATTTCACGTAATCGATTGCTGGTTTGAATAAATCGGTCATTAAAGTTGAGATTGTCTGAAAATGGTGGGATATAGCATAGGGTTAAGTGACAGCCAATTTCATTGGCTTGTTTAGCCTGTACTTCAAATTCAGATAGGCTTTGTTCAAACTCTTTTTGGCTGTCAAATAACTTCACAGGAAAGCCAAACGCCACAGGTTTTAAATTAAGCTGTCTCAGTAATTGTTTGCATTCAGAAGTGCTTAACGGATTAGGGATGCTCATGTCAATATTAATGCCATCAAACTCATACTTGTAAGCAAAATGACAAATTTTTTCAAAGTCATTTACAACATGACCAATATGACCGCAGTGTCCCCAGGGATCAATATGAGCCGTTAAATTCAATACGGGATACATTGTAACTCCACCTATCAATTGAATACTGCTTGATTGAAAGCTGACACCTGTACATCGTGGGAACCAGCTAAACTAAGTTTGCCTATGCAACCTTTTACTTTACTTACACAGCTAGGCTGTGTAATAATAAGGTATCCGAGCTGATCTCAGATTTAGTAAGCTGAGATCAGCAGTATTATTTGCGAACTTTTTTATTCGAGTAGTTAAGACTTATGCACTCAAAGGAGATTACGTAGTTTTCTAGACAACCAACTCGTAAGTCTTAGCACTCCTTCTCTGTCTCTGCTGTTGGATGAAATTATCAACAACTTTTGTCACCAACTTTGGATCAACTGTAACAAGGTAATCTCCTTCAGGGTTACAACATTGACCGATTTTTTCTAACAACACAAACCGCAGATCTCTACCTGTCTTTTTGTTGTCTGCAATCATCGCCTCAAACAGACTTTCAGTGGTGACTGATTGAGGTAACGGATTATTGAAGCCTAGTTTATCTTCGATTAGATAGTAATGCCGTTCCAAATCTTCTTGGGAGATAAATCCCAGTTCTTTGCAGAGTTCTGCTGCAATTTTCATTCCAAATGAAACGGCTTCTCCATGAGACATTTTGCCCTTTTCTAGCCATTCAATACCATGCCCGAAAGTATGACCATATTCCAGAATAATTCCATAGCCTTTCTCGCTGGGATCTTTCTTAAGAATTTCTAACTTGGACAAAATGATTTTGTAAGCTAGGTCGTGCAACTGCTCATCCGAAAACTTGACATCAGGATTGAGGGTTTCTTCTAGGTAGTCCAAAAATGCTGCATCGGAGATGAACCCATTTTTAATTCCTTCAATTATTCCACTTCTGCGAGAAGTAGGAGGATCTGTTTTAAGATATTTGGTATCTGTCCAGATAAAGATTGGTGCATGATAGAGACCAAAGTGATTTTTTCCAGTTTTACCATTAACCGCCTGCTTGTTGCTGAGGGTACTATCGGTTTGACCTGTCATGCTTGTAGGAACTTCGATAAACCGAATTCCACGGTAAATCAACCCAGCGACTAGACCAACAATATTTCCAACTGTGCCGCCACCAAATGATAACAAAATAGATTTTTTGGATGCACCTTTTTCAATGAGCTTTTCACAGGTTTCTTCAAGAACAGGGAAATATTTACAGGATTCGCCAGTAGGGACAAATTCAAGTTCACAAGGAAATTTTTCACAGATTTTGAGGTACAGATCTTTGCCGTACAACGCAAACAAGTGTGGTTCTGTAAAGAAAAAGATTTTGTCGAACTTGTATTTCTCTAGTTCCGACGTAAAACTTTCCTCAATGTCATATCCAAAATAAAATGGGCTGGGTTTTTCCAGATGGGTACTGAGTTCAATGACTTTCCCTGCTGTAAATTCTAATATCTTGCTATAGTTCATGATTTCCTCCTTTTCTTGAACTTGATAGGATTGTTGGTCGTATTTCAAAGCTAGGACTATACATTTTACCCAGAACAGTTGAAGTGCAAATTTTATGCATCTTTAAATGAGATAGCGATCTCGATAGATTTTGTAACTTCTATCTCTGGGTTGTTCATCTGTGATGTTTGCTCATGATTTTGCCAACTTGCCTAAAACTTGTGTCGTTTAGATGCGTTTGCCCTGCTAATTGATCAAGGTTATGTTGTTGATATTGCTAACGATGGTGAACTAGGATGGGAGTTTGTTAAAGCCTTTCCTTATAACTTAATAGTGTTAGATTTGATGCTACCGAAGTTGGATGGTATAAATTTGTGCCGACAAATACGGCAAGACGGCTACTCTATACCTATTCTGATGCTAACTGCAAAAGACACTAGCACAGACAAAGTCATTGGGTTAGATGTGGGAGCGGATGATTATGTGGTCAAACCCTTTGATTTACAAGAGCTAATGGCTCGCATTCGTGCTTTACTAAGACGGGGAATTACTATTTTACCTCCCGTATTTGAGTGGGAAAACTTGCGTCTAGATCCAAGTAATTGTGAAGTGAAATATAATGGACAATTAGTACATCTAACTCCCAAAGAATATAAAATTTTGGAATTATTTTTACGTCACAGCCATCAAGTATTTAATCGCCACGATATTCTAAAACATCTTTGGTCTTTTGAAGAGCCTCCTGGAGAAGAAACAATAAAAGTTCACATTCGGAGTTTACGACAAAAATTGAAATTAGCTGGAGCTACTTTTGATTTTATTGAGACAGTATACGGTTTAGGTTATCGACTCAAACAGACTTGTTAAATTGATGTTTCAGGCTTTAAGCAGGCGGCTTTTATTTTCCTATCTAGGTGTAATGGTAACAATTTGGGGAACTTCTACTACAGTTGTCTACAATTTTTTATCTTACAATTTATATCAAAAATTAGATGAGGAAATTATAAATTTAGCAACTGCAGCTTCTCACAACTTAATAGCAATGCAAACTGATAAAAAAGCAATTAATACTAAAATTCCTCGAGTTTTAGATAGTGATGATGGAGATTTAGATATTCCTTGGCAAGATTTACGTAAAAATCATCAAGGAGTAGAATGGTTTGATGCCAATGGTCGGCTATTGGCAAAAGCGGGAAACACTATTTCTCGGGTGTCGTTTACTGCTAATTTTAACGTGTTCCAATACAAAAAAATTCGCAGCATTACTATTCCTGCTTATCCGCGTTTAAGTGTAGGAGAAAAAAAGCTTGTTGGTTATGTGCGGGTGAGTGAATCTACAGAAGAATTAGAAGAAGAGCTTGACAGACTTTTATGGGGATTTGAGTTAGGAGGACTAATTGTAATAATTCTTAGTGGTTTAGGTGGTTGGTGGCTAACAGGACAATCTTTGCAGCCAATTAAGCAAAGTTTTCAGCAGTTAAAACAATTTACTGCGGATGCTTCCCATGAATTGCGTAGTCCTTTAACAATAGTTAAAACTTCAGTTGAAGTGATAATGAATCATCCAGAAATGATTCATCCAGCTAATGTGAATAAATTGGAAGCGATCGCATCTGCAACTAACCAAATGACTCGATTAGTAGAAGACTTACTTTTATTAGCTCGAACTGATACACTAAAAAATACTCCAGTGCAGGAATGGATAACTATTCCCCTAGATGAACTATTAGAGGATTTAGTGGAGTTTTTGGAACCGCAAGCAGTATCTAAGGAAATTACTCTGAAGTCAGAAATATCAACCGAAGTTTTCATCAAAGGTGAAGCTAATCAACTAAAGCGATTATTTTCTAATCTGTTGCAAAATTCCTTGCACTATACACCTAAAGGAGGAACTGTCATAGTTTCTCTTGTTAAACTTGAGCAGTTGGTAGCAATAAATATTCGGGATACTGGTATTGGTATTGCTCCAGAAGACATGCCGCTAATTTTTAATCGCTTTTGGCGGGCAGATCAAGCTAGAAGCCAGCGGGAGGAGGGGGCAGGTTTGGGATTAGCTATTGCCTATGCTATCGCTAGAACTCATAGAGGAGATATTACTGTCACCAGTGAAGTCAGTGTTGGTAGCTGCTTTCAGGTACGTTTGCCATTAGCCAATACGGTTCAGTTAAGGCTCAAACTCAGGTAAATTACTTTGCCCCTGGTCGCAGCTTCCGCAACACTAGCGCGGGATGCGGCTAAAGTACGTTTAGGTTTTGTGCCGAAATTTGCCGAAGTTTTTGCTATCGCCTTAATTGCTAATAGGCGCAGGCATTGGCGGAATTCTTGCTAAAATTCCTTTTTTAAGTGGTTCTGGTCTTTCTGCCCAAGGTAGCAAGCCTTGCGGATGATTATAATACTTACTGGCACAGTCTAATACCTTAGCAATTTCTGAGGGTGAAGCTTCAGGCGGTAAATCACCAAAAAGATAAGTATATTTCCCACTAGCAGCAAAACAAATAGCACAAGCTCGGCTACAGGAACTCATGCATTCAACAGGTACAATCGCAAATTCTTGATGCAATTCCCAATCTTGCTGCAGTTCGTGCAATCGCTGAAGTATTTTTTCACCACCACTTATACCCACTCGCTTCCCATCTTTCCACTCACTGGAGCAAGTGGTACAAACAAACAAAGTATGTTGCTCTTTCATCTAAACCTCGTAGACTTAGGCAGAAGTTACTTATTCTTCGGCGGGTATTCTGACTGACAAGGAAATCCTTGATGACAGCTGCGGGACAGCGCCGGACTTGCACCGGACTTTCCCCCTTACCTCTAGTGGCTGCTCTTCACTAGAACCGTATCTCTTTAGAGTATACAACTATCCTGGCGTCTCTGTGGTTCGTTTAATTAATCTGACGGTAATATACAAACTTATGCTCAGGCAACAATTCTGGATGAAAAATCTTAATCAAATCAGATAACACTAAATCCGGGTTGCTAATTCCACCTTCCCAGTAATCATTTACTTTAGCTGGCTTTTGTAGGTATCTACTGTTTTCAGCAGGGATTCCAAAGCTTTGACAGACTTGTCTTGATCGGGATTGGGGGGTATGACAAGACTGGTTTGGACATCAGAGATCCCTGACTCTATTGTTTTGTAGGACTCTTTTGAGTTAACTTTGATATTATCTTCTACCTCTCCCCAAGCATCAGCCGCGTTAGCCATTTCTTTCTTAGCCTGTGTTAAATCATTTGCCTTGGCTGCTGTTAAAGAAGCTGTGACGAAACCTTTGAATTTGGTAAGTCCAGGCTGAATACTCGCGGTAGTTGAGGTAGTAGCACTGCTAACACGATTTGAGGTTGATCCAGAGGTGAGAGGTTTGGTAAGGAGCTCAATCTTTTTCACTTTGGCTGCTACCTCATCTCCAGTGAACACTGGTTTAGAAGGAGGCAAAACCGTTGGCCAAGTTTTACGGAGGTCATCCAAACTAGTCTTTAGTTGAGCTTGGGTTTTGTCGTTGTCATGAAGGAGTTGGGCTGCGACATCTTGGTACAACATATAGCCGTAAGCCACGAAGCCACGAGAGTCTTGATAGTCTACTTCTTCAATCTTGTTGCCACTAATTGCTCCCCCATATTCGGCACTCGCTGAATCAAGAAGACCGTTAATCACTTGAGCGATAAATTTTGCTGATTTCCTTTGAGTTTCTGGCAAAGCTGTAATCGCTTGATCAACAGCAGCCATTCCAGCGTTAAACTTAGGCATCACCTGTGGGTCTTGAGGTTTATTCTTGATAAAGTCTTTTGCCTCATCCATCGTGTCTTTGAAGTCGGTAACACCCCGTTCTTTAAATTGATCGGCGACGGTGACGTAAAGTTCTTCAATAGGATGACCGACATGAGGCAGTGCTTCTGCAGGTCGCTTCATGTCCAGCAGTTCTTTTGCTACGAGCAAATGACCTTTCATCAATCCCAGTTTGACTAAATAGTCAACGTCTTTAGGTTCTCCTGTAAGGGTGTTATCCAAAGTCAGCATCTGTTTAACTTGGTCAAATTGAGCTTGAGTGAGGACATTTTTGCTGACCAGTTCATCCAGGTTCTGGTAAGGTCGCGTCTTCTTAATTTTGTCGTAGAGTCCATCAATTTTTAATTTTCCAGCAATCGGGTCAAGTTCAGGCTCTAGGGATGTGTTGATGTTGAATTTTTGTTCACCACCGATCTGGCTGCGATCGCTCTGCTCTGTGGTAGGAGCGATAATACTAGGGCTAGAACCTGGAGATGGGTTGGTGGAACTGTCTATATCCGAAGGTCTGCCACAAGCAACGAAAATCATTAAACTGATAATGGCAATAATGAAATATTTAGTCCGAATTTTGAACATGGTTTTAACTGAAAAATTGTTATTTAAACTCACCGTTTGCTGTTAATGGTTTCAGGTGTTGCTGACAACATTAAAATTACCCATACAGCCAGCCTCTGCAATCTGATCTTGATGAGGATGAAACATATACATTCCGGGAGTACGATAGCTGAATTCCAGAATGTGACGTTCAGCAATCCCCATAGTGATCGCGTCTGTTTCCTCGTTAGGAGTTAGGGTTCGACCAGTGCGATAAACTCGAAACATATTGGCATGGATGTGAAACGTCAAAGCTGGTTCAAGTTCAGTCATGTTGAGAAGATACAGCCGAATGAGTTGGTCTTGCTGAATTGGGATTGGATGCTTCAGGTAGTAGTCTGGTATTCCATTGAAGGCATACAGTTCATTTCGCCCGTCTTCATTCACGTCATAACCCCCCATGACCAGCACTATTTCATCAGCAGGAGGACGACCTTGCACTGGGTCAATAATGAACATCCCATATAAACCCTTGCCAATATGACGAACCACGGGAGAAATATGACAGTGGTACAAATGTACTCCAAACGGCTCGGCGTCAAATTCAAAAACCTTGGTGCTGCCATGACGAATGGGAACGACTCCATCCATTTCGGTTGGGTGAATGCCATGAAAATGCAACGAGTGGGAATGACCTGCAATATTGTGGAAAATTACCCGAACGCGATCGCCTTCAGTCGCCCTAATGTTGTTCTCAACATCGACATAGGCATCTTTGGATTTGGTCTTGACGATGCCTTCCACCTCCAGCCAGTCCGTCTGAAAACCCTTAATTTCAGCAGCCGAATCAGCGAAGTCGTGTTTGTCGATGGCAGCATCAGCGCGGTTGAGCCGCTCAATCAGGCTGGCGATTGTCACGTTGCTGGTGTTTGTCTCGGCTCTCGGTTCGCCCCTACTGTCCGCAATGAATTTTTGGTCTGTTGCTTGTAGTTTTAAGAGCGCTGCCACCACTTGAGACTGATTGGGTGGCACTTTTGAGAAAGCAAACTTGACCTCACCCATGGCAGATTCAATGTCTCGATAAGCTTGGCGCGAGGTTTTTTTGACCCCATCTTCAACATCGAACCAGTCGTTATCAAACTGCTTGTAGGCTGAAACTGCTCCTTGAAAATCTTTTGCATTAGCTTTTGTCAAAGCCTGTTCAATATAGCCATTTAGGCGCTGTAGATCTTGTTGTGGTGTGCTGGTTGAAGCCCACAGAGGCGGGATCGTAACGAATAGCATTACCGAGAGTGAGAGAGCAAATAGCCATTGCCAGCGATTAGGCTTGTATCTTCGTAAATATGCCACTTTTTGATTCCTTACCTCAACAAAACTTGATACATGAAATCCAAAGTTCAATTAACTAATGATAATATTTAGCAATTAATTCTCAAAATTGGTACACATGATTTTCTGTGCTACACCCACTCCTAAACCAATGCGGCGATTGCCCGAAGGGCAGACGCCTAAAGGCGTATCGCCGATGGCAACAATTACAGAACCGTCAGTAGTGAGGTTTGATTTTAACTTCACATCCTGGGACTAATCCCATCCCCATGAGGCGACGCACCGTAGCTTCTTCGCTTCTAAGTCTGACAATCCACAGACGTTCTCCCACGTTTGCCTCGTCATTGTTTGTTCCCATTACCTTGTAACAATTGCTAATTTTTACTAATAAATCTCCTTGATATATTTACATCAATACTGAGTATTTTTCTCAAATTCATCATACATTAGCCGCAGATATCACGCTATGTTGACTTTTTCCGACTCATATGTTGTTGAACAATATATGCTTAAATTCAAATTATTCTCAACTATTCACTTGAGTTAAGTTATCATGAAAGCTAATTTATTAGCAATCCTTCTCAAAAGAATTTTGCTCGGCTTCAGAATGACTACATGCTGAGGTGTTAGTCCTAGCAATAAAACTATTGCCCTGATTGCAATTCGATACTTGCAACTGTTGACCTTTCAGTTGTCACGCCATTTACGGTGCAAGGAACGATTTTGTGGCAGTTCTGAGGTAGTTTAGGTTCCCACGTCTGGATCTACACCCAATGCACGTAACTGTTCGCGCAGACGGGCATTTTCTTGTTCTGCTTTTTCAGCGCGTTGACGTTCAGCTTCGGCGCGTTCATCGCCTGTGAGCAATAGATTACCAAGTGAATCCCACCACCTCAACCAAGGTAGCTGTTCTTCTGTAAGAAAATTACCTCGCCAAATACCTAACTCTATACCCATTAGCTCAATTGGATAATGTCCTCTACTATTGGGACTCATCTTTTCATAACGTCTACCAACTAATTGGTAAACTTCTACTGACGCTTTTTTCACTTCATAAATTCCGTAGTAAGTCCCATGAATGACATTTTCATAGATCCAGAACTTACCTTCATAGGGGGTAGTATCCCGTTCTTGTTCTCCATCACCACTAACAAATTCCAGAACAATGAGCGGTGCAATTAGTTCTTTCCAGAGAACATAAGAACGTCGGAACTCTCCGTTAAGGGTCGGTGGTACATTCGGCACATAAAACCAATCTGGTGCCTCAGCTCCGCGTTCTGGTGGATCTGTCAATCGCCAGTAAATACCGCAGTCTTGTCCAATGCAGTATTGCCCATCTGGATGAATTTCTTGTAACCGTGGCAGGACAGAGTCTGTGAGTAAAATACTTTGAGGATGTTCTTGAAAATTTTTCACAAATGTACCATCAGACTGTGGTAACTGAGTGTGATCTGGCAGAGCTAGGCTTTTGGCTTCAATAACCATCGCATTACCTCATAGGATTTTAGATTTTGGATAATGAAATTGAAAAGGTTTATCCAGCAAGCTTTCTCATATTATTGCCTATAGTAGTATATTTATACTACCTCAATCTCTCCATTAAACACTCAACAATACGTCGTGCTGCATCTGGTTTACCCATCCGTCGCACACCATTTTCGGCAATTGAGCGTTCCGCACCACCTCCACAATAGCTAGGGTTTTTGAGTAGCAATAGCCAAAGAATGCGCCCTTAACCTGACGCACCCGATCCATCACCTGTATACTGGTTGAGATACACACTACTCATGCCGGACTCTAAATTTTCCTGGGGTAGCTGAAAGCGAATTCTTAAGGCATCTTTTGGTAACACAATGTTGTACTCCTACCCACATACTAAAATTCTTAGGATATTTTATCAATAAAAGTACTCAATTTGCAGATAAAAAAATCCGGGCGTTGCTGAATCACGGTATGAATTTGCCTCACGCAAAGGCGCAAAGCCGCAAAGAGAAAGAGTTTTAAAATGCTCCATTTTCCATTTCATACTTCAATTCAGCAACGCCAAATATTTCATATCTATTTTAATTGCATAGGTTCAAACTGAAATACGGCTTTAACGCCATTAGATCTTACTTAGCTTGAAACCAGCAACGGTAGGCGAGGAGTGCCATGTGCTGCACCCGCTTTGGAGGGATATCCTCTGCTAGTTCAAGCTTGGCAATTAAGCGTTGGTTTGATCGTGCCAGTTTCACTGCTTTTTTCGCAGCTTGTTTCAGACTCTGAGCATAAAAAGTTTTGGAACTCATGTTGAGATTTACTCTGCTATGTGTTTCTAGTTAGAACCGTGGCAACTTCTTTGACACTGTGCTTGCTTACAAAGGGTAATCTGAGCGATCGGTTGATAGTCAAGGCAATCGATCGCATCCTCGGAGAGCGCTTTCCGGGGATGCACCGTGCATTTGAGGCGGTAATCTCCGGTAAAATATGCACAGTTGCTGCACGGAATCTGATGTAAACGCTTGAGTTGCTTGATTCCATCTCTTGTCGCTAACCAAAGACTCCAGACGAACAAAGCCATTAAAGTCCAAATACAAAAACAGCACAAAGGAACCGCTAACCCCTGGATGAACTGTATTAGAGAGGGCTGAAACATGATTGATTACTGTCTGAAAAAACTCAATAAAGAATTCAGAGATTAACTATTAAGAGGCAGTCCAAGAGTTCTCGTGCCCAAACATTGATAGATTCAGTGGTAATAAGCTTGTAGACTGCCAAAAGTCCAGAATTTGCTCTGCGACCTGTTGAGGGTGAAAAAAGTGAAAAAAGTGACGACCCTCTAGGCATTCCCACAGATAATCTTCTTGCTTCAGGCAAGTCAGCCATCCTGCCAAGGAGATCGGATCTACAACTGGATCGGTCTTGCAACCACAGACCATCAATGGCATTGAGACGCCGGAGGTAGGCAAATTAACCAGCTTAAAGAGGGAGTGAGGGGAGGGAGATGCTTCTAGATCTCTGGCAAGTGCGCTGACTAAATCCCTAGCAGGGTAAGGAAGCTGACTACCAAACAGACTGCGAACAGTTTGAGCCAAGACTTGTTGACGGCTACAAGATAACAGTTGACGTTGAACGTAATAGTGTGCCTGCCAAGTGGCGGCAGGTTGAGATGCCACCGCCAGCAAGGCTAAAGACTGAACGTGCTTTGGATAACGACGGGCATAGATTAAGCCAAGTACCCCTCCCATGCCATGACCGATTAAGTGAACTGGGCGATCGCGCTCTTTTAGATAGTCAGACAGTAGCGTCACTGCTTTCTCCAGAGAGCTAGCTTCATCTAGGGTCTGATAATATTCCCACCGAGCGATTTTTACCTGTCCGGCTAGATACCGCAGGAGGGGTTGATCAAAACATTTCAAGCTAGGACTGACATTTAACCAAAGAACATCAAACGAATTAGACATAAAAACTCCAAAAGAAGACTCTAGTTTTTAGCAGTTAGTGGTCATTCCATCACAAACAATGACTAGCAACTGACCACCAACTACTAAGGGGCTAACTTACACTGTGCCACTCAGGTTTTGATGCGATCGTCCGTCAAGTCAGATTGGTCTTCATCAATGGCAAGTAGGAATATTGGAAGGAGCGTTTTTATAAGTTGCCTACCCAGACTGATTCAGTGGTGGTTAAATCGCTTTCACAACGGCTGAGCAAGAAAGCTAAACTGGTTTGGGTTTGTAGCGTATGCGGTGTGTGCGCAGGAATAAATACAAACACCCCTGGTTCCAGCATCACTACCTCATCATGTAGAATCAGGCTACCGTTACCGAACAAGATAGTGATCGTTACATCTGTGGAATCACAAATTTTTGGCAGTTCCACCTGCGATCGCAAACTCATCAAATTTTGTTGGCACGTTAGGTGACCATAAGAGTGCTGGACAATCTCTAAATTGGTGATTCGGGATGGTGACGCTTCTATTGGCAGTAGCTGTAGGTGAAAGGAATGATGCATGTTCGTTGCTTGAACCATGAGGATACTCCAGATAGAAAGATTCTGCCGTTGAGGAGGTAAGAAGGGACGCAGACGCGGACATCAACAAGTATTGCCAATGGATGATTCCTTCTTTCAACTTATTGCAAAATATATTCAATAAGTTTTGAGAGTACACCGAGGGTCATAGTAATTGCAAATAATTAGCATTAAAACTTAACAAATTAGTCTGAAAGTTGGAAATGGTCCGATCTAAAACGCAATACCGTTCAAGTAGGGCTTTGTGGCTTGGCTTTCCAGCATTACTGGCGCTTAATATGACGCAGGTACTAACGGTATAGCGGGTAGAAAACATCTATAATTATTCTTATACATAAAAATTATAGCTTGGACTTATCCGCTGCATATTGGTAGTTATGGGAGAGTAGGTGTGCGAATTCTCTACGTAACTTTTGGGTTTGCACCTACTATTTTATTCATCACAGGGTTGGTAATTTTTCAAATAAAACCTATGGCGGAGATAGCAAACACAAACGTGCCTGATTATAAATTATGGGGCATGAAAACGACACAATAAATTATTAGTAGTTCGCAGTTGCGCCAAGATAGCAAAAAGGAGCGCTATTGGCGCAACTACAAGCATATTTCCATTTTGGAATATAGGTGTTTTTTTTCTCGCCTATCTACTTATCTAAAAAAAATGGCAGAGATGTAGTTATAACACTCCCTGCCATTTTTTATATTTTCTACACCAAAGCTGTTGCTTTAGCTGTACTAATTTTTAGCAGCTTGGACGAACCCCAATGTGAGGCTATCTTTAGCGAGGAAGTGAGCCAAATGATAAGCACGTTCTTCGGTTTTCAAGAGAATTGTTTCGTACAAATATCGTGTGGCACGGTCGCCCAAACTCTCTGCCTGTGCAGCTTGGCGACGAATGAGGCTAATGATGGCTTGCTCCGCTGCCAAGTCATGTTCTACCATCTGGCGACAGGAATATACCCCATCCGGCTCTTGCTCAAAACAGCATAATTCCGCTAATTTGCTAAAGTTAGCTACTGGTATACCGCCAAGTCCATCTAAACGTTCTCCGATTTCATGGACGTGTCCCTGGACTTCTTCGTAGCTCTCGCCAAAAAACTGATGCAGCATATAAAATTCTGCACCTTCAACAACAAAATGATGCTTTTGGTATTGTAAGTACAGCGCCTGGAAACTAGCTAATGCTACGTTAAAACCTTCACAAACAGGCGTAGTTACACTGCGATCAAGCAAGACAGGATTATCGTAAACCTGACCAAAATTGCGTAAAACAGTTTCTGATGCACTCATTGCGCTCCTCTCTTTTTAAGCAGTGATATTTACTAACTACTAATTGTACCTATATTAACAGTTTTAAACTTAAAATTTCTCCCCTAAATTACTAATCTTATTACTTGCAAATCATTCTTAAAAAGTACTATTTGAAAATTAATCTCTATAGGTAAAATCTAATACTGCTAATTTTCTGCAATTGTTTTGCAAGATAAATAAAGTCTGCCAACGAGTGGACAAAGGGGTATTACCCGATGCTCCCTTTGAGATAAGAAACGGCTTTTTGGCGTTTGCCTTCGTGGCGATCGCCTCACGACAAGAGCATGAATTTGGATTTAGTAGCCTAAAAGCACAAATAAGCGATCGCAATTCCTTTTTATCGGTAATTCAGGACTTTTGATAGCCATGTCCAACTCCTACCAATCACCTACAGCAATTCTTTGTGTTTCTGGGACACTTTTGAGCCTTCTGTTACTTGCTCCCACAGATGTTTTAGCTCACGGCGGACACAAAAACGAATTTCAAGGAGGAAGCGAAGCCACTCAAACTACTGGCTCTATTCAAGTTGATCCCCAAACAGCAAAACGGCTAGGAATGAAAGTTGAGCCAGTCCAACGTCAACAGCTAGCTATTGGCTAGGACTTACGCACTGTACAAACGAATCATCTTGTGTATCAACGTAAATACGTCGTTTCAGGCTTTTATAAACCACATGAATGTTGGTTGCGATCGCTTGGTGGGGAACAGAAAAATCAATATCGAAGCGCAGAAAACCATACATCCTATTTTGTATAATTTACTCATTGACAGAATTTTTAATATGTGTGGTCCATCCCATGAAAATTTCCTTGTTTTCGCTTACTGCACTTCTTGGCAACCTTGTCAATGCGTAAGTCATAAATCTAAAAAAAGTTAAGTAAATGCCGATATGAAGGATTAGGGTAGGTGATTGCAGTTTTTGTTTAATAGGTTATCTTTTACAATTGAGGAGAGAAGCTTATTATTATCATCATGAATTCTTTTTCGTCTGCAATAGCACAAAGTCAGAGCCAAAACGATAACGAGGTTTTGATAAATGTCATCGTCAAGCAAGAAAGTAATGGAAAAACAGTTGCTATCGTTCCCGGCTTCCCAGAATTATACGTTGAAGCAAGCGATGTCTGGCGACAAGTCGCTTCGCGCCTACGCCATACAGCCTTAGCCCAACTTCAACAGCGTTTAGAAACGCATTTGGCTGGTACGGAGATCGTTTATTTGCCTGTAAAGCTACCTCAGTTACAACGGAAAAACCCCTGGCGAGAAATGGCTGGAGTTTTTAAAGACGATCCGCAATTTGACCAAATGCTTGAAGCGATTGAAACCTATCGACGTGAACTGGATACAGATATAGAGAATAATTCTCAGCAAGGTGATGCATAGCCGTAAATACAATGACACTATGGATACTCGATACTGACCACGTTTCGCTACTCCAAAGAGGACATCCAGCTGTTGTAAGCAAAGTAGCTACCATCAATCCTGATAATATTGCTGTGACAGTTGTAACTATTCTTGAGCAAATGTACGGTCGTTTAGATGTGATTAAACGAGCAAAGTCAAAGGAAGAATTGGTTACAGCTTACGCTTATCTAAGAAAAACATTTAGTCGGTTGTGTCAAGCGAATATCCTTGATTTTGATGAAGCCGCATTTGACACGTATAACGAATTACTAAAGCAAAAAATTCGCATCGGTACACAAGATCTGAGGATTAGAGCGATTGCGCTTTGTGCTAATGGTACACTTGTTACGCGCAACCGTAGAGATTTTGAGAAAATCCCGAATTTGAAGATAGTAGACTGGTCAACTTCTGCTACGCCTTAAAAAGGGCGTTGCTGAATCTAGATATGAATTGCTCACGCAAAGGCAAGGCAGTGCGTTGCGGAGCCAGCGCTGCAGGCGGGTTTCCCGCCGTAGGCGACTGGCGTTGAGGTTCCCTCCGTTGTAGCAACTGCCGCGCAAAGACGCAAAGGGACTTTGAACAGTTCATATGTCAATTCAGCAACGCCGTAAAAAGAGCGTTAAGTGGTAGCATCAAACCGATTGAAACTCTGCATGGTATGGGATATCGCCTGATTCTCACAGATGAATCAAAATAAACTGTTTCATCTCACCCGTGTTCGTTTGGCTTTGTGGTATGCGATCGCCATAGCTTTGATTTTAAGCCTGTGCGGATTAGGCGATTCTGAGCAGCTTTATCGTTTGGTTTCTAACTTACAGCAATTTTCAATTGAATTGACTACATTGTCAGGGCGGGGTTTCCCCGCCCCTACGGTTATATTGTGGTCTATCCAACTGAAAGAAGCTTTGACGATCAATGCGATTCAATACACACCAAAAGGGGGGAAGGTGACTGTTGTCTTGAATCGCATTGAATATTATGCTGTAATTCAGGTTCAAGATACGGGCATTGGCATTCCACAGCAGGAACTGCCTCAGATTTTTGATCGCTTTTACCGGGTGAATAGCGATCGCTCTCGTAGTAATGGCGGTTCTGGATTAGGGTTGGCAATTGTTCAGGCACATCAGGGCAACATACAGGTGCAATCGCAATTGGGATTTGGCAGCACATTCATCGTTCGATTGCCTTTAGAAGTTACGCGATCGTCGCTCATCTAAAACTTCTGCCCCGTGTAAATAGATCGCACTTCTCCATTACGACGGATGACGGCTTCGCCATTGGCGACATCTACAAGAGTCCAACCGCTTGAGCCGATGCTTTCACCTATATTGACACGGCGAGTTACACCCTCGATTTTAAATAAAGCGGCAGATTTGTTTCCCAACTCTAGCAACCCCTCCAAGATATGAGTTGAAAGCGGAACGGCAGGAGCATATGCCACAGGCACCATTTCCTGTGTAGTCGATGCTGGAGATGGATCTGCTGTCGGTTTGCTTGGTTTTGCAGGCACAACACGAGATGGGAGAACAGATAATACAGGTGGCTTGGGTGGTTGTTTGACAGTGATAGGTGTAGTTCGTACAGCCACTGGCTTGAGTTCTGGTCGCACAGCAGCCAGCGCATTTCCCGCCACTGGCAAGGCTTGTTTTGGCACAGTTTTCAGAGCCGTTTTTACAAGATTAGGTTGAGCATTCGGCGCAATCTTCTTAGGTGTAAATGCCAATTTTGGTAAAGGATTGAGAGCCTTAAGAAGAGGCGGTGGCACATAGCGCATTGGCGACGGCGCTTGATAAACGGGGATGTAGATTCGCTCTACAAGGGTTGTAGAGTGGCTAGCGGGTGGTGGAGTGTTGTTAGCAGCCACAGGTGGTGGTAGATTACCACTGCGTCGATCGCTAACATAAGCAAAGGCTGTTTGGTTAGATGGGGCAACAGCAGTGAGCATTCTGGCAGATTTTTGATTTTTTGCCTCATGCCTGTCAATGGCTGCAAGCGATCCCAAAATGTAGTCAACTAAGTCTGCCTCAACTTTTGCTGTTGTCGGCACCTGCGGCTGTGGTTTCTGCACAGCCTGCTGGAACGATTTGGTAATGAGACGATTTAGCACTCCAGAGTGCAACGCCCAGATAATGGCAGCGATCGCTAAGCCTAAGGGTACTCCCACAGAAAGCAGTTTAGCCAAAGTGCGCCACCATTTCTGACGTTGTTTGCTGATATCAATAGCAGGAGTGTCAACCAGAACAGTACTCAATTGCTTGTTCTTAAGAGGAACTGCTTGTACAGGTTGGATAAGTTTCTCTGGCAAGACAATTTGCGGCACCGTAACTGTTTGCAGAACGTATTCTTGAGGCGGTGCCGTGGGCAGATCCTCCATGCCAGTCCGCCTCAAGTCGGGAACTGACCGACGCGGTTCTTGAGACTTCAGGCGGACAGTGCCGTCTTGCAAATGGTTCGTCAGGTTTCCACTACTATCCAGAATCTCCTCGATATCGGCAAAGAGTTCATCCATCAAGCCATCAGCATAGCTTTCTATCGACCAAGGTTCGCTGGCAATCAAGTCCTCTGAGGGTTCTAAAACAATAAGATGGGTGCTGGCTTCTTGTAACATAGCGATTTTAAGTTGTGGCTTCTGGCGCAGTAAACTCCGCCCTTATTGCAAGCAAGTAAGGATTTTAGATGCAATATCCAATAAAGGAGTCTAGTTTAGACGAGGTAATTGTTAGGTGGTATTAAATTGAACTGTTATACGGAGACTGTTGAAGATGGCAATTTATATAGTTATGTCATCTATCATACCAGTCTCTTGATGCTTCACCTTACCACTATACTCGCGCTTTATGAAGTTTGGGTTAAGCCAACGCTGGAAACACTGACAGTGTTTTGGTTTTACGTAATTCTAGATAGATCAGCAACGCATTTACATCAGCTGGGTTAACTCCACCGATACGAGCGGCTTGACCGATAGTCAGTGGTTTTACCTGACTTAACTTCTCCCGTGCTTCTTTGGAAAGGGTATCAATATTTGCATAATCCAAATCCGCAGGTAATTGGCGGTGTGCCTGACGAGCAATTTGGTCAATCTGATTTTGCTGTCGCTGAAGATAGCCAGAATACTTGATATCAATCTCTGCGCCTTCTTTCTCAGATTGATCGAGACTGGGATTTCCGAGTTTGTATCTATCAAGGTCAACGTAATGAACTCCTGGACGTCGCAGGAGATCGGCTAGGGTAATTGAGCCTTTGATCAGTTGCTGTTTATCAGCAGCGATCGCTCGCCCAATATCATCATGCTCTTTCACCCTAGTGGCATACAACCGTTCTTTTTCGGCAGCAATATTTTCTTGTTTACTCGTAAACAACTCCCAACGACGGTCATCGATTAAACCAATTTCCCGTCCCAACGGTGTTAGACGCCCGTCAGCATTATCAGAACGTAAGATTAACCGATACTCTGACCTGCTGGTGAGCATGCGGTAAGGTTCCCGTAAGTCTTTGGTACACAAGTCGTCCATCAGCGTACCGATGTAACTTTGCTCACGAGTGAAAACAATCATCTCCTGACCGCCAACAAAGCGAGCAGCGTTAATTCCAGCAACTATTCCTTGCGCCGCTGCTTCTTCATAGCCGGTTGTGCCGTTAATCTGTCCAGCACAGAACAACCCAGCAATTTTCTTGGTCATCAGTGTGGGATAACACTGAGCCGCAGGTAAATAATCATACTCAACTGCATAAGCAGGGCGGAGCATCAGGCACTTTTCTAAACCAGGGAGACTCCGCAACATTTGCACTTGCAAGCTTTCTGGAAACCCTGTAGAAAACCCTTGGATATACAGTTCCGGAATCTCCCTTCCTTCCGGTTCAATAAAGATTTGGTGGCTTTCCTTATCGGCAAAGCGCACAATTTTGTCTTCAATACTAGGACAATAACGCGGTCCTTTGGCTTCTACCCAACCGCCATAAACAGGAGATAGGTGGAGATTTTCCTGAATTAAGCGATGGGTTTCGGCTGTGGTACGGGTAATATAACAAGGCATCTGTTCCCGTTCCACCCACACTTGGGGATCAAAGCTAAACCAGCGTACCTCTTCATCTCCTGGCTGGAGTGCCATTTTGCTATAGTCTACTGACCGCTTGTCTACCCGTGCTGGGGTTCCCGTCTTCAGTCGTCCTGTTTCAAATCCCAGACGGTTCAAGGTTTCCGTCAGCCCTACAGCGGCAAATTCTCCTGCACGTCCCGCCTCCATCGACTTGTTACCAACCCAAATCCGTCCTCCCAAAAACGTACCCGTTGTCAAGATGACCGCTTTGCACTGAAACGCCACACCAAAGTAAGTCTGGACACCGATGATTTCATCGTTAGCGCCTAGGACCAAGTCTGTGACCATCCCTTCCCGGAGTGTCAAGTTTTCCTGGTTATCGACAATCGCCTTCATAACTGCTGCATATTCCCGCTTGTCTGTCTGAGCACGTAATGCCCAAACCGCCGGTCCCCGTGAAGAGTTGAGAATGCGCTTTTGCAGGTAGGTGCGGTCTGCCATCTTACCGATTTCCCCGCCGAGTGCATCTACTTCATGAGTTAACTGGGATTTAGCAGGACCACCCACTGCTGGGTTACAGGGTTGCCAACCAATTTTATCTAAGTTAAGTGTCAACAGCAGGGTACGACAACCTAGGCGTGCAGTAGCGAGAGCTGCTTCACAACCAGAGTGACCTGCACCAACTACGATCGCATCAAAAGCGTCTTGGAATTCAATGGAAGTGTGCGTCGTCATATCTTGAAGATCGGCAAGCTGAGAGTCATTCTTAATTCTAACCCAATACGGTTCAGTTAAGGATATAAGGATAGGTGGGAGCAAAGAAACCCGGTTTCTCAGAGAAACCGGGTTTCTTTACTGGTGCTTAACTGAACTGGATTGAATTCTAACCGATGCAGTAGTTTCCTGATGGTCGTTTAAGGGGAACAAGGGATAGGTGTTCACTATCGTGTACACGCATTGCTCTAAAATATTTGTTTTTTAAGATAGGGCAGGCGAGACGCCCACCCCACAAGAAAGTTACTTTTATTGTGGGGTGGGCATCCTGCCCGCCCTCTTTTAAATGATTAAATGGTCATCTACCAATGAAACGAATTATAAAGAAGATTGTTTTTATAACTATTGTTGTCTTTATGGTTTTTGCCATAGTTGCTAGTAATGAAATTACTCACAGACAACTGACAACAGAGATGTCCCAGGTTCCAGATTGCTTGAATGTAGGTTCATTAAGCAATAACCAAGAGTTAACCCAATCCTGCCAGGAGATTTCTCAAGAAGCAACATTACCCTCTCTCGTCTCTCCACCTACTCCCAATCTAAACTTGACTGATAAAGAGCGTTTCTTGACAACAATTACAGATAAGTTACCGATAATTCCCGATCCTGGTACTTTTGAATATATTTTACTCCGCGAATATGGTGCTGCATTTGTAAATAAAGATCCGGAGATTAAACTACCAGAAAAAGTGATCTTTGCTAACGCTCAAGAAACAAAAGAATTTCAAGCTACTCTGACAATGGGTACAGTTAATCATACCAGTGACTGTTATTTACAGGAATCTGCAGCATCAGCTTTAAATAGGACGCGATCGCAAGTACAAATTCCCCTAAAATCTGGTTATGGTGCTAGTGATTGTACTCGTAGTTTTGACACAAACTTGAGATTTTGGCACAAATATGCTAGTAACTCAACCTTGGAAAAAGTGCGCCAAGGTAAGGAAACTGCAATTCTCGGTATAGTTGCCCCACCCGGAGCATCACAACATCTCTGGGGATTAGCAGTTGATTTACGTGTATCAAATGACTTGCAGAAACAGACTTTAAATCAAAATGGCTGGTTTCAGACCGTAGAAAACGATCTACCCCATTGGACTTATATCGGTCATCCTGAAGAAAAATTAGCTGAGCTTGGTTTCAAAAATAAAGTCATCCGGGGAATTACTTACTGGCTAACACCACTTTAAGTTAAATTTTACGTAAAAATTCATAAAAAATTTATTGATCAAACCCCATCACCGTAGGGGCGCGGAAACCGCGCCCTTACACGCGCCCTGACAATGCCGGTGTAAGTCCTATAACTGTTAGATTCAGTGCAAAATTGGGAACAATATACTAAGAGTTGCATTGTGAGACATATAGCCATGCCCAACGAAGTTGCCAATCAGGAGCAAACCTTGCTGCTCGATTTGTTAAAAGCAACGAGTCAAAACCAGGAAGTCTACCCAATCCTGCAAGAGAACTTAGACAAGCTTAATGATGATTTTGCTTTGCTTTTGCGACAATGGGTAAGCGCTCAGTTTGCCAGAGAACCAGCCAAAGCTATTAACATAGCTAGAGTCATTGTTAAATTTAGTACATTAATTCAACGGTTTGAACAAGGAAACCCGGCGAGTAATCTGGAAATTGCGATCGCTGGCTATGAAGCAGTTCTACAGGTTGTTACCCGTGAAGCTTTTCCACAAGATTGGAGTAGTATCCAGCAAGCTTTGGTTGCTGCTTATCAGCAACGTCAACAAATTCTATCCAAGACCATTGCCGAATTTAGACAGAATAGTGTCCAAAACCAAACTCAGATCGACACCTTAACTGAGCAGTTCCAGCAGGAATTGCAACAGGCAAAGCAGCAAGTCGATGAGTTAACAAAAACAATTACGCGGTTAAAACAGGAACCAGGTAATCCTGAGCCAACTCAGGATCTAGCATCTTTAATGGCTGAGTTTAGAGAGCTAAAGCAGCGGCAGAGTCTTTTAGATCACTTAGCTACCAACGTTTCACATACATCCAACCAGTTTAACACAGCTATTTTTTATGATATTGAAAACTTAACAATGGGTAGAGAAAACCCTAATTGGCAAAACTTTTGTTTAAGAAAAATTAAACAAAATATTGAGCAAAATTCCCAAGTTAATAAAATTGCTATCCAATGTGCATATGCAGATTGGAGTGACGATCAGCTAAAACCTCTCAGGCAGGAACTTCAAGAACTGGGTATTGAAACAGTTCAAATTTTTGCTCATGGTTCTAAAAAGAATGCAGCAGACATTCAACTGGCGATTGATGTTATAGAATTAGCTCACAGCCGTCCTTCGTTGGAAGTCTTCGTTATTGTATCAGGGGATGGTGCATTTGCTTCTTTAGCAAAAAAGCTACATGAGCATGCAAAAACTGTCATATGTTGTGGGTACAAAAACCAAACAAATAGTGTGCTTGCTGCGGTTTGCGATCACTTTATTTGGATACCCAATCCAGAGGTAGAAAGTACCGCTTCGCGGAATTAAAAATTAAAAATCGCGTTCGCGTTAGCGAAGCGGTAGCGACGAAGGAGCGTCAGCGTCTCGAAGAGAAGCGAAGCGAGCGAAGCGAAGCAATCTAAAAGCTTACAGCATAAGCTTTTCGCGCTATGGGTGAATGGTTGCTTTATTTCCACGTTGTTTCTCTACCAAGCGTCTGTGGTTCAAATAGATGAAATTGGCTTAAATACATTTATAGTGGGGAATAGCAAAGAAGCGAACTATCTACAATACTTGATCAAAAGCGATTGGAGCTATGCAGATCAAACCAACAAACTCAATTCAGGAGCGACTGCTGCAAATGCTTGCAGAATTACCACCGACTCGACAGGAAGAGGTACCTGATATCTTGCACCATTCTCAACAAGGTAAGAGAAACCGGGTTTCTAAACGATAAATTAAGGGTTTCAGCCTGAATTCTTTGCAAGAAACCCGGTTTCTGGTGGTGGTGCAAGATGTAAGGTACTCAAATTTACCCTGTCACTACGCCAACAAGAAATGACACAAAAATTGAATGCTATCTCTAATGAAGAAGCTGCTGCACTGAAAGCAGAGTTTGCAGATGAAGACTTAGGATTGGCAGAGGCTGCCCTAACTAGTTATCTCCCCATGCTTCAGCGAGAGGATGAAGCTTGAGCAGGGGAGACGTTCACAGTAAACTACGCCTACTTACCTTAAATATTATTTACTCTCTACGTCGAACAGTACGAGATAAAGCACGACGGAGTTCAACAAAAGTTACAGCACCAATCAGAGATACAGGCAGTCTCTGTGCTAATAGTTCTGTAATCTTCGCATTTATGACCCTGGCAGCTGTGTCATCTGGCAGATTGACAAAAATTACCCCAGATGTAAAATTATCTGGCCAGTTCTTTTCAATAGCAAAACCTCTGTCACGGGTAATAATAATTGCATCAGAGGAAATCGCTGCTTCAAAAACTTCGTTATCAGGTCGTCCTTGCAGACCAATATCGCGTACATCTTGTACTGTAAAACCCATTGCTGCAATCTTTGGTGCTAGGGTTCTCGGCATATTTTCATCAACTAGAAAATTCAAGCCTTAAACTCCTGCTAAAGGCACAATAGATGTTTTCGACACTAAGTCTGCCGCATACGCTAGTGCTGCTTCTACTTGCTCTTTTGTTAATTCATATTCCTGCATAACTTCTTCTTTGCTCATTCCTCCTGCAAGGGAACCAACAACAATAGACACAGGAACACGAGTGCCTGTCATAACTGTAGCACCATGATGGGTATCTGGATTTATGGTGATGTGTGGGGCAATTTCCATAATGAGTTAGCCTTTCCGAGGTAACCTACCTAATTCTAAAATAAACTAACGAAATTCTCCATCCTTAGTCAATTACTCAACAGTTTCAAGGTAGGCTTGAATGGCATCTTTCATATTTTGTGACTTTGTTAACTCCGCGACGGCTTTTAAGTTTCTGCAACTGGATTTTGTCTTCGTTTTCGTATAGATAATCCGCTAGTTCCTCGATGGGAACCTCGATTTTATCTTTGGTTTTGAGATAGACGGTAGGCATTGTTTTGCTCTCCGGGTTCGTTGGTGTGAACTTTAACGCTTACTCGTATCGGCTGCTTGAACTAGTCAAACGGTCGGGTCAACTACTTTCTGAAAACCCTAAGACTTCAAGACGCTTGCTTGAAGCCCCGCGTCTTCAGACCGGGGTTGCTGACTGAGATTTGTAAGGTGATTCTACAAAACTCAGGAATTGGAGTTGATTATTTTCCCACTTGTAGTAATAGCGTCCAATACCCTTGTTTCCATCACTACCCCCAGCTTCACCAATAATTATTAATAACTTGCTATTAGCGTGGTAGTGTAATCCACCGTCAGGTCTTGGGGGAGTGTATCCAGCACCGCGCTGATCGTGATAGCCATGAAGTTGTGTGGGCAAATAAACCTGACCAGTCTTGAGATCGACGATCGCCGCAGCGTCTCGACCACCCATAGCACGGTTTAGGTGATCGACGACAGCGTAGTGACCTGCAAAATTTGTGCCTTTGTTAACACTGTCTCTCAGTTCAGATTCGTAGTTCTTTGCTTCTGGGTTGTTGGCGACGAGGGTAGCTGGCTTACCTTGGAACACTGGATTTGCTGGATAATTCCCAAAACCCAGTTGCGAAACACGAGCCGTTTGTTGCTGTGTTGCTCCCAAAACCGATAAAGTGGGACTGGCTACACCTAAGCACACGATAGTGAAAGCAGCAATAGTCAATCGTTGTAATATTTTAGGCATACTCTATAAATAATTCAGTTTTGAATATAAACTACAAGCTCAAGAAACTTGATTCCCAAAAAAAATTGAGAAATTTGATTTTTTGGGCAGAATTGGTCAAAAATTCACAACTGCAACCAATTGGCTAGCCAGCGTGGTCAGCGTTGCTCACCTCTCCGCCCGACTATGTTCAAAAACTACAGGTTAGGGAAAGTTATTTGTTGAGGTTAGCAGGGGGAGAATTGGGAGCAGTTCCTACAAGTTCCTCCTCTGTAGTCATGTGCTTATCCTAACCGGATTGTATCAACACAGATGATGTTTGGCATCTGACGGGGCGATCGCCTCCGCATCAGAATGGTTTCCTCCAATAGCTTTGAGGATAATTTTTTATTGATAACGATCGTCGAATAGAATTATTTCATTCTATGGGAGTATTGACAAAATGTACCACATTTATTCTATCACGAATGCTCAGAAACTAAGGATTTTCATTTGAAAATCTAAAAAAGTGACAAGTCGATTTTTTTACTTTTTATGATAAATTTATTATAATAGAGTAAAACTTAATTTACTGACTTAAGTATCTCTAATGGCTCTACTTTATAGGGAGTACCATTATTTTTTGATAAACGCATATTTCCAATTGTCAATAAGTGTTTCAATAATAAGCATATGTAGCATATTATTAACGAAAGTGACCGAATAATTACTAATTCGTAATTAATGAATTTTGGTGCAGAGCAACTAGACGGCCGCGCTTTGCGATTCAGTAATGCAAAAAAACACTCTTTTTCATTATTCCTGGCAAGTGCATTTATAGATGGGATAATAATTACGAATTACTCCTCTGGGAGATAGCTACTTGACAGTGCGAATGTGAATACATGTGCTGCGTAGTTTTAGCATATTCAAATCTACTAGCATCTACCACTAAAAATTCTCAAATACTAATTAACTTACATAACCATTAAGGATTGCTGGATGGTTAATAAAAATAATAGCAGAAAAAATGCCAGAAATGCTGATTTACAGGATGGTACATTCAAAAGAGCGTCCGTGACGGAAACTGAGATCCAGCCTAGTAGCAACAATAGTGTCAATTCACTCTTAAGGGGGAGCAGCTTACGCACCAAAGCGATCGCCTTTGCCATTGCTATAGGCACTTTGCCAGTATTGGCAGTTGGGACGCTCACTTATTACTTGGTGAACCAGTCCACCACAAAAGAAATCACCCAAACTCAACAACAGAAAGCCAGTTTTTTGGCAGACAATATAAACCGTTTCTTGGTGAGACGGTATGGAGATATTCAGACACTCTCTAAGCTGACATTTCTGCAAAATCGCAACTTAAAGGAAGTTCTCAGTCGCGAACAAATTCAAACAAACCTAAATAACTATTTAGACATACAAGATAACTATGAAAGCATTACCGTGTTTGATATCGATGGTAATGTGATTAGCGAATCAAAAGGACAATCTACTCCTAACCAAAAAGATCAGGAGTATTTTCAAGCAGTACTTAAAACCAACAAACCTTACATTAGCCAGCCTTTAACGACAAAAACCGTAGAGACTGCTGAAATTTACTTGGCTGCTCCCGTCAAAGATAGTGGAACAGATAAAATCATCTACATTATCCGGACAGCCATGCCCGTGAAATCTATAGCAAAGGCAGTCAATATACCCCAAATAAGTCAGGATGATTACGATTTGATAGATGCATCCGGAAATTTTTTCCAGTGGAAAAAAGGGGATAATTTAGATAGAAATGCTCTAGAATCTTTTGTGGAGTGGAAGCAATTGCAAGCAGAAGATCAGGTAACGACTCGTATATTATTTAACAAAAAGGACAATGCTGAGGAATTAGTAACCTACTTGCCTTTGCCAAAAGTAGAAGGTTTGCCTTATTTAAAATGGAAATTAGTTCTGAGTACGCCGACAGCAACTGCGTTCCTCAACCAGAAACAATTATTGCTCTTCTTGCAGATTGGGACGCTAAGTACAGCATTGCTCTTTTGTGGAATCGCGGTAATTATTGCTAAGCGTTTCTTGCAGCGAATTTCTATGACTGCTAATATGGCGCCGCCAAAATTAGGTCAAGGCAATCTTGATACCCGGAACGCTATAAAAGGCAAAAGCAAACTCGCTGTCTCGCGTTCTGAGATCAACGGGACAGCAGACCAATTGCAAGACCAGCGCCAAAAACCAACAGATGAAGCTGAGCAATTAAAGTTTTTGACAAACGCCTTGCTGTTGATTCGCGCCTCTCTCAATTCCAAAGATTTGTTCAACATTACAGTTACACAAGCAAGACTGGCACTCAAAGCAGATCGAGTCGTCATTTATCAATTGAATGCGTTGGGCGGTGGGCAAATCATCGCCGAATCCGTTGCTTCAGGTTTGCCTGTTGCGCTTGGGAAGACAATTGAGTCAGCCTCTGTCGATCAGGAAATCATGGAAGCTTACAGAAAGGGTCGTGTCCAAGCCACCAATAACGTCTCGGAAGCAGGCTTTGCTCCTGAATATCTGAGATTGATGGAACAACTACAAATCAATGCCGAATTGGTAACGCCAATTGTCAAAGATAACCAAGTCTTCGGCTTGAGAATTGGCGTGGCAGCGTCATTGCTGAATCAGTAATTGCAGGTTGGCCTTGCACTATCGGGGCAGAAATCCATGACCCCTGTTTCCTAAATTATGTGGAAAAGTATCGCCAAGGTCGTGTTGTAGCAATCAACAACATTTACCAAGCTGGTCTTTCGGCTTGTTACATTCAACAACTGGAACCATATGCAGTCAAAGCCAATTTGGTAGCACCAGTTCTGTTGGGCGATCGACTGCTTGGCTTATTAATTGTCCATCAGTGTTCCCAACCCCGTGTATGGCAGTATTCGGAAATCTATTTATGTGAGCAATTAGCCAGAATTGTCGGACTGGCTTTAGAGCGAACCCATCTTTTAGAGCAAACCAATAAAGATCGCAGTGCTGTAGAAATAGTTTCTCAAGAGCAACGTCAACAAGAAGAACGGCTGCAACTGCAGCTGCTACGATTGCTTGACGATCTTGAAGGAGTATCCAGAGGTGACCTGACAGTGCGTGCTAAAGTTACATCTGGAGAAATTGGTACTGTTGGCGTCTTTTTCAACTCCATTATGGAAAGTTTGCGGGAGATGATCGCTTCTGTAAAACTTGCCGCTGTTGAGGTGGATGCGGCGATCGCACAAAACTCAGGAGCGATCGCTCAACTGGCAATTAAAGCACTCCAACAAGCAGATCAAATTAACCACAGCCTAGATTCCGTTGACCAAATGGGGCTTTCGATTAAAGAAGTAGCAACTCGTGCAAGGCAAGCTGTAGTAGTTGTCCGCACTGCCTCTCGCGCCGCCAAAACTGGAGGTGCGGCAATGGATCTGACAGTGGAAAATATCCTGAGTTTGGAAGCAACAACTGGGGAAACTTATAAAAAAGTCAAGGCTCTTAAGAAGTATTCTCAAGAAATTTCGCGTGTGGAGACGTTGATTCAGCAGGTTGTTACGCAATCAAACTTGTTAGCCATCAACACAGGCATAGAAGCGGTGCGTGCTGGTGAACAGGGTCAAGGTTTTGCAGTCATTGCCGAAGAAGTCGCCCTACTAGCAGCTCGGTGTACCGAAGTGAGTTCGGAAATTGAAGGAATTGCGACGAACATCCAACTTGAAACTAGCGTTGCGATCGAGGCTATGGAATTGGACACCGCAAAGGTGGTTGAAGGAACTCGTCTTGTGCAAAATACCAAGCAGAGTTTGAGTCAAATGCTCTCCGTCTTTCCCCAAATTGATGAATTGGTGCAGTCGATTTCTGCCGTGACATTGTCGAATGTGCAAACCGCTCAACAAGTTACCAATGTGATGAAACAAATCGCCCAAGTATCTGAAGAGACTGGCGATGCATCTTACCAAGTTAGCACATCTGTCCAAAAAACAGTGGATATTTCCCAGAAATTGCAAGCAAGCGTCAGTAGCTTGAAAATCGATTAAGAGGGAGAGACATTCCCCCGGAACGTCTGTACCGTAGGGGCGGGGTTCCCCCGCCCTTACAAGGAATTTTGGTTTCAGATAAAATCTCCTTTCCGCCCATGAGAATAATTACTACAATAAAGTCAAACACCTGACCTCTGGAGTTCTAACAGTGGGCTTATTTGATGATTTGAATCGGTTTCTGGAAAACCGTTTAGAAGAATTCTTGCGCAATAATCCGCATCTGGAGTTAGAAGCGCTGTTAGAGCAGCTGCGGGAGCAAGAGGAGGACACTTTAAGGTTGATTGCAGATTTACAATTACAGGAGAAGCGATCGCAAGCGGAAATTCTTTCCACCGCGCAAGAGATCCAAAAATGGCACATCCGCGTTGAAAAGGCAAAAGTCGCTAATAGACAGGATTTGGTGGCTGCAGCCCAAGAACGAGAAGCGACGCTGTTGCGCGAAGGAAATCAGCGCTGGGGACAAATGCAAGGGATAAAGGAACGCATTACCCAATCGAAGGAACTACTGCGGAAAATTCAACAACGGCGACAGGAAGTACAAGCCAAAGCAACTGAAGTGCAAACAGCACGTACTAAAGCAGCGGCGGCTCAGCAGCGCTCAGAAACTGCTGGCTGGGGGAATCAAACTAGCAGTTCTTCTAGAGGGTTTGACGATTTAGAAGCTAAATTTCGCCGTTGGGAAACTGAGGACGAGTTGGAACAGATGAAGCGTAAGATGGGGAAATAGTCCAAAGTCTAGAGTCAAATATTTTGACTCTAGACCTTGGACTCTTGATAAAGGACAAATGACTAGTACATGACGGCGGAAATAACGCTACCATCTCAAACAGCCAAAACCCTTG
>CAXTSI010000022.1:0-34497 GCA_964246695.1 uncultured bacterium
ACTAACCACTAACAACTAACAACTAACCACTAACCACTAACCACTAACCACTAACTGTTGTTGTCACTTGCCAATTTGAGAAGGCGCTGCCAGTGTTCGTCTGATACTGGCACGACAGACAGCCTAGAAAGCCGCAGCAAGTCAAAGTTCTCAAAGTTACCATCCTGCTTGATTTGCTCCAAGGTGACGGGTTGAGGCACTTTTCGTACTGCCCGCAGATCAACAACTACTCGTTTAGCATCATTCAACTTTGGATCTGAGTAAGGTTGACTGACTACCTCTGCCACACCCACAACTTGCCGCTCTTTACCCGAGTGGTAAATTAGCGCCAAGTCACCAATTAGCATGGTACACATATGCTTAAGGGCTAAGGTATTACTCACTCCATCCCAAACTGTGCTGCGATCCCGTTCTAAATCACTATAGGAATAATCTTCAGGTTCCGTTTTCAGTAGCCAATACGCCATCAAACAATCCCCAAAAATCTTAGTATCATTTTTTTAGTTTCCAAAAATGTAACCACTTCAGCTTTCAACTTTTGCAGTGCCAAGGTAGAAATTATTAGTTGTTGATTGTTCGTGAGCCAGCGCGCATGCGGAGGGTCTCCCGACCTAGGCGACTGGCGATCTTCGACGTTAGCGAAGCGGTAGCGTTAGGGAGGAACGAGCGTCGGCACGAGCGCTACTGAGCGTCACCCGAAGGGTTGTTGATTGTGCTAATAACTACTAACAACTAACCACTAACTACTAACCGCTTTCAGAGGAGTAACCAATTCTATGACTAAAGCTACTTTATCGGGTTTTGAGTTAAATACTGAAAACTTTTCCAAAACTCTAACTGTAGTTTTACTTATATGTGTGAGTTTTACCCAGCCTGTTTTGGCGCAAGACAAAGAGAAAATGTTGCGAACTCTGACCGTCACCGGTCACAAAGTTGAAACAATTCCTACCACTTTGTCTCAAGTGAGTTTGGGGGTTGAGGTTCAAGGTAAAACAGCACAAGAGGTACAAAAAGATGCTGCCCTTAGATCATCAGCTGTAGTTGCCTTGCTTAAGAGCCATAATGTAGAAAAATTACAAACTACAGGCATCAGCCTCAACCCAGTTTATAGCTACAGCAACAATGTGCAACATATTACAGGGTACAATGCAACTAACACCGTAAGTTTTCGCATTGCTACCGATATTGCTGGTAGTTTATTGGATGAAGCCGTTAAAGCTGGTGCGACTCAGATTAACGGCATTAGTTTTGTAGCAAGTGATGAAGCCATTGCACAAGCTCAAAAACAAGCACTTAGAGAAGCTACCATTAATGCTCAACAGCAAGCTAATGTTGTTTTTACTACCTTGGGTATCAAATCCAAAGAAGTGGTGAGCATTCAAGTTAACGGCGCAAGTGCGCCTTCACCACCACGACCATTGTTGCGGACTGCGGTTACCAAGACGGGAACACAAGATGCTTCTACCTCCGTCATTAGTGGTGAGCAACTTGAAGATGCATCGGTAACACTGGAAATTAGTTATTAATTGTTAATCGCTAATTGCTAATCGCTAATTGTTTGTTCTGCCATTAGCCATTAGCCATTAGCAATTAGCGATTAATAATTTTCAGGGTTACTATCCATCACATCGGTTTCTGAATCTCGCTTAGAACCCAATAATTCCAGCCTATCCACTCGAATCACAGGTTTAGAGCGATTGGATCCACTATTGCGATCTTGCCAATGTTCAAACTTTAATGAACCCGTGACACCAATCAAACTACCCTTACGAACGTAATTCCCGGCTGTTTCAGCAGTTTTGCCCCATAATTCCAGATTAAACCAGTCTGGTTGGTCACTGTTACGACTTCTACGCTTCACAGCTAGGGGCATGTTACAAACAACGCTACCAGAATCTTGGAAATATTTTATTTCCGGATCGCTGCCTACACGACCAACCAGAATGACAAGATTGATACTCATGTGCTTTACCTTTCAGTACAGGTGTACTTATTCATTGTGATTTTCATCATAGCGAATTACGAAGCTATTGAAAGGATGTTAAATAAATCACAATTATAATTACTGAGAAACCTTAAAAAACGGATATGCAGATAAATGTACAGAATATTAGTAAAACAATGTAAATCTAAGACCAAGTTAGAATTCCAAAAAGATCTATGAAAACATGATCTACTTTACTAGACTCAGATCAAAAAACATAATAGAATCCAGCACGATTCTCTCTTACGGTAATAGTCAAAAGTATAGCAAATAGGGGGCATTGAGAAGCGTGGGTATTTTTAGTAGATTTTCTTTATCGCGGGATATGGGTATCGACCTTGGGACCGCTAATACTCTTGTATATGTATCAGGTAAAGGTATTGTTCTTCAAGAACCTTCAGTTGTTGCAATTGATCAAAACGAAAAAGTAGCACTGGCAGTAGGAGAAGAAGCCAAAAAAATGCTCGGTCGGACACCAGGAAATGTGATTGCCCTGCGCCCTTTGCGTGATGGAGTCATTGCTGATTTCGATACAGCCGAGCTAATGCTAAAACACTTCATCCAACGAGTCAATGAAGGCAAGTCTCTAGTATTACCCAGAATTGTCATTGGCATTCCCAGTGGCGTCACAGGGGTAGAAAGACGAGCTGTGATGGACGCTGCTACTCAAGCCGGGGCAAGAGAAGTTTTCTTAATAGATGAGCCTGTAGCAGCGGCAATTGGCGCGGGACTACCCGTTGCCGAACCTACAGGCAACATGATCGTCGATATTGGTGGCGGTACAACAGAAGTGGCAGTACTGAGCCTTCAGGGTACAGTAATAAGCGAATCAGTACGCATAGCTGGGGATGAACTGACCGAAGCGATCATGCAGTACATGAGAAAAGTTCATAACATGGTGATTGGGGAACGTACTGCAGAGGACATTAAAATTCGTATTGGCTCTGCCTATCCCACGATAGATAATGATGATGCCATGATGGAAGTTCGAGGCTTGCATTTGCTTTCTGGTCTACCGCGAACTGTGACAATCAAAGGACCAGAAATTCGTGAAAGTATGGCGGAACCCCTGTCAGTCATTATAGAAGCAGTGAAGCGGACACTAGAACGCACACCTCCAGAACTAGCGGCAGACATTATTGACAGAGGTATTATGCTGGCTGGTGGTGGAGCTTTGCTCAAAGGGATAGACACCTTGATTAGTCATGAAACAGGAATTATCACACATATTGCTGCCGATCCTTTGAGTTGTGTTGTCCTCGGAACTGGTCGAGTATTGGAAAATTTCAAGCAGCTGGAACGAGTGTTCAGCGGACGTTCTCGGAATATGTAGCAATCATATACTTTCGGTAATTGGTAATTGGTAATTGGTAATTGGTAATTGGTAATTGGTAATTGGGAAAAAGGGACTCAGGGACTAAGTTTTTTCTGACTATTACCCATTACCTATTACCCATTACCAGCCCTCACTCTCAAAAGAGCGCAACTTACGTTAGTAAAATTTACTGCTATAAAAGGGTATATATGTTTACTGCACGTCGCTGGTGGGATCGCAAAGGGTTACAAATCGGGCTGCTAGCTTTGGCAGTTGGTAGTGCTTTGATACTTCGACAGACTCAAGGTGCACTTGTGCTTGAGTTGTACCAAGGGATTACTCGTCCGTTGCAAATGTTCCAGACAAAAGCAACCCAACTTGAACGTCTCCGTGATGCACGGGCATTGGAACTACAAACGCGGATAGCGGAACTAGAAAGCCAAAATAACAAGCTAAAACAGTTATTGGGTTATGTCGAGAAAGAGCCTCTCTCATCGCGCCCAATTCCGGCGCGGGTAGTGGGACGCAGTGCTGACAATTGGTGGCAACAAGTGACCTTAAATCGTGGCAGCCTTGCGGGAATTATGTCAGGTTTCATAGTCCAAGCTGAAGGTGGATTGGTTGGTTTGGTAGAAAGTGTAACTCCTAATACCAGCCGCGTTCTATTAATTAGTGACTTTAAGAGTCAAGTAGGTGTCACAATCACTCGCACTGGTGCCAAGGGCGTTTTGCGGGGAGCAACAGATGCAGAAGCAGTACTAGAGTTTTATGAAAAAGTCCCAAATGTGAAGCCAGGAGATTTGGTTGCTACATCTAGTTATAGTCAAAAGTTTCCGTCAGGCTTGGCGGTAGGACGGGTGAAGTCCCTAGATTTGAAGAAACTTCCAGCATCAGTAGCAAAAATTGAACTTTTCCCACCGCTACACTCGCTGGATTGGGTATCGGTATATCCTAAACCGGAAAACCAACATCCATGAAGGGAATTGCTAATTGTGAGTCCAGTCCTGAAGGCGGGTTTCCCGCCGTAGGGAACTGGCGAACCCGAAGGGCTAATTGCTAATTGCTAATTGCTAATTGCCAGTCTTCTATTAGCCATTAGCTATTAGCCATTAGCCGTTAGCCATTAGCCGTTAGCCATTAGCCATTAGCCATTAGCCAACAACTAGCGTGTGAATGCGAGGTTTGATAAAAAATGATGATTCCTGACTTTCGGAGTAGCAGGCAGAACTTGCCAAAATCGCGCTCTGGAAAATCAAAAGTTCAACTTGGCGATCGATGCTTTAGGGATAAGAACCTACGTCAACTGAGCGATTGGGCAGTGACGGTTGGGTCTGTGCTGTTATGCTTGCTAATGTTGCTAACCCGCTTTCCTGGTATGGAATTGTTGGGCATTGGACCAAATTGGCTGTTAATTTGGGTGGTGGCTTGGAGTGTGAAGCGCACAGCTTTTAGTGGCGCAATGTCCGGCATAGTTCTGGGGCTACTTCAAGATGCTATGACATCACCCGACCCGACTCATGCCCTAGGTCTAGGGATTGTAGGATTTATTACTGGTCTAATTCAAAAGCAGCGTTTTATACAAGAAGACTTTATTTCTATTGCTTTAATTGTGTTTGGGATGGCAATTTTTGCAGAGACTATCTTCGGGTTGCAATTGGTTCTGATGGACAATCGCAACTTCCGAGAGTTCTGGGCATATTACCAGAAGGTTTCTCTTGCCTCTGCCATTCTCAGTAGTCTTTGGGCTCCTGTAGTTTATTATCCCCTGAATCGTTGGTGGCAGCAGATCAGACTGGCAGAGCAGTCTTAATTCAGTCAGGAGTCAGGAAGAGACTTTCCGGTGTCTGTACAACAAGAGGCAAGATAGATCCAAGCTAGAGTTAAGTAGAGACTGCCTTAAGCTGATGTGGATATTGCTATTTAATTGTTGTCTGCTTGCTTGTCGTCAGCGCAAATATTCAGAGTATAGCCCAAAGTTATGGAAAATTTCCCAGTGGTTGTTCAACCAGATACTTCTTTAAAGGGGTCAGGATTTCCGGCGGATTCACACCCACTAGAAACGATAGGAACAGATTTTGACCGGGCTATGATGCAACGGTGTTTGGAACTTGCCCGCCGTGCCTTAGGACGTACCTCCCCAAATCCTCTAGTAGGAGCAGTGATTGTTAAAGATGGCGAGATTGTTGGAGAAGGGTTTCATCCGCGTGCAGGTGAGCCGCACGCAGAAGTTTTTGCACTTCGCTCTGCAGGCGATCGCGCACATGCGGCAACTATCTATGTCAGCCTCGAACCTTGCAATCACTACGGACGCACTCCCCCTTGTACGTCGGCATTAATAGCAGCTGGGGTGGCAAAGGTGGTGGTGGGTATGGTGGATCCCAATCCCCTAGTCGCTGGCGGTGGGATTGCTCGATTACGTGCAGCTGGGATAGAAGTGTTGGTGGGAGTGGAACTTGAAGCTTGCAAGAAGCTAAATGAAGGCTTTGTTCATCGCATTCTCTATCATCGACCTTTTGGCATTTTGAAATATGCCATGACTTTAGATGGCAAAATTGCTACCACTACTGGTCACAGTGCCTGGGTAACAAACCAAATGTCCCGCAACGAAGTTCATCAACTGCGAGTAGCTTCTGATGCAGTCATTGTAGGTGGAAACACGGTTATACAGGACAATCCTTATTTAACCAGCCATCAACAGGGAGCGCATAATCCCCTAAGAGTGGTGATGAGTCGTAGTCTGAATTTGCCACAATCCGCACACTTGTGGCAAACGAATGATGCTCCCACTTTGGTGTTGACAGAAAAAGAAGCGAACCCTGATTTTCGTCATATGTTACAAAAACAGGGGGTGGAAGTGGTGGAATTAACACCACTTACACCAGATAAGGTAATGGTGTACTTTTATGAGCGGGGTTTTTGCAACGTACTGTGGGAGTGTGGTGGAACCTTAGCTGCTAGTGCGATCGCTCAAGGAGCAGTGCAAAAAGTCCTTGCCTTTATTGCTCCTAAAATCATTGGTGGTAGTAATGCTTTTACACCTGTAGGTGAGTTAGGTTTTACCAGCATGACTCAAGCGTTGTCCTTGGAACGCGTAGAAGTGCGCGTTGTGGGTTCCGATTGTTTAGTAGAAGGTTATTTACCCAAGAGTCAATAGTTCTTATTTTGAACTTTAGACTTTGGACTTATCGATCAATGGTAATTTTACGATCGGGAACACTGCCGTTCATAAACAAGTTCGCGGATCAGGCTCAGTCGGGATTTGATGTAGTCGCTGAGGAAATCAGTTTCATCACAATCTAGCAAAGCTTGCGTCTTGGTTTGTTTTACCAACCACTGCACTAAACTGGCGTCATCTAACTGCAATAGCGTCTTAGCTTGTGCTGTTTCTACGACAGACCAAAGCTGACGCATAATCTTAGGAGCCATTAGACCTCGATTTTATCATTAGATTGATTAGCTGTTTTCAGGGTACACAATTCCGGTAGGACGTCCGGCATCTACGTACAAGCTGACATAAGTGTTATTAAAAACTTAATCAATCGAGTTATTTCTTAATAGTGATTCAGAAACGGAGAGGAGAACTGAATCACTATTTTTTCTATGTGACTTTCCAGTTACCTTAGAAAGTAAAAGTGGTTCTCACCGTACCAATCACGACACCATTGTTGTTGCTGTTATGATCTGGCGCTGTCAACCAAATCACCCCTGGTGTAATGGCGATATTGTCTGTCAGTTGATACTGATAGAACCCTTCAATGTGATAGGAAGTGTCTGGATCTTTGCCGATCGCACCCCTAAGAGCAGTACTCACACCAGTCACCTTCGGTTCCATGCCGAAAATAAAGCCTGCCACGCTGCCCTTTTTCCCCAGATCCGGGAAAGCTAGTGTCACAGCATAGTTCCAGATATCAAGATCGCCACGGGGAATTGCTCCACCGAGTGTGGAGAGGGTGCGCTCGCTGGTGTAGCCAACCCAACCACCGAGTACAACTCTCGGGCTGAGTTGAAAGGATGCCTCGAAACCGTAGGAATTGCTAGAAACTGGCAAACTCTGTCCCCTAACAGCTTCCAAAGTAGCTGTTGGCAGAGTAGTGTTACCACCGGGCTGGGTTGTACCCACATTGCCTTGACTCGGACCACCAGCAACAGATGGCAGAAAGCTGGAATCACTGAGCAAGGCAGAACGCAAGTTAGCACGATTACTACCAGCTGTCAAGTCGGCGTTATAGGCATTAACGTAAGTCAAGCCAAACGTGAGGCGATCAATTGGCTTAATTGTCAACTGCCCGATCGCTCCATAACCTCCGTTGAACAAACCATTTTTCTGTGATGGATCGTTAGGCGTATTGCCTAAATAGCCCAAAGTCAGTTCCAAATTTTTACTGAACTGATGCCTGAGTGCAGCTCCAGAACCTGCCACTGGAAAATAAATCGGATTGCGTGTGCCAAAGTTAGAAAGAGCGCCTGTATCACCATCACCATCTAGTAAAGGGTTGACGGTATTGGTAAAGTCATCCGCCGCCCCAGCATTTCCCTCCAGTATAACTTTTGTGTTTTTCCCCACAGAGAAACTATACAACAGTGCATCCAGAACAACTTTATTATTATTGCCATTGCTGTAAGTTGGACCACTGAATCGCAGATCGCCTTCTGGTGTGAAAGTAGAAGTGCCAGACAAAGCATCCAAGTTCGTTGCTTGGAGTCGAACTCTTAACTGGTCTTCACCTGTAAAGCTAGAGTCGAAGTTAAGACGCACCCTGTCGGCAAAGATCGGATTCCTGTCTATTTTCTGACCCCTAGCATTATCACCTGCAAAAACACTGACTGGTGCAAAGATCGCGACGCCATTAAGTTTTGCCGTAGTAGAAAATTGATTAGCTTCCAACTCAGCAGCTTTGGCTTCCACTGCATCCACACGACCGCGTAGTGCTGCCAGTTCTGTTGAGTATTCTTGTTGCAGTTTTTGTAATGTCGCTAAATCTTGTTTAGCTACCAAATCACTTGTAGCGGTAGCAATTAATTCGTTAACCCGGTTGAGACAAGCATTTAAACCAGCAGCAAACTCATACCGCGTCATCGCCCGACTACCTCGGTAAGTGCCATTCGGGTATCCAGCAATACAGCCGTAGCGTTCTACAAGTGATTGCAACGCTTGGAATGCCCAGTCTGTGGGTTGCACGTCTGATAGCTGAGACACCGAGTTTACTTGCGCCATTCCATTGTCTTGACGGACATTGTCAGCTTTTTCTTGTAGACTTGTATGCTGCTGTTCAGTAATTTCCGAAGAGGCAGGTTTTTGTCCTGCAGCTGCTGTAAAACTAACAACTAGCATTGTGCCAAAAACTGCTGAACCTGCCAGCAGCGATTTCCATAATTTTTTCATCTTCTCCTCACCCTAACTTTCCGTTCACATCCACAATATACTTTTGTAGCATTAAGTTTTATTAAAAATAATTATCAATATGGAGCAAATTTTTTCACAATGGCAGACGCGATGTGGACGAAGCAAAAAGCCGTTGCCAGATCACCACTGCAACATAGGTCACGAAGGCTAACATGCTAATCAGAAAACTAACTGGGTAGGGAGCGTAAAAGGCGATGGTTAACCCCACCCACACGAAGGTCAGCGACAGCCCAGCCGAGAGCCAAAGCGCGACGAAAGGACGTGCCATCAGACGCTGGGCGATCGCCGCAGGTGTAACTAACAGCGCGGAGTTCAACAACGCTCCTACAGCTGGAACTGCTTCGGCTATGCTGAGCGCCACCAAAAGCAAAAAGACGGCACTGATAACTCGCACTGGTACGCCCCGCGTCGCTGCGACTTCAGGATCAACAGATGCAAATAGCAGGGGGCGTGCGATCAAAAGGAGTATGACAATTACCACCACGCCGATCGCCGCAACTAACTGTGCCTGTTGCGCCTGTAAGCCAAGGATCGAGCCAAAAAGATAGTTAACGCCGATGGTGCTGTTGGCTCCGCTAGATTGTGAAGTGTAAATACTCAAGAACAGTGCTCCTAGTCCAAGCACCCAAGCCAGTACGATGCCGACCTCTACGTCTTTCGCCCGCGCCCGCGTTCCCAACAGACCTAGTGAGAGCGCGACCAGCATCGTCACACCAAACAGTCCCATCTGCGGGTCGCTGCCCACAATCACTGCAAGCAGCGCCCCTGTAAAAGTAACGTGCGCCAGCGCCTCGGTTGCGAAAACCAGATTGCGCAGCACGACGAAATAGCCGACCAGCCCGGAGACAATGGCTATTGGGGTTCCAGCTAGGAACGCATAGCGCATGAAATCCAAGCTTAGCATGTCGCGCACATCCTGGACTAGGTTCAGTGAGAATGGTGGAATGTCCAATAGAAACATAATTCGTAATTAAGCTGTCGTGCATTTAACCAGCAATTGGGCTTAATTTTTGTTTAAGTCCTGTTTATTTGATGAAATAGTGTTATCCGGTAATATATCGGTGTTTTATTTTAGACTTTACCAGCATTAAAAATCTGTTGAGCGGTCAAGTTTAATTCTGGAAATGTTGGGGAGTGGATACGATCGCTACCTCTAAATGGAGTGACTTGATACTCACCCTCGAATAGATAGTAAATTGAAATAGTTGGTTGTTTGGGATTCCCAATAAACTTACGACCTCCTAGACCTAAATAATCTACAATCCAGTATTCAGGTATTCCAATCTCTTCGTACTTGCCTAGTTTAGTGAAATAATCATCCCGCCAATTGGTGCTAACCACTTCAACTACTAAAGGAATTGATGCACCCTGAGTTACGGTTGATTCTTTTTTCCATAGCGGTTCATTTACCAAATTAGAGCGATTGACTATAAGCACATCTGGTGAGTAACCGGACTCATTTTCAGGTGGTTTCACTAAAGCAGTTTTGGGTATGAAGTAAGGAAGATTTAAGCGTCTATATTCGGCATTTAGCTCAGATGCTGAAAAACCAACAATCTCTTCATGATCGCCTAGCGGTTGTGGCATTTTAACAATTACTCCATCATGTAGTTCATAACGTCCTCCGTCAGGTTTCCAATTTGCAAATTCTTCAAAAGTTACTAGTTTGGTTTTTGGTAAGGCTTGAGTCATTGTGGTATACCTCTTTAGTTAAGTGTTATTCTCAATAACATATTATTGAGGACATTTTAAGCAAAAGGTAAAAATTTTAGAGTTAAGGATCTTTTCGGTTTTGCTCCACTACCCGGTGTTCTGAGTATCCATAGGATGCCATTATTACGAATTCCGAATTACTAACTGCTTGAGAAGGCGCACCAAGGCATACGTTCCGAAAGCTAAACTAGTGATGAAAAAGCCGACGGGATAGGGCGTAAAATAGGCAACCGCCAAGCCAGTCCAAGTGAACAGCAGTGCTAAGAACACCGAGAGGCTGACCGCAAAAACTGGGTGCGCGGTTACCTCTTGGGCAATGGCTGCAGGCGTGACTAGCAGCGCAAAGATCAGTAGCACCCCTACAACCTGCACCGACTGAGCCACGGCAAACGCTAGTAAGATGAGAAAGGCATTGTCGAGCAGTAGCACAGGTACACCGCGAGCATGAGCTACATCCGGATCTATGGAGGCGAAGAACAGGGGGCGGGCGATCGCCATCAATCCAGCTAAGGTCACCACTGTCGTCAGTGCGATGACGTTCACGTCGCGATCGCTAATCCCAAGTACAGCACCAAAGAGAATCGCGTAAATGCCAGCCGCATTAGAAGATGAGGAGAGATGGACGAACAGCAACCCTAGGGAAAGTGCTCCCGTCTGAATCGTGCCGATGGCGACTCCCTGTCCCCACTGCGTCTGGGAGTTTCGCCCGCCCAGCATACCTATACCAACAGCCGCACCGATACAGAAGACAAGCAGTCCCACAATCGGTGACCAGCCTAGAAGTACGGCACCAGCAGCGCCAGCAAAGCCGACGTTTGCCAAAGTGTGTCCGGCAAAACTCTGCCCGCGCAGCACCATAAAGTAGCCCACAACTCCTGCTATCAGTGCAATCAGCGTCCCTGCCAAGAAGGCAGTTTGCATGAAATGGTAGGCAAAAAGCTGTTGGATATCCACTGCGAGATTCCACGAAAGCTGCACATCCGCCGACATGCTAGCGAACACGATTAGTAAGGTTGGCATGATAAGTGACTGACTCCGGCTGACCAACAACGATAATTCGCCCATCTCGTGTATGCAGTACGTCAATTGGGGCGTCATAGAGCCGCGAAAGCGTCTCTGAGGTAATCACCTCCTCCGGCGTCCCAATCGCGGTCTGTCCTCTCCCAATGTAGAGTACCCGATCTAGGTAGGGCAGGATGGGATTAACATCATGGGCGACGAGCAGCACCGTCACCTGGTACTCCTGACTGATGCGGCGAATTAATGCCGACACGGACTGCTGATTGTACAGATCCAGACTATCAAGGGGTTCGTCGAGAAGCAAGATCCGTGGTCTGGTAACCAATGCCTGTGCAATCAGCAGGCGCTGCTGCTCACCACCAGACAGTTCACCAATAGGGCGATCTGCATAGCCACTCGCACCAACGATATCGATGGCATTTTGTACTCGCCGCCGCGACTCACGAGCTTGCACATCACCTCCCCAAAGCCTCCTCACCAGCGGTAGGGGCACCCCCCACTTGGTGCCGTCCAGACCTAGACGCACGATATCGCGTCCCCGCACCCGCACGTCCGCATCGAAGTTCCGCCGCTGGGGAAGATAGCTGATTTCCGGGTGACCGCGACGCACGGGTGACCCCAAAACGGTTATCCGTCCCTCACTCAAAGGGAGTAAGCCCAAAAGCACCTTGAGCAGTGTTGATTTACCCGCGCCATTAGGTCCAAGGATGGCGATAAACTCACCAGGGCGTATGCCGCAATCCATATCGCGCCAAAGCATGCGACCACCACGTTGAACGCCAGCGTGTTCAAATTGAATGACGTTCTGCAAAGGTTGCGGCGCTGGATCGACACCCTTCGAGTTACGGATCATGAAGTTTTTTCCTTCAGTTGATAAAGCTTATTTGCCAGCGTTGCTAAATTGACATATGAACTGTTCAAAGTACCTTTGCGTCTTCGCGCCTTTGCGTGAGCCAATTCATATCTAGATTCAGCAACACCTATTTCCCCGTAGATTTAGCTAATGCTTGCTGTAGAGCTTTTAGTTGCCCTACCTGCCAGTCTTGGAAGCTAGCCGTCGCCGGAGTCAGCGTCTCGGTAATCGGGACGATGGGGATTCCTGCGGCTTGTGCTTTCTGCTTCAGTGCGTTTGTATCTGGCGTTGAGTTCTGGGAGTTAAAGACAAGGACTTTTATCTGCTTCTGTGTAATCTGTTTGTCTAACGTAGCTTTGTCAGATGCCGTTGGCGCTTGACCTTCGGAGATTGCATTCATGAATTTCGGCGGCGCGATCAGGTTCAGACCCAAGGGTTGGGATTGGTAAACAAAGATACTCTCGGTTGAGCCGACTGGGATGCCCTGATACTTCTGCTTGATAGTGTTAATAGTGTCGTTATAGTCTTTGAGAGCTACGGTCACAAACTGCTGGCGCTGCTGGTCGAAGTATGCTGCGTCTGCTTGATCGAGGTTCTTCAGGTCGGCTGTAATCTGATCGACAACACGCAGCACGTATTCAGGGCTATACCACAGGTGCGGGTTTTCCCCTTGTTTCTTGCCCACCAGATCGCCGACATTGAGTACCTTACGCCCATTCACTGGGTTGGCGTCAATGAGCTTTTGTCCCCAAGCATCGTACCCCGCACCATTGAAGATAACGTAGCGGGCACTGGCAACGGTGCGGGCATCGGTTGGCTTGGGTTCGTAGTCGTGAGGATCGGTAGCGGGATTGGTGATGATACTTGTGACTTGAACACGGTCGCCGCCCACTTGGGATGCGATGCTGCCCCAGAAATTCTCAGCCGCCACGACTTGCACTTTTGCTGTACTCGTGCTGCTAGTTTGGGCGAGCTTAGCAGTAGGACTAGGGTTGGTGTTAGGATCGGCACTAGAGTTAGTTGTAGTACTACCGCCACCACAGCCAGTGAGAAGCGGAAGCAGAGCAAAAAACGCTAGAAAAAGTCTGGCAGCCATTACTACCCGCCACCAAGGCAAGCAACCTTTGATGGCAGTATCCGCTGGTGGGGAAATGCGTGTTCGCGCTACATGCAGCACTTGGAGTTCTACCACTACCCTCTTCCTTTTGAGAATGATAACGTGTCTCAAAAAATCTAATGAGGCATATTCTACTTAACTCCACAACAGTTGTCAATGAGACAGATTATCAATTTCAGGACAAACCTATACTTATATCGAGATATTGTGCCGTCACTTCGCCCTGAACCGCTCAGTTTTGAGTTTATGCGCGGAACACGATTCTTCTCGGTATTCTTTGCGCTGTTGTAGGTACGTACCCACGGTAAGCGCATGGGATTGCTGGGAGATGTGATTGATGCACGCGGTTTTAGCAGGACTAGCGGCCTTTTTCTTAAGTGCTTTTATATCTGGAACTCTCAGCACCTTTGTCATTCCAGTTGGTGATGATACCGTTGTCAAGCAATTGTCGGGAAACCCCGATTCGAGAATACTTCAACAAATATGAAGATTTTTTATTCTAACATATGAATAGTTATTCATATGTTAGGATGAGCCTAGAACTGATAAGAGCAAACCTATGACTACTACCGTAAATCAAATGAAATGTGCCTGTGAATCCTGTCTGTGCGTTGTTTCGCTGTCTGATGCTGTCATGAAAGATGGTAAGCCTTACTGCGGTGAAGCCTGCGCCAATCATCACCCTAATGGAGAAGGCTGCGGACATACGGGCTGCACTTGCCACGCCTAAGGCACGTTTGGTACGATCTGACAAAGTCTTCATGAACAATCTTGAGGATGGGGAAGACCTGTGTTGTGAGCTTCCCCATGTTCAGATAGGCTTGTAAGCCAGTTAAAATAGGACAAGAGTAAGACTCCCCCTCTTCTAGGGCAAAGCACAAGAAGAGGGGAAAATGCATTTTTGTGGAGTCATTCCCATGTTTGCTCTCATTTCCCCTGAAAAAATTCAGCTACCACCAGGAACAGTTGTGCGAATGCTAGGTTCTTGGCAAGACTATCGGGCGTTATGCTCAAGCCGGGGGGATTCATCCATTCCCCGCATTAAGTACCGTCTCGGAGAAATTCTGCTGATGTCTCCTCTCCCCAAACACGGGCGAGATGCCCATTTGGCTGCTAACATAGTCACGGCTTTACTCGATCAAGAGAATCGCAACTATGAAGCTTTTACGCCCATGACAATGGAATTGCCTGAAGTTGGGGGGATTGAGCCAGATTATTGCTTTTACATCGACAACTGGCAAGCAGTTGTGGGGCGAGACAGATTAGAATGGGGTACTGATCCATCGCCGGATTTGGCGATCGAAATTGACGTAACTACCTACACTGATGCCAGCGATTACTTGCCATATCGAGTACCAGAGGTCTGGTTACTGAAAAGAAATCAACTAGCCATCTATAAATTACAGGAAAACGAATACCAACTGCAAACCACCAGTCGTTATTTTCCTCTTGTTGACTTGCAGACAATAGTCGCTCAATGTCTAGAAGCTGCAAGTCAGCGTGGGACTGGAATCGCCATACGAGAATTGCGCCAACGTTTATCTAAATAATGCATTTAATTAATCTGACGGTAATAGACAAACTTATGCTCAGGTAATAATTCTGGATGAAAAATCTTAATCAAATCAGATAACACTAAATCCGGGTTGCTAATTCCACCTTCCCAATAATCATTACCACCAGATTCATTTACACGAGCATTATTATTAAAAACCTTACGGTTTTTCAGAGCTTTGAAATCAGCATAACGGTTATCTTCAGCAACTACCTGCTGCAAAGAAAGCCAATTCTGACTTTGATTAACCCAGTAATCAGCCGTTGCAGCTTGTTCAAAAACGGTTTCAAAGGAAAGAGGAAGATTACCATATGATTTATAATTATTCCAGAGATACTTTGCTCCCGCATCAGCCAGATATTTAGCAACGTAGCTGTTACCTGTTGGCGTATACCAAGTGCCTTTAAAGTTAAAACCTGTGAACACAGTAGGATTATTTTTGGCAGCCCTTGCTCTTGATGCTACTGCTTGATATTTTTTTTCAATATCCCCAAACACTTTTTCAGCTTTTGCTTCTTGGTTAAAAAACAAAGCTGTAAACTTTAGCCATTCTGCTCTTCCTAGAGGTGAAGTTTCCATATACTCAGCATTGACAGCTACTTTTAACCCAGCTTCTAACAGTTTAGGATAATTATCTGTCTGTGTTCCAGTGCCGAAAGTAGTTACTAAATCAGGATCTAATTCTAATATTCGCTCAACATTAACACTAGCACCATTTCCCACTTCTGCTACCTTCCCAGCTTTGATTTTTTCAACAACACTGCTGGTATTTACTTGTTTGATATTGCTAACTGCGACAAGTTTATCTACCAATCCTAATTTATCTAAATGAGGTAAATGAGTAGTAGAAAGAGATACAACTTTATTCACAGGCACTTGAATCACCTGATTTTTCGGAAATCCTTCTGGTACAGGAGTGCCACATTGAACTAAAACATATTGGAATTTTGTCTTGGCAGAATGCCAAGGATTTTTCACAGTGACAACTTTGTAGTTTTGATGATATTCTACTACAAATCCCTGAGCGTGATTGATAGAAATTTTGTCAGAAAAATAGTCAGTTTGAGGATTATAGTTTTGAACGCAATCAACGGAGGATTTAGTGTTAGATAGAGAAATGCCAGGAGTCGATTGACTATCATTACTTGTATTTTTTGTGCTATGACAGGCAACAGCCAAAACAGTAATTAAGATCATCTGGCACACAAATATAGCTATCCTATCCGATCGGTGAATATTAATTTTTTTTAACGAACCGCCAAGACGAGGGCAGCGCTGCAGGAGGAGCCAGCACTGTAGGCGGGTTTCCCGCCGTAGGTGACTGGCGTTGGTTTCCCGACCTAGGCGACTGCCCGTGCCAAGGGCGCCAAGGAAGGAAAGAGAGGATTTCATGAATTATTTAGGACTGCTATATTAATATTTTATCGGCGTAAAATCATTTTTATACATGAAATGAGCAACGCCAAAAAGACCCTAGGTATAGTCATAAAATAATGATAATCGTTATTATGCATTTATGTGCGGATGCAGACCCTAACAGGTCGCGATCGCGCTACCTTAGTACACGATTGCATAAATACGAGCGCGTTATTTTCTTGTGTAGGGTGGGCATTGCCCACCAACTATCAGAATGGTGGGCAATGCCCACCCGAAGAAATCAATTCGATACGGATTTACGCAATTCAGTACTTAGTTCTCACTATCTTGGATATGGAGAAAAGGAACTTCAGGAACTTCCGCCGATCACCATCGCTGAGAAGGACTTTTAGGGGATAGTTGGCAGCTTGACAAGAGCAGCTAGTATGATACTTAGCAGCGTAATTCTAGGATATCGCGGTAACTGGATGGGTGTGCTGCGGGCGCGATCTTGCTGCCCCTGCACAGGTGTCTTCTTCAAAAAGCGAACCGCATAATTTTTTTTAGGAAATGACTTGCCAAATGATTTCAGGTTTGCTACAGTTAATATTCGTTGGACATAAACGACATCGCCGGGATAGCTCAGTTGGTAGAGCAATGGACTGAAAATCCATGTGTCACCAGTTCAAGTCTGGTTCCTGGCATTTAAGTTGAAATACATATAAGTCACGAAATGCTTCGTGGCTAGGGGATACAGGCTTTATCTCTACTAAAAAAGCTATGTTTAATAGCGAAATTGATGGTGTTAAAGTTGAAGAGTGCAAAAGCTCTCAAAAACACCGAAGATTGGGTCAATCCACCCTTGATCTAAAAAAGTCACAAGAAAGGAATTGACTATGACAGAAGCCAACAATGTACTAGGCGGACAACTTGATGGTTGCTGCACGAATCCCATGACAGGGTATTATCGCGACGGGTTTTGTCGCACAGGTGGTCAAGATTTTGGGTCGCACGTTATTTGCGCTGAGATGACAGCAGAATTCTTAGAGTTCACCAAATTAAGGGGGAACGATCTGAGTACTCCACGTCCAGAATTTCAATTTCCTGGTTTGAAAGCAGGCGATCGCTGGTGTTTGTGTGCTTCTCGCTGGCAAGAAGCTCTCGATGCTGGCGTCGCTCCACCAGTCATCTTATCCGCCACCCATCCCAGAGCTTTGGAAGTCGTTTCTCTCGACGAACTGAAAAAACACGCTCTAACTTCCTCCTAAAGGGGTAACTTTTACGCTAATTGCTATGACCCAGCAACCCGCCCAGCGTCCAATACGTCGAGGCAGAATATTCCCAGAACACACCATACCACAGGAAGAACTGGCAAGACGCAAAGCTGAACGAGAAGAACGTTATCAACGTTGTCGCCCAGTTTTTGAACGAGTCCGCGATGAGTTAATAGCCGACCATTACAACTGGTTTATGATTATTGAGCCAAATAGTGGTGACTATTTCATTGATCCTGAAGAAGATGTAGCCGCTCAAAAAGCTCGTCAGAAGTATACTTCAGGCAAGCTTGTAATTTTCCAGATCAATGAAACTGGAGCCTGCGGCATGATATGATTGCGGGTAAATTTGGAGACATTGGTGAGCTATTTTTTGAAATCGATTTGATTACAGCCGATGGAGAGGTATTTCCAGTTGATGCGCTACTAGATACCGGATTTACAACAGGCTGGTTGGCGATTAACACCCAAGATATAGACGCATTGGCGTGGTCTATTATTGACTTTGACCGTACTATGCGGACAGCACAAGGTGAGGCTTCTTTCGATCTCTATGAAGGAAAGGTGTTATTGGATGGAATTGAGTACACCATCCCAGTTCACATTGGGGAAGAAGTTTCAGAAACTTTGATGGGTTTGCAGTGGTTGAGAACAAAGCGGTTAGTAGTAGATTCGCCATTGGAAGTTCTCACGCTTGGGTAAAGTTGAGGACGCATTTTCTAGACACTCTTAGCTGCTGCTTTCGCCTGCAATAAGAGCGCAATGTTCAAGTATTCAGGATCAAAGTCAAATCGAGGACAAACCCAGGTAGCACGTCTTCGCCAGAAAGTGTCGGTGGTTGGTCAAAAGAGAAATTGATAGTTTCTACATCAGTTGAAGGTCGGTAGATTTCAACTAAAATTGACATGGAACCAACTAATCCTCCTTGCAAAAGTTTACAGTTGAGATTACCTGCTAACATAGAATTGCCTATTATCACCATTAGAGATGCTGATAAAGTTCTGACTTACCTGAGAGGTTGTGTATATGCCTTACCCTAAACTAAGTGACGAAGAAATTATCCGACGTGGTAAAGAACTATACGAGAAGAATATTCGTCTCCAAGTTGAGACAACAGAGAATATTGGTAAACTGATCTCCATTAATGTTGAAACAGGTGAATATGAGATAGGCGACGATCTGCTAGTAACAAGCCGTCGTTTGCAAGCTAAACAGGCTGATGCGGCAATTTGGGCAGAAAGAATTGGCTATGATGCCGTGTATGCTGTTGGTGGTTCATTAGTTAGGACTACACAGTGATACAGGGAATGGTGATTGGACTTCAGCCAAGAATGAGTGTTCTTGTTTTTTCAGAAGGAAATTCAGATTTAGAAATCGAGTTCGTTGTCGATACAGGTTTTGAAGGTTTCCTCACCTTACCACCCAACATTGTTGCAGAACTTGGCTTGCCCTACATTGCTAAGATTCAAGCAAATCTTGCCGATAACTCCAAGGTGGCGACAAATGCTTATGCCATAAGAATTATATGGAACGGTGTTGAGCGTGATGTTGTGGTGCTGGCGATGGGTCGTCGTCCCTTGATCGGAACGGCACTACTTGAGGATTATCACCTCAGCATAGATTTCTGTGAAGGTGGTACTGTTTTGGTTGATGAAATCTTGTAATCTCCTTTAAAGAAGAGGAGTGATCATTCCTTCAAATTAGGGTATTTTCCGTCGCCTTCGTTATATAACGGAGAATCAAATCAAAATATGAGCGAATTTCTGCGAGTTGTTTCACCCAAGTATTTGAAGCAGCGATCGCATTTTCTTCTTGCTGACGAGCAGTTGCAATTTGCTTTTCAATCTCGCCGTAAACCTGTGATTCAACTTCCCGTAGTTGTAATTCCATCTGATTTTCTAAGTCTTTAGCTATTGCTTGAAATTGGCTGGTAATATCGCGGCGAACATCAGCCATTTGCTTCTCTCGCTGCTTTTCCTGTATGCTTGCATGAATATCTACTCCAACTGCAATCAGCGCCACAGCAGGTCCAAGAAACTTAGCTGCGTTACCGATGTTTTTAGCAATACCAACTGCTTGCCAGGGTTTAAACTTAAAGCCGACAAATTTTCCTACAGCTAAAACACCCTGATGTAGACCGCTTCCTGCTACATCTATAGAGTGGAGAAAACCTTTTCCAGCAGTATGGGCAAAACTCCTAGTTGCAAAATTGCTCAACTGAACCCCTGCTGTCTCACCAATGTTTTTTAGCCAAGTAACTTGACCTTTAATCCGCTCTACATCCATACTAGAATCTACATCTTGACCAGACACGTTTTGGCTTTTTTCTAGACAAGCTACAAAGGTCTGGACTAAATTTCCTGAAAGCACTTGTTCAACTTCTTCTCGAATCGACTCAACTGCTGTATCAACAGCTTCTTGTATTTTACTTTCGGCTTTTTCATAATGTTTCTGCACATTAAGTTCAGCTTGTTTATTAACTATCTCGAAGTTTTGCTCGCTTCCGACAACAGTGGATAGGATTGTGCCTTCCTTGGCAACTGCGGAAGACATTTCTAAAGCTATATTCTTAACCTTGATTCGCAGGCGATCGCGTTCTTTCCGCACAGTTCGAGATAACCGTGTCAGGACTTCCAAAAAAGCCGAGTCTTCGTTAGAATTGCGAGTAAAACTCAATTGAGCCTCATCAACACAGCCTAGCGCAATTCTGATTGGTGTATCGAAACGAGCCATCGCTGCACGACGATCTACAAAATTATTAAGTGCATCAATAAAAGTTTGGAAACGACTGATTTCGATCAGAAAATCTTCGTCTGTATCTACTCCTTCACAATAATCTTTAGCATCGATGAAGCAGATGGGAAATTCATCGATACTGTAAGGTTTAAGTGCTTCAGCTAGACTTTTACGATAGTTAGCAATCTTTTGCGCCTCTTCTCCTGCTTCATCAGACATTTTATTGATGACAAGCATCATTTTCCAGCGATAACCTTTTTCAAAGGCTAACTTCTTGAAATTATCGGCTGTCACTGAGTCAAAAAGCATATAAGTGAGGCTGAAAACTAACAAATCTGCTTTATTAATAGCCTCATAAGTAATTTCATCATGGTCTTGGCGGTCTGTAAACAGCCCTGGTGTATCTATCAGCTTGATGCTGTTCCAGTCATAACTAGCAGTTTTGTCGGTTGCAATATCAGAATCAATACGTATGTCACGTCTCCCTGTAAGAGCAGAAATAGTGGTAGATTTACCTGCGTTATATTGACCTACAAAAGCTACTGTAAGAATTCCCTGCTCCCGATACTCTTTCAATTCCTCCCGCAGTTTCTTACGGATAGCTGTTAGTTCTGGTTGGTTTCCTTGAGCTAGCAAATCATCAAATTTTACCAAAGTCTTCTTGAACTTATCTCCAGCAGCAGCAGCGTTGAAGTTTTGTTGATTCTGAGTCATATGTGTTTACTCCTATTTGGAATATTTGATAGTTTTAATGGAAACGTCCTCTTGTAGAACTCGGTTGATATCACTCTGTGATTTTTTGAGATGCAAGTCTAATTTTGTTTCAATAGTCATGCTGCGCCCAAACTCACGTTTAACTTTGGCAATGTTTTTATAAATAACCTCATCAGTCAGTGGTTCGTATTTATCAAGACACCAATCAATGATTCGTTTGGCGTAAGCACGATTAAGATAATTAGCAGTTCCATCTAACTTATTTTTGGCTGTTTCAAGCTGTTCAGCAATAGCTTCTAGTCCTGTAATCAACTCCTCAAAGTAGGTGTTGACGTTCATAGCTACTGCATCACAATATTTGCCAAAGTCATCCTTAGCCTGCTGGCGAGTGGTTTGGTGATGATTGTTGAGTTGACTAAATAATGTATTTGATATTTTTTGAACAGCTTCCCGACGCTTTTCAGCTTTAGATTTGAAAAGTCCGGTCATTAAGCCAACAACGGTAGCTGCAATCCCAATAGCAATGCCAATAGGAGGGGCAAAGATAGTTATAACAGCACCTGCTATCCCCAGAATATTTCCACCTATTCGCAGCAAATCTCGAAAATTATTTGAATCCTGCTCAGTAAAAGTAAAATTCCTACCGTCTAGTTTAGCAATCAGTTGTAATTCATTCCCCACTTCCTCAAGCGCTTCCTGAACTTCTTTATTAAATTTTTTGCTAGTCTCCTCATAGGCATTTTTCAAGCGTTCATCAAAGTGGATAGCTTTAAGTTTTTGCTCCCAACCAAGCTTCAAACCAATTTCGTTCGAGTCCCAAGAATCTTCTGCAAAGGATGGAATAGCATTTAGAGAATCTTGAAAAATTGCCTCGATCTGTTGCAGTAAAGATGCACTATTGTCCTTTGCTGCTTTTTGGATGTCTTTTTGGAGCGTATGACGCTTGGTTTTTAATGTATCTGTCAACTGCTGATAAAGTTGGGCTTGTTGATTCACCCATTTATCAGGGTTGTCAATTGCACCTACTGTAGAACCGAGCAAAGTTTGCGACCGCCTGATAGGTCCATGTTCAACCAGAGACAGGCGGATGGAGTCAAGAAAATTCGGCATCCGGCTAGCCTTGAAAAGCTTATCTTTAAGCTCTTTGTGTTCTGGTTCACGCGAAAGCTGCGCCGCGAGAAGCATTACAGGAATAATATCAAAGTAGTCGTTAGCATAATGCTGTTGAGCGTAGCGACGAATCCGCTCAATGTGTCCACCAAGACCACTTGTTCCTTCTATAGCAAACAGTTTATCTGGGTCTTTTAAGAAATGCTCTAAACGTCGAGAGTCCCGCAGGTTATGCTTAACATTCAGCAGAATAATTAACGGCTTAGCTTTTTCCTTTAACAGTTGCAAAAATTTAAACTCGGTTTCTTGGATGCTGTCATTTGTTACCACATAACAAATCACATCAGATTCTTCGATCACACTTTGGGCGATTTCCTCATCACTTTTACCTCCAGGCGCACCAATTCCCGGAGTATCAATAATCCGAATATTTTTCCACTCATAAACTCGATTTAAACGAGTGGTACGCTGTTTACCTACACCGATCGCATCCCAGCCAACACCAGTAACAATGGCATGGAGAGTGCTTTTTCCAGCCTTAGTTTTACCCATGAAGGCGATGCTGAAATGATTGAGAGCGCGTTGCTTAGCAGAAAGCGATGCGCGTAAACTTTCAATTTCTTTAAGAATTTCTACTGTGAGAGCAATTCTTGTCGTCTCAAGCTGCTTCGCTACCTCCGCTGCGGTTTTAGCTTCACCCTTACTAGTTGTTTTGCTGTGGATGGCTGTGAGTTGGTCTTGGATACCTTTTCCCAAATTGTTAAGTGCTAACCGAGTTCCTTTCAGAGCAATTTCTGAAAACTTGTAATCTTCAGTTGCGATCGCCGCACATTGCTGAATGGCATCATCATACTCTGGTCCAGCTAATAAAATTTCCCGTCGCAGCTGCTCAATTTGGCGTCCGACATTTTCAGGAACAATTTTTGCTAAATTGTCCACAAGTGCGCGTGAGAAAATAGAATCGGCTCCTTTTACAAAACGCGCACCAACAGACAGTTCTGGTTGGTTGTCGTCATCAACAGAGCGTTTACCAGTACCGACTTCTTCTGCTTGTTGAATAAGCCGCTCTATTTCCCCCTTAGACCAATTCCAAATCCCTCCTAAGATATCCACCATCTCGCGCTCTAATGGTGAAAAAAAACCGTCAATATACGCCATTGCCAATATTTGCCGCATTACCTCACTTTGCTCACCAGGCGGGACTTTACGAGCTACATCCTCCATTGATATCAGGTGTTCATCTTGCACAAGTATCTTCTCCATCTCTTCGATGGTGCGTCCCATCTTAGTGTGCTGTGCTAGTTCCTGTAGAGCTTTCGCCTCTTCGCTGTGAATCTGCTGATCGGCGCACACCATATGTGTGAGGAGTAAAAATCTATAGTCTAGTGGCTCGGCGGCTCCTAATGTTCGATCAGACATTTTTCCCTCAGCGTGAATCCTAAATCTAGAGTAAGCAATGACCGCTGAAAGCGTGTCAGAAAATATACTATATTTCAACGAATAATCCGATTTACCGTTAAAGGGTTTTTCCAATCTAAGGGATTTCCAAGTAAAAAAATATCCAACTATTTCTTGTGGGGGAGCCAGCGCTGCAGTCGGGTTAGCCCGCTCTCACGGCGACTGGCGCCCTTGCAGGAAAGCCCGCCCTATGAACTGGGCGGGCAATCCTTTCCACCCCACAATATTGGATAATTTATTTGTTGGAGTTCCCTAAAATATAAAATCTAAAATCCGAAATTGCTATGACTCAACAGCCTACCCAGCGCCCGATACGTCGAGGCAGAATATTCCCAAAACATACGATACCGCCGGAAGAAATGGCAAAACGCCAATCTGAACTAGATGTACGTTATCAGCGATGTCGCCCAGTTTTTAAAAGAGTCCGTGATGAGTTGATATCCAACCACTACAACTGGTTTATCATCATTGAGCCAAATAGTGGTGACTATTTCATTGATCCTGATGAAGATGTTGCTGAGCTAAAAGCTCGTCAGCAGTACCCTTCTGGCTGGCTTGTTACTTTCCGGATCAATGAGACAGGAGCCTGCGGCATGATATGATGGCTGGGAAATTCGGCGACATAGGCGAGCTATTTTTTGAAATTGATTTGATGACAGCCGATGGAGAGATATTCCCAGTTGATGCGTTACTGGATACAAGCGCAATGTTCAAGGATTCAGGATCAAAGTCAAATCGAGGACAAACCCAGGTAGCACGTCTTCGCCAGAAAGTGTCGGTGGTTGGTCAAAAGAGAAATTGATAGTTTCTACATCAGTTGAAGGTCGGTAGATTTCAACTAAGGGTGTTTGGGGGTCAATCAGCCAACCTAAACGAGCGCCATTATCCCGGTACTCTCGCATTTTTAAGCGCAATTTCTCTAGAGAATCAGTTTCAGAACGCAGTTCGATTACAAAGTCTGGACACAGTGGAGGGAAGCGCTTACGAGCGTCACGAGATAAAGCTTCCCATCGTTGTAGTATCACCCAGGAAGCATCAGGGGAACGTTTGGAGCCATTGGGCAATCTGAAGACAGTGGAAGAGTCAAAGACTTTTCCCAACTTTGTCTGACGATTCCACAAGTTGAGATCCGTCGTCAAATCAGTATTCCTAATCCCACTTTCTCCACCAGTTGGCGACATGATTATCAGTTCTCCCTCAGCAGTAAGTTCTAACCGCCATTCTTCATTAACTATACATAGCTGATAAAACTGCTCGTCTGAGAAACCTACAGCAGGAGGTACATTCAGGGTTAGAGTTTCCATTGGTGTTTCGCTCATAATCGCTTATTTTCATATTATCAGCGATCGCCTGACTCCAAAGTTTTATGTGGGGCGATCGACAAGAGCGATCATTCCTTCAAATTAGGGTATTTTCTGTCGCCTTCGTTATATAACAAAGAATTAAATCAAAATATGAGCGAATTTCTGCTCCTCCTTTTGACCCAAGTATTTGAAGCAGCGATCGCACTTTCTTCCTGCTGACGAGCAGTCGCAATTTGCTTTTCAATCTCGCCGTAAACCTGTGATTCAACTTCCCGTAGTTGTAATTCCATCTGATTTTCTAAGTCTTTAGCTATTGCTTGAAATTGGCTGGTAATATCGCGGCGAACATCAGCCATTTGCTTCTCTCGCTGCTTTTCCTGTATGCTTGCATGAATATCTACTCCAACTGCAATCAGCGCCACAGCAGGTCCAAGAAACTTAGCTGCGTTACCGATGTTTTTAGCAATACCAACTGCTTGCCAGGGTTTAAACTTAAAGCCGACAAATTTTCCTACAGCTAAAACACCCTGATGTAGACCGCTTCCTGCTACATCTATAGAGCGGAGAAAACCTTGTCCAGCCGTATGGGCAAAACTCCTAGTTGCAAAATGGCTCAACTGGACTCCTGCTGTCTCACCAATATCTTTTTCAGCCATCTTTAATAAAGATTAACCTACCTTTGTAAAAATTTTATTTTTACATTTCCTTAATCTTAGCTAAACCTTTAAATAATATCCTGGTTTTGATTTTGATCGAACAAGATAATAGATATATAAAACTTACTTTTTATAGAGTTGGAGAGGAAAAAGTGTGCGTTCAAAAACAAATAAATCTCTATCTAGATTATTAGGAATTTGGACATTTATTTTAATTTTAATATTTAATGGGATTTTTCCTAAACCTACTTATGCATTTCTGTCGTCCCTAGATGCTTGCGCTGCTCAACCTGAATGTGCCGCTGCTGTAAGTTCTGAATTATCTCCTGCTGTTTCTGCCCCCACAGGTGCTGGTTTCGGTGCTTCAACTCTCAGCACTACCACTGTTATAAGAGTATCAATAGTATCTGTCATAATTGTAGGTAATTGGGAAACTCAGATCTTGCACCATTCTCAATAAGACCTAAAAAACCGGGTTTCTCAACCACAAATAAAGGGTCTCAGCCTTGAATATTTGCAAGAAACCCGGTTTTTGATGCTGGTGCAAGATATCAGGAAAGGTACGTTAGCATAATGTTGTTGAGCGTAGCGACGAATGCGCTCAATGTGTCCACGAAGACCACTTGTTCCTTCTGACGCATTTTCTAGACACTCTTAGCTGCTGCTTTCGCCTGCAATCAGAGCGCAAAGTTCAAGGATTCAGGATCAAAGTCAAATCGAGGACAAACCCAGGTAGTACGTCTTCGCCTGAAAGTGTCGGTGGTTGATCAAAAGAGAAATTGATAATTTCTACATCAGTTGAAGGTCGGTAGATTTCAACTAAGGGTGTTTGGGGGTCAATCAGCCAACCTAAACGAGCGCCATTATCCCGGTACTCTCGCATTTTTAAGCGCAATTTCTCTAGAGAATCAGTTTCAGAACGCAGTTCGATTACAAAGTCTGGACACAGTGGAGGGAAGCGCTTACGAGCGTCACGAGATAAAGCTTCCCATCGTTGTAGTATCACCCAGGAAGCATCAGGGGAACGTTTGGAGCCATTGGGCAATCTGAAGACAGTGGAAGAGTCAAAGACTTTTCCCAACTTTGTCTGACGATTCCACAAGTTGAGATCCGTCGTCAAATCAGTATTCCTAATCCCACTTTCTCCACCAGTTGGCGACATGATTATCAGTTCTCCCTCAGCAGTAAGTTCTAACCGCCATTCTTCATTAACTATACATAGCTGATAAAACTGCTCGTCTGAGAAACCTACAGCAGGAGGTACATTCAGGGTCAGAGTTTCCATTGGTGTTTCCAAGAGCGAAGTTAATTTCATTATGAGCGATCGCTATTTTGTGGGTTAGCGTGGAAATGCGAAGCGCGTTCGCGCAGCGTTCCGATCCAACTTTAGCTAATAGCGTTGTCAACCATGCTGACAGACATGATTTTGCCAACAACTATTTAAAATATTTAATAAAAGCAAATAATTTCAACAAAAAAGGCGCTCGAAAGAAAAGGAGGAAGCGATGGTGCAGTCAGGTGGAATAAAGGAAATGAATTTATAATTGAAAGAAATAGCAAGATAGTTTCATACCTGATATCTTGCACCATTCTCAACAAGACCTAAAAAACCGGGTTTCTCAACCAAAGATTAAGGGTTTGACCATTAGTCATTCTCAAGAAACCCGGTTTTTCACCCAGGTGCAAGATGTGAGATACGGTGAAAACTAGCACATTGTATGCAAAACCTCGAAGCATCAAATATCCCTAAAAACTCGCAAACTGCCAAGGATTACATTGGTAAAGTTTTGAAACATTTGTTAAGTGATTATAAGAATACACGAGAAGAAAGGCGGCAAGTAGCTTTGTGGGAAGAATCAAAAGATTTTAGCATATTAGGGGAAATAGAAATTTTCACAACTGATATCGAGGGATGTGCGTCTCAAGTAATTGCTAATGATCACCTAAAAAACTCTCAAGATATTATTAATAAATTAACAAAACTTCAAATATTTGATATTTCTTATTTTGCCAATTGGTACTTTTCAGAGGAAAGTCAATTTCCACAGATAAAACGCTATATAGAAAAACTTAACTATCTCCGGTTGTTAATGATTGAGTATATAAGCTTATATCAGTAGCAAAGGAGTCAGAATGTCAACAACTCCTGACTCCCGTACAGACGTTCCGCCGGAACGTCTCTTTCTGACTCCTGACTCCTGACCATTGTTTGAATTCAAAATTCAAAATTGAGCGCAAATTTTTTTGAATTACTCAGTTGGGAACAGGTTCCCCTGTTTTTAAACATGGAAAACATTCATAAGCAGCATCGTTGATTCAAGGCGGCAAATTCCTTTGGGAAGTTTCCCCCGGAAAGATGCCTTCCCGAAGCTTTAGACATGGGGTATTAATTTTAGGACTTACGCACTATACAAATTGACCATCATATGAATAGCCAGCTTGTTAAAATAAAAGCCTTGCACTGCCTCGTTGTCATCAAGGAGGCTCTGCCGGACCGAATGACGGGAGGCAGAGCCTCCTGAAAGAGCATTACAAGGCAGAGCCTTGTAACGAGTGATCGTACACAATTGTTTTTTTCTGTCAATGCGTAAGTCCTAAATTTTTAATTTTTAATTTTTAATTTTTAATTTGAGCGAAGCGTTTGACTCCTGACTCCCTAATAAAGCGCATCTACTTCGTTTCCATCCAATTTTCACCTGCACGCACATCTACTACCAACGGCACACTTAACGACACAGCACTTTCCATCACAGACTTAATTTGTGGCTGTAATTCTGACCACTCGTTTGGGGGAACTTCCAATACCAATTCATCGTGAACTTGCAACAACAAACGCGCTTGGTAATTCTGCAAAACCTCATGCAATCTTACCATCGCAATTTTGATGATGTCAGCACTGGAACCTTGAATTGGTGCATTAGCAGCAGAACGTAGTAAACCCGCATCGTAAGCACCCAAATTCTTTAATTTACTGAGGTCAATATCTTCTGGATTGCTGCCTTTGAGGTTTCTAATTGGGTTACTTGTAAAATCACAATATCGACGACGACCAAGAATAGTTTCAACATATCCTAAGGCGATCGCTTGCTTCTTCACGGACTCCAAATATTCAAAAACTTTAGCATAGCGTTGGTTAAATCGCTTAATAAACTCGTTAGCATTAGCTTTATCTACACCTGTTGAACGCGAAAACCTCAGAGAACCCATCCCATAAATCACACCAAAGTTGATAGTTTTCGCCAACCGTCGTTCATCTGATGTCACATCTTCTTTCTCAAATATCAGCCGCGCGGTTACAGTGTGAATATCTTCATTTTTCTGGTAAGCTTCAACCAACACTGGCTCTTGACTCAAATGAGCCAAAATCCGCAACTCGATTTGTGAATAATCAGCAGCTACCATCAACCAACCAGGTTCAGGCAAAAACGCTTTACGAATTTGGCGACTAAAAGCAGTCCGAATCGGAATATTTTGCAGGTTCGGATTAGAAGAAGACAATCTGCCCGTAGATGTCACCGTTTGGTTAAAGTCGGTATGCACTCGCTGAGTATCTGGACGCACCAATGCTGGCAATGCATCCACATAAGTAGACTTTAATTTAGATAAAGTACGATACTCCATAATGGCATCAATAATGCCTGTTGTATCAACTTCTTGCAGCCTTTCTAGAGTTGCCGCATCTGTAGAATAACCCGTTTGGATTTTCCGAGAATACTTGGTACTTAACCCCAATTTTTCAAAAAATATCTCGCTCAATTGTTTGGGAGAACCTAAGTTAAATTTTTCTCCAGCAATCTCGTAAACTTGCTGTTCAAACTTAGCTAACTCTGTTTCTAAATGCTGCGAAAGTTCTTGCAAATAAGCAGTATCTATGCGGACGCCTGTGTATTCCATCTGAGCTAAAACTGGTTCTAGCGGCTGTTCCACCTCTAGCAATAGCTTATATAAAGCCGGAATTTTCTGTAGTTCCTCACGTAATTTTGACACCAGTTGGAATGTGGTATAGACATCCATACCGCAATATTCTGCGACCGTATAAATATCTAAGTCGCCGATGGTTTTGCCTTTAGGAACTAAATCAGTATAACTTTTTGCGATCAAACCCAAGTAACGCTGAGCCAAGCTACTCAAATTATGGTTATTACCCTCTGGATTCAAAAGGTAACTTGCTAGCATGGGGTCAAACACAACGGACACCAGCTTAACTCCTTGACAACGTAGAACTAAGCGGTCAAACTTGGCATTCTGTAACGTCTTAGGATACTCGCTACTTTCTAGAATCGGGCGTAGTGCTTGTAGTGCAACCTCTAGATTCAAATTATCCCCAGCTTTATGTCCAAGGGGAATATAAGCGACTTCATTTGGTTCCGTTCCCCAGCAGCAGCCTATTCCCACCAAAGAAGCGTCTCGTGGTTCTAAATCGCTAGTTTCAGTGTCCCAAGCAACTGGTATCTCTGGGTTAGTGAATTTTTGCAGTTGGTTCACCAACTCAGTGAGTTTAGCTTCTGTGTCAATGATCTGTGGTTCAATTATCGAAGCAGTTTGCTGTTGAACTGATGCTGTATCAGCAGCACTAAAAAACCACAAATCATCATCTTCCGTAGGGGCGGGGTTCCCCCGCCCATCCAAGAGTGGCTTCGGTGGTGTTTCTGGTTCTTTAGTTTCCTCAATGCCACCAAATCGTTGTTGAAGTTCGTAGATTTTGCCTAAAAAATAATTGAATTCTAACTTTTGTAAATTTGGTATCAGGGCGTTTGTGTCGAAGCCTGTTAATTTACAATCTTCTAAATCAACGAATAAAGGCACATCAAGCACTAGACTTGCCAAGTAGCGAGATTTTTCGGCATCTTGTTTTCCCTCGACGAGTTTTTTCTGAGTTGCTGCTTTGATTTCACCCAAGGCAGCATAAACTTTGTCAAGGGAACCGTAAGTGTTAAGCAGCTGCACTGCTGTTTTTTCGCCGATTCCCCTGACACCTGGAATATTATCTGATTTATCACCGCAAAGAGCTTTGTAATCCACAACTTGAGATGGGAAAACGCCCAGTTTTTCTTTAACTTGTTCTGGACCAAATTCGGTGATGCTTGTTGTCGCACGCTTCAGCGAATCTGGGTTAAAGTACAGAACACTAATTTCTTTTTCTGTATCGATCAGTTGAAATAAATCGCGATCGCCTGTAATAATTTTGACTTTATACCCAGCAGCAGCCGCGCGTTGTGCTAAAGTTGCCAAAATATCATCTGCTTCATAACCTGGTGCGGTTAAAACTTTCAAATTCAACGCATCCAGCAACTCTCGCAGATTTTTCAAGTCAGGAACGAAGTCTTCTGGTGTCCCAGGACGGTCAGCTTTGTAGGTATCGTCAGCTTCGTGGCGGAAAGTTGGCAAACCTAAATCAAAAGCGATCGCTATTGCTTGCGGTCCGTGAGTTGCTATGACTTCCAGCAGAAACTTGAGAAAGCCAAAACACACGCTGGTAGGGATTCCCGTTTTTGTCCGCAGTCCCCCATCTCGTCCTTTAGCAAAAGCGTAGTACGAACGAAAGGCGAGGGAATGTCCATCTATCAGGATGAACGTGGGATGTGTTGTGGTTAAGAAATCGGAAGTCAACTGGTTTAAAGGTGTTTTTTGGGATATAAACCTATTTTAACCAATTGCTAATTGCTAATGGCTAATCGCTAATTGCAATCAACAATTAGCAACGTGTTACCGACGACGCAGTTTCAACATACCAACTGCGCCTATACCTAATAGGGCGATCGCCGCCCTTGGTTCTGGTACATTAATTTGTTTCAAGTTGTCTTTACCAAAATCCACAACCAAAACTACGTCGTTGAAGTCGCGATCGGCTTGTGAATTGCCATTTCCACCTGCTGTCGAACCTGAAGGTCCGAACAAATCCTCAAACCCAACCAAAAGGTAGTCTTGATACTCATAAGCAACTACGCGATCGAGTTTGTCGGGGTTTTGAGTTGCATCTGCGCCATAAATATTTTTAACTTGTGTTTCTGGGTTAGTTCCACCCGGATCGTTTGGTTGATCTCCATTTGCTTTCAACCACAAGTTTATTTGTGTGCCTCCAGCTATTTTGCCCAAATCAACATAATCACCGACATTCAATTTACCATCGTCACTGGCTAACTCGCATTCGTTATTATTTCCACTTTTACAAGAAGCGTCTGGAAAAATCCATCCTTTTTGGTAATTAGAACCTTGGATTGCTTCGTAAGCTATCTGATTATGATAGCTAGCACTGCTGCTGAGGAACCAAACACGAACATCTTGGTCGTCTTTCAGGAGTAGGTTATTGGGGTCTAGCTTCTTGATTTGTTTTTCGGGAATTTGTTTTCCTTCTGGTTGCAGATATTTTTGGAAATCCGGAAGCAAAGCTTGGAACCCTGAGTTGTCGGTTGATCTGTCTTGAACTGGATGTTCTGTCAAATCGTTCCACTCATCTGAATTTTTCAATGAAGCTGCATTTGCCGGGACTATGGTTGAAAATGCACCCATCAAAGCCGCAGCAGCAGTAATCAGTCCGGTAATAGCTTTGTTATTCATGAAAATCCTTTTACTTTTTTTGCACCGACTCCCAGTCATTTATTACACACTTAGTTTAATTTGTCACCATTGTTTTTGTTCTATAAATTACTTTTTTACTAAGTATTATTTCGTAAAATAGCTCCACAAAAATATTTACATCATGAATGCGTCGCACTTTTAGGTGTCAGTATGATACAATCACCAAGTCAGACAAGACTTTAAAATCGTACCCCCGGACTGGGGGAAACTGTACGCCCATTACTCGAATCGACGAGATTTTAAGGAAATAACACTCTGCCGATGTGGCGAATGAGGTGTGCCTGGGAACCCAATTCGGGATATACAGAGCGAAATATTTGTAGAATCCCTCGACTTCTAGTCGAGAGAGTGTCAAAAGTAATTTATGCAGAAAGCATCTACCACCCAATTGGGAGTACCTAGCATTGAGGACGTAACTGCCTTTGATATTAAACTGCTGGTAGTAGATATCGATGGTACGATCGCCGGACAATCTAACACCCTCTCCGCCGCCGTAAAACAGGCAATTTTTGCGGCGCGAAACCAGGGTGTAAAGGTAGCGATCGCCACTGGTCGTATGTATCGCTCAGCTTTACGCTTCCATCAAGAAATTGGCTCTAGCCTGCCTCTAGTAGCTTATCAGGGAGCCTGGATTCAAGACCCCGCCACTGAAACAATTCACAAACATTTGCCCGTTTCCAGAGAAATGGCACAACGATTATTAGACTATTTTGAACAACCAGAACTGCGCAAGCTCTTATCTGTCCACTTCTATATCAATGACCAGCTTTACGTCCGGGAATTAACAACAGAAACTGAAATTTACGCCCAACGGAGTGGCATTACCCCTATTCCGGTGGGTGACTTACGCTCCTGTTTAAGCAACGAACCTACAAAAGTTCTGGCTTTATGCGACGACACAGATGTTATTGACAGATTATTGGGCAGTTTGCGCCAACAATACACTCCAGCTGAACTATACCTTACCACATCTGTTGCTACCTTCTTTGAAGCAACTAACCCAAGTGCCAACAAGGGAGATGGAGTGCGTTACCTAGCCGAAGAACTGCTGGGATTGCAACCTATCAACGTCATGACTATTGGCGATAACTTCAATGATTTGGAAATGTTAGAGTACGCCAGCATCGGTGTCGCCATGGGCAATGCACCTGCAGCAGTTCAAGCGATCGCGACTTGGGTGGCGCCCAGCGTTGAGCAGGATGGAGCCGCAGTGGCAATCGAAAAGTTTTTACTTTCTTAGAAAGTGTTAGTGGTTAGTGGTTAGTGGTTAGTAGTTAGTGGTTAGTGGTTAGTGGTGAAGGAATATCAACTAACAACTAACAACCAACAACTAACTACTAACAACTAACTAATAGGAAAAATCAGAAAGGACACCGACGACTGGCCGTGTTTCGTCTCGGTGCCCTTGCTGGTTCGCTCCTCACACACCTGCAAATATATAATAAGAGACTTTACTAGTCAATAGTTGTTATAAAAGTTTTTATTAAGAAGGGTAAGTGTGAGTTTTCCGTACCCTTACCCTTACCCTTTTACAATTCCACAAGAGCAGAAATCCCCAGTTTTTCTTCCAGCAAAAGCCTCAACACAGACTGAGTAGCCAGAACTAATCCAAGTCTGGCTTGTGCTAGTTCTGATGATGTAGTTTTCACCTCACCAAAAATGCGGCAATTGCTCCAGAAGGTTTCAAAAGCTTGGCTCAAATCTAGTGCTGCTTTTTCCCAGTTATAACGGTTTTCATCTCTTTCGACTACCGTTGGTATTTTATCTAGGATGGCGGGGGTATATGGACGTAAATCCCGCTCGGGGATTGAAATAACTGAGCTAGTGTAATCTAACTCGTCTACTACTTTGACTAACTCAGCAATTAGGCGTAAGGAAGCTGGGTGATTTAGGCGTAGTTTTGCATCACAGTCCAGCCAAGGAATCGATTTGAAGGAGGGTACACGAACATTAGCCTTATCTATATCTGGTTGCCTAAGTTTAATTAATCCGAATTGGTACGCAAGCCGCAGCAGTGAGCAGCACCTTGCATGAGCGTATTGAGCAGTAAATAAGGAGCCAGTGCTAATGAAACTTGTTTCACCGCCAGGCTCTTTCAAGACTTCCTCTCGCACAGTTCTACTTTCCTTAGCAAGACTTTGTAACCAAGTCGCTAAGGCAGGAGCAGTCAACTCAAAGTGAATCCAGCCAGGGAAAACTGTTTGAACTTTAAATTCATTACCATAGTTTGCCGAAAAATGACAAACTATGGCTTTGGCAATCTCTTGAGATGGAATATTCTCATATTTCGATAACTTTAGCGCGATACCAGAGATATAAAAAATTTTATTATTATATCTATCTTTGTGC
>CAXTSI010000023.1:0-34484 GCA_964246695.1 uncultured bacterium
ACTCCCCACTCCCCACTCCCCTCATTAACATCTGGGGTGCACTCACCCTAGGTGTTGCTGGAAAGCAAATGACAGAATTGGCAGATTTGGCTAGGGCTGGGGTGGTTGGCTTTGCCGATGGTCAGCCTTGGGAAAGTTTGGGGTTGGTGCGGCGGCTGTTGGAATATCTCCAACCTTTAGGAAAACCAGTAGCATTTTGGTGTTGTGAGCGTCAATTAATGGCAAATGGAGTCATGCGCCTCGGACCAGATTCCCTCCGCTTTGGTTTGCCAGGAAACCCCTCCTTTTCGGAAACCTCTGCCATTGCCGCTTTGTTGGAATTGGTTGCCACTACAGGTACGCCAGTACATATCATGCGCGTCTCTACCGCTCGCAGTGTAGAACTGATAGCAGCGGCAAAAGCTGCTGGTTTGCCCATTACTGCCAGCACGACTTGGATGCACCTTTTACTTGACACAAAAGCAGTTAAAAGTTACGACACAAATTTACGTTTAGAACCGCCTTTGGGCAATCCCAGTGATTTAGCAGCCTTGCGGCGGGCAGTGCAGACAGGTGTTGTAGATGCGATCGCCATCGAACACACGCCCTACACATATGAAGAAAAAACCGTTGCCTTTGCCGAAGCGCAACCCGGGGCAATTGGTTTAGAGTTAGCATTTCCCTTACTGTGGCAGCATCTTGTAGAAACCGAGGAATTTACAGCTTTGGAATTATGGAGATCTCTCAGCACCCGTCCTGCAGAGTGTTTAAAACAGAAAACGAGTGCGATCGCTCCAGGTCAAAGGGCTGAACTGACTCTGTTTGATCCCAAGCAAAACTGGAAAGTCGAGAAGCAAAATCTTTATACACTTTCAAGTAATACACCTTGGCTAGGACAACAGCTTTATGGTCGTGTTGTACGGACTTGGTGTTAGGCAAATGGATTCTTCCTAGACCAAGGTGATACAAAGCCGCCAACAGAGGTAGAACAGCCTTAAATGCCTGCGGCTTGCGATCGGGTAGTCCGGAGACGCTACATCTTACCCTGTCTTCTGTTTTCCCGATCAAATTGCTGGAATGCTTCTGTGTCGAAACCATTCCAAAATTCCTCTACATAAAATACAGCAGGAATCAAAAAAAACAGCACCAAGAAACAGTTTAATATTGCTGCAATTATGTTACCACAGAGTAAAACACCTAAGGGCTGGGAAACAATACCTAATTCGTGAAGCATTTGCTGGTAAACACTAAATCTAGTTTCGAGTTTATTGTTCCCAAGTATGTTGATTAAATAACCACGCTGTGTAAAAAGTCAGGTTCTCTAGGGGTGGTGTAGACTCAAGGGTCAATCAGCCGCGCTTTCGGAGCGCTTGATTTCAAGGTGGTTGCATCCATCACGTCGCCTACAGAACCTTGAATTATGGGAAAATAGGGAAACATTTTCCACAACGATGGCAAAAACTTGTTCGACAGGATTCAAACTTCGAGCATCAGTCAGACCACAATAGAAAGAGGAACCAGAATCAAATTCAAATCCTCGCCGTCTAAAGATCTGAACAGGACCTCCAGGAATTGTATGGCTTTCACACACAATCACCCGCTTGCCGTAACGAGCGAGTAAGACAGCAGTTACACTGCTGATACCGCTACCAATGATTATGACATCACTTGAGTGCATGTTCTTTGTTAGTTGTTAATTGTTAGTTGTTAGTTGTTTATTTTCCACTAACCACTAACCACCCAACGGGAAAGCAGAAGCGATGAGGGAAACACTCGTGTCGGCGCGCTGACTCACTAACCACTAACTATTGTACTAATGATGACTGAACCGTTAATTGAACTGAAAGGCGTTTCTAAGTCCTTTAATAGCAATAAGGTTTTAGATAATGTGGATTTGACTATTTACCGGGGAGAAGCAGTGGGAATTATTGGTCCTAGCGGTACTGGTAAATCAACAATTTTACGGGTTATTGCTGGGTTAACTGCTCCCGATGATGGAGAAATTTATGTGCAAGGGGTGCGGCGAGTGGGGTTAATTGAGGATCGTGCTAATCCTGTTGGTATTGGGATGGTGTTTCAACAGGCGGCGTTATTTGATTCGTTGACAGTGGAGGAGAATGTGGGGTTTTTACTTTATCAACAATCAAAACTACCGCGATCGCGCATTCAAGAACTGGTGCATGAAAAATTGGAAATGGTAGGTTTGTCGGGAACAGGCGATCGCTATCCAGCCGAACTCTCCGGGGGTATGCGAAAACGAGTCAGTTTTGCTCGTGCGATCATGTCCGACCCCGATAATTCTAAAGATAGACCAGAAGTTTTACTATACGATGAACCTACAGCCGGACTCGATCCTATTGCCTCAACGGTCATAGAAGATTTAATCCAGCAGTTACATAATACACAAGGAGTCTGTAATACCTTTGCCATTGTCACCCATCAACACAGTACCATTCGTCGAACGGCTGAAAGGGTTCTGTTTCTTTATGAAGGTAAAGTGCAATGGCAAGGTAGAGTCAGTGAAATTGACACTACAGACAATCCTCTAATTAAACAATTTCTTAGTGGAAATGTACAAGGACCAATTCATGTGGTGGGCTAGGACAATTGTTGATTGTTAGTTGTTGATTGTTAGTTGTTAGTTGTTGATTGTTCTCCAACCAACCACTAACAACTAACAACTAACAACTAACAAATCTAAAATCCGTAGGGGGAGATGAAAAAAAATGCGATCGCGAACATTTAGAGAAGGCTCTGTGGGGTTGTTGCTCCTGCTAGGATTAGCAGTTTTTGGAGGAGTCATCCTCTGGTTGAATAGATTCACTGGCAACCATAGATCTTACAAAGCCGTTGTTGAATTTGTCAATGCTAGTGGAATACAAAAAAAGGCAGTTGTGCAGTATCGTGGCGTTAAGGTAGGCAATGTTTCTGCCGTCCGACCAGGACCAAATAACGTTGAAGTAGAAATTGAAATTACCCAAGCTGACTTGATCGTCCCTAAAAATGTACTGGTAGAAGCGAATCAAAGCGGATTAATTAGCGGCGAAAGCGTGATCAACATGACCCCAAAATCGCCGTTTGCGGCTACAATCGTCGCTAAACCGTTAGACAAAAATTGTAATTCCCAACTCATCGTCTGTAATCAGGATCACTTAAAAGGTCAAGTTGGTATCAGTACTGATGAACTGATTCGCTCCACAACTGAACTGTCAACTAGATACAGCGATCCGAAATTTTATGCAAATATCAATAAGGCTGTGGAAAATACCTCGTTGGCAGCAGCTAATGTTGCTGAGTTAAGTCGTAACTTTACTGTTTTAAGCAAAAGCCTTCAACAACAACTCAACGGCTTTTCCGCTACTAATAATTCAATTCAACGGGCGACAAATCAACTTACTACATCCTCCACTCGAACCTTAAATCAAGTTAGTGCCACCACAAGTCAACTTGGTACCACTGCACAGGAATTTCGGTTAACAGCCAGTCAAGCTAATAAGCTGATTACTAACCTCGATACTCTAGTGACAAGCAACCGCTCTAATCTTGTTACTGCCTTAAATAATATTACCCAAACTAGTAACCAACTGCGATCGACAGTCAGCAGCCTATCACCTGCTGTGAATCGCGTTACTCAAGGAGAATTACTCAAAAACCTAGAAACTCTCTCGGCAAATGCCGCCCAGGCTTCTACCAATTTACGCAATGCCACAAATACTCTCAACGATCCAAAAAACTTACTGGTAGTACAGCAAACCTTAGATTCTGCACGGGTAACATTTCAAAATACCCAAAAAATTACATCTGATTTGGATGAATTAACTGGCGATCCAACTTTTCGGCAAAATCTGCGGCAATTGGTGAATGGTCTTAAGAGTTTAGTGTCTTCTACACAGCAGATGCAGCAGCAAGTACAGGTTGCTACTACTCTAGACTCACTAAAAGCTGCTGTTGACAACCCAAATGCTGCAATTGCCACCCCAAGTACAAACCAAAAACAGATGATATTTGATCTCTCACGTACTGCTTTAAAGACTACTGACAAACAGTCTCAACCAACCGCTATTCTCTTTACTCCCGGATCATCCCAAGAAAACCTATTAAGACAATTGAGAAAGTATGGGGATCGAAGGAAGCAGGAAAAGTAGCTAATGGTTAGTGGTTAGTGGTTAGTGGTTAGTGGTTAGTAGTTAGTAGTTAGTAGTTAGTGGGATTTTTTGACAACTAACAACTAACAACTATCAACTAACAACTATCAACTAACAACTATCAACTAACTCTTAACTAATTCCAATCTTCTTCTTCTTTTTTCCCACGACTTTTGTAAATTCCGCCAAGGCTGTGAAGCTGGCGGGTTTGCTCATAAAGTTCTGCTTCGGTAAGGTTCCACTGTTGCAGGACTTGATCTAAGTCTCGTTGGATGTCTCTCGCACCAGGGAAGCCTTGATAACGAATTCGTAGTCTAGCTAGTTCTGCTAAGTTATAGTTTGTCGCCTCTTGAGCCAATAAATTATCCACGAGTAAGCGATCGCGCATGTATTGGGGATGCTGTTGGTCTTTACTTCCAGATACTTCAGTCATATTGAGTCCTAAGTGTTGACGGGATCGCAGAGTAGTCAATAGTCCAGAGTCAATAGTTCAAGGGTTTTTGACTATTGACCATTGAGAAGGAAGTACTCAGTACTGATAGTAGACGGCAACTACACCTTCAACCTTACGGCTCTCCCTACTGCCAGTTAATTTTAAATAAAGATACATTATCTTTAAGAAAAGTAGATAAAAGTTCAGGTGAGAATGAAATTTGTCTCACCCAGAGCCCAAGCAGCAAGGGAGCAATAACCCATTATGTTTGAACACTTCACTTCCGAAGCAATTAAAGTAGTTATGCTAGCCCAGGAGGAAGCACGACGCCTGGGACACAACTTTGTAGGAACTGAGCAAATTCTCCTAGGGTTAATTGGAGAAGGAACAGGGGTTGCTGCCAAAGTGCTGACAGAGTTGGGCGTAACCCTCAAAGACGCACGTCGCGAAGTAGAAAGAATTATTGGTCGGGGTTCTGGCTTTGTGCCAACAGAAATCCCCTTTACCCCCAAAGTGAAAAGCCTGTTCGAGCAATCGTTTAAAGAAGCTCGCACTTTGGGACATAATTACATTAGTACTGAACACTTACTCTTAGGATTGACCGAGGCTGGTGAAGGCGTTGCTGCCAAAGTCCTACAAAATCTGGGGCTTGAACTCTCGCAAGTCCGCACCGAAGTCATTCGTTACCTAGGAGAAGTGGCATCTGTGAGTGCTGGTGGCCGTGGTGGTCAACAAAGACGCAACCAGGCACTTAGCATAGAGGAATTTGGTAGAAATCTGACCAAACTTGCAGCAGAAGGCAAGCTTGACCCCGTAGTCGGTCGTGAGAAGGAAATAGAGCGTGCCATCCAGATTCTGGGTCGGCGGACTAAGAACAACCCTGTATTGATTGGGGAACCAGGAGTTGGGAAAACAGCGATCGCCGAAGGTCTAGCCCTACGCATTGTTAACCAGGATGTACCCGACATTCTACAAAACAAGCAAGTCATCAGCCTCGATATGGGGTCGGTGGTAGCAGGTACTCGCTTTCGCGGCGATTTTGAAGAACGCCTCAAGAAAATCATGGAGGAGATCCGCTCTGAGGGAAATATCATCCTAGTGATAGATGAAGTTCACACCTTGGTTGGTGCTGGCGGCACAGAAGGTGGTATGGACGCAGCCAACATCTTGAAGCCAGCATTGGCACGAGGTGAACTTCAGTGCATAGGAGCAACTACCCTCGATGAGTATCGTCAGCATATTGAGCGAGATGCAGCCTTAGAGCGTCGTTTCCAACCAATTATGGTCGGAGAACCCTCGGTAGAAGAAACAATTCAGATTCTACACGGCTTGCGCTCCGCTTACGAGCAGCACCACAAAGTGAAAATCTCTGATGCAGCACTCGTTGCAGCAGCTAATTTGTCAGACCGCTACATTAGCGATCGCTTCTTACCTGATAAAGCTATCGACTTGATTGATGAAGCAGGTTCTCGCGTTCGTTTGCGCAACTCCCTGGTTTCTGAAAATCGCGAGATGAAGCGCGAACTGGTACAAGTTAATAAAGCAAAACAAGAAGCAGTCAGAACACAGAATTTTGACAAGGCTGGACCCCTGCGCGATCGCGAGTTGGAACTCGAAAAACAACTGCTTGCAGAACCACAAAACGATAAGACTGTTAGCAGTCCCATCGTCGATGAGGAAGACATTGCTCAAATCGTTGCTTCTTGGACTGGCGTCCCAGTCAACAAGCTGACTGAATCTGAGTCTGAGTTGCTTCTACACTTGGAAGACACTCTCCACCAGCGTCTCATCGGTCAAGAGCAAGCAGTTACTGCTGTTTCCAAAGCCATACGTCGCGCCCGCGTTGGGTTAAAGAACCCCAATCGGCCCATTGCTAGCTTTATCTTCTCTGGTCCTACCGGAGTCGGTAAGACAGAATTAGCGAAAGCATTGGCGAGCTACTTCTTCGGTTCCGAAGAAGCCATGATTCGCCTAGATATGTCCGAATTCATGGAACGCCACACCGTCTCCAAACTTATTGGTTCGCCTCCTGGTTATGTAGGATATGACGAAGGTGGACAACTTACTGAAGCTGTACGGCGCAAACCATACTCAGTGGTGCTGTTTGACGAAATCGAGAAAGCACACCCCGATGTATTCAATATGCTGCTACAGATGTTGGATGACGGTCACCTGACTGATGCTAAAGGTCGGAAAGTTGACTTCAAGAACACGCTGTTAATTATGACTTCCAACATCGGTTCTAAGGTGATTGAGAAAGGTGGTGGTGGTCTAGGCTTCGAGTTTAGTCAAAATGAAGCCGAAGCTGGTTACAACCGCATCCGCACACTGGTAAATGAGGAACTAAAAGCTTACTTCCGTCCAGAGTTCCTCAACCGTATTGATGACATGATCGTCTTCACCCAGTTGAAGAAGGATGAAATCAAGCAAATCGCTGAGATCATGCTACGCGAAGTTTTTGGTCGCTTAGGTGAAAAGGGAATCACTCTAGAAGTTACCGAAAGCTTTAAAGATCGTGTGGTCCAAGAAGGCTATAACCCCAGTTACGGTGCTAGACCATTGCGTCGGGCGATCGTGCGCCTCTTAGAAGATTCTCTGGCTGAAGCTTTGCTGTCTGGTCAAATCACACAAGGCGATACTGCTATTGTTGATGTTGACGACGATGGTCAGGTGATAGTACGTAAGTCTGAGGAACGGGAGTTGTTACTCGCCAATGTAGGCTAAAATTCATACCGTTCCTTGCCCCCCGATCTTTGGGGGGATCACCTCTAGCAAACATTAGGTGAAATAGTATTAGTAATTTTTACCCTTGGTAGCAATGCCAAGGGTTTTTTATCTAGGGGTACTCCCAATACGGTTCGGATCAGATGATTTCCTTATTTAAAACCCATGTAGAGACGTTGCACTGCAACGTCTCTACACGCATAGATTTTTCACGAATTACCTTAACCAAACGGTATTAGAGGTACTACTACAGGAGCGCCCCTACATCATTTTTTTGATTCAGTGGCGGATTCAGTGGCGGATTCAGTGGTGGATGGTGAAGGTTTTCCACCTGTATTGCGAACATTAATGACTTTACCTAGCAGATCAAACCAAAAGTTAGCACCCATAGAAATAGCTATGGCAGTTACCATCCAACCTAAAATCGCTTTGAGAGAAGGAATTTTTTTGACAAAGTAAAAGATAGAAGGCGATTCTTGGCTCTCTTTTTTTTGCTGTTTTGTCTTCTCAGTATCCCAACCCAAAAGCCATCCTTTGCTCTCTTGTTTTTGCTGTATTATATTCTCAGCATCCCAACCAATGGGAAGGGAAATACTTGCTAAAGCTTCATCGATTTTTTCTATGCACTAGTGTAGTGAAAATTAGTACATGTTTCAAAAAAGCTGAATTATGTACTAATTGAAACAGGGCTATTTCATTCTCAAAAATTGCCTGAGTGTGTTTAGCCAAAAGAACATAGTCGTTGTAGCTCCAGCCTGGTTTTCAAACATATTGTCACGATACAAATTCAGGGCAAAATTACGAGCCACGTACAACGAGCGCTTACGATAGATGATTCTGACATAATATTTTTACCAGAGCATCCCCTGTTTTTTCAAACACAACCGTTTGAGAAGGTATTTAAGCCTTCTCAAACAAAGTTTGAATAAGTTAAGCACTGGAGGATGACAACTGAATAGTAAAAACAATTAGCCCAACAATAGAAATTGTAATTGTTACTGGAACTAAACCTAAAACTAACACTGCAAACGCAGAAATAGCACAGACTGCTAGCACACCCATAATAACGTAAATTAATACAGTCAAAATTTCCACTTACTTTTCCTTTAACTCTATATTTTGCAAGTGTATACAATTTATACAATAAAATTGTAAATTTCATTGTATAAATAGTTAAAGTTTTCAAGATAAAATTGTGATTTTTTTCTGATTCTGGGTAGCTTCCTGCTGTTTTGTTGACGGTACTCATCCCCATAGTTACTCGAAGAGGCTTTGAATGTCTCTTGCCCCATGTAGAACGCGAATAATTTGAAGCGGCTCTGTGTCCTGTCTATAAACAATGACGTAAGGAGAAACTACCCAGAAACGGTGCTGATCGTCTGCAAAGTCTAGCCTCCTATGTCCCATTCCAGGCATATCCGCAAGTTTTTGCATTGCTCCATAAAGAGCGACACGAATCCTGTCGGCAGTATCAATACTGTTTTCAGCGACGTACTCCCATATTTCATCTACGTCAGTTGCTGCTTGCTCTGTAAGGACGAACGCTTTCATTAGGCTTTCTTCTCGCGGCGCTTGCTACTTTTTTCCTCTAATTTTCTAAAAAACTCCTCTCCATCCACAAACTGTCCCCGATCTGCCTGTTCAATGCCAACAGCAATTTCCTTCCTTAGCTGCTCAAGTCGCATCTGCCTTAAGGTATCTTGTTCTCTAAGGAGTCGCAGTCCTTCGCGTATCACCTCGCTTGCGGAGTAGTACATCCCGCTTTCCACTTTCTCATTTACAAACTGCTCAAGCTCTAGAGTCAAAGACACATTCATTGCCGTTTACCGTTTTAGAGAATCTTACAGCCACAGCTTACAATAAATAAATCAGATCTTGCACCATTCTCAATAAGACCTAAAAAACCGGGTTTCTCAACCACAAATAAAGGGTCTCAGCCTTGAATATTTGCAAGAAACCCGGTTTTTGATGCTGGTGCAAGATATCAGATAACAGCAATTGTCACTTCTTGTGATTAGCAGAGTAAAGCCAAAGAGAATTGCGTTGGTATGACTATTGGCTCAATGGAATTATGGAGTCAGCACCAATTTATTACTACACCATGAATGCTCCCAAGGCTAAAGAATGGTACTCAGCATGGCAGTGGCCCCTGCCAAATCAACAGTACCGATCAACCCTAACTGAATCGGATCGGGGAATAAGCCCCCCTTAAAAAGGAGGGTTGGGGGGGATCTCCACTGGGTACAGCACTAACTGTCTCAATGAATGTAGCTGACACCCGTGCATTGTAGGGCTACACGAGACTTAGACTGCCACCAGTCGCCTCCATGAAATTTGCTAACCTATTGCGATGCAGACTCCTTCGCTAACATCTCAGTTGCTTCTTCACTCTCAACAGAAGCCCAACCATCGACTACATCTTTGATAAAACCAGCTACGGGTACAGCAATCAGCAATCCTAGCACTCCGCCAATATAGGTTCCTAGCAGTAAAGAAATTACTACCCATATTGGTCTGATGCCTGTAAAACTACCTAAGAGTCGAGGTGCGATCGCCTGATCGACTAACTGGTCAATCACAACAGCTACAGCTAAAACCTTGACTGCTAACCAAAAATCGTGTGAAGCTATGATTAAAGTTATGACGCCAAGACTTACCACATCCCCAAACGGAATTAAGCTCATAATTCCAATTCCCAAACCAAACAGTAAACCAAACGGGACTTGGAGAGCTAAAAACATTAATGTCTGTGAAACTCCTATCAGTAAAGCCAAAGCTATCTGACCAATCAAGTAATTTTGGAAATTTTGCTGAAGTGATTGCTGTACCTGCCGATTAAAATTCAAAGGTAACTTCTTAAATATACCTTGCCAAAGATGAGCGCCATCTAATAAAAAATAAAAAGTCAGCACTACTGTGATTAAGGTTTCCGAAATACTATCAATAGTCCCTAAAACCAAGCTGAAAAGTTTATCGGTAAGATGCCCGAATTCGTTAGGTAAACGGTTTGTTAATTGAGCAACTATCTGCCTTAAATTAACATTTAATCCGTGGCTAACAGCCCAATCATTGACAATCTGGAGTTTTTGATCACTAGAATCAATCCATTGAGGAAGTAGTTTAGCCATCTCATGAAACTGCTGTAAAATAATGGGCACTAAGGTAATACCCAAAGCAATGATAATTACTAAAGTTAATATAAAAACTAATGCTACTGCGTAGTTCCGTTTAACTCCACGTTGCTGTAAAACCGAAACTGGGTAATTCAAAACGAAGGCAAGCAAAGTTGCCAAAATAAAAATTGAAACTAGGGGTTGAAAATATTGCAAAAGGCGAAATGCTAGCAAACCATTGAGAAAAACTAAAGGAAACAGCAGTGTCAAAATTAACCATTGAAGCAGTTTATGAAGTGAAAATGTCATCTTAATTTAAGAATTATTGCTATTTTGAAATACTTTTATCTCAAATTTTACACTAGTCCGTTAAAAATTCGTAATTCGTAATTCGTAATTCGTAATTATTTTTCAGACGGGGATTTACAGCACCACGATCGCTTCGACCACAATATAACCGTAGGGGCGGGGTTTCCCCGCCCTTACAACGCGATCAATTCAATTGAAAACTGCTGTACAACCCCAACTGAAAAAATGACCACGTATCTCCGTTAAGGTTAGGACTTACGCACTATACAAATTAAGCATCATATATATGACGGAATTCGGTCATTTCAAGCCCCACATTGTCAGGGCGCGGTTTCCGCGCCCCTACGGTCATATTGTGGTCAAACCCCAATACGGTTCACATAAGGCTTGAGCGAAACTAGCCCACGCCACTCCCCTCAACGGAGGTTTTCCCGACAGAGGGGACTGGCGTGGTATGTTCAGATATTCCATAACTGAACTGTATTGCATTTTAATGTAGAGACGCGACCGATCGCCTCTCTACTTATATTTCCGTGAAAGCATTGAATTGCTCTTCATTGATCCGCCCTGCTTGATACAGGGTCTCGATAATTTCCGAAAGCCCCAAAACTGAATGACCCTGATAACCATTTTCTCGTAACCTATCTTTCACACCTTGTTCATGATCAATTAGCACCACAATGTCATCAACATTTAATCCTGCAGATTTCAACTTTTCTGCTCCTTCCATAGCACTTTTACCACTGATCAGAATATCATCAACCACCACAACCTTTTCACCCCTGTTGAAATCCCCCTCAATTAGTTTTCTAGTTCCATGTGCCTTCACTTCTTTGCGGGGAAAAATCATGGGACAATGAAGACGCAATGATAAACCAGTAGCAGTCGGCAAAGAACCGTAGGGAATACCTGCTATCCTATCAAAGTTAAGGGTTTTCAAAATATCCTCATAAGCACTGAGAACTTGATTAAAAATTTGGGGAGTGGAAATGATTTTGCGTAAGTCGATGTAATAAGGAAATGTAGCTCCTGATGCTTGGACAAATTTGCCAAACATAATGCAGCCAATGTCATAAAGTTGTAAAATTAATTCTTGATAAGGATGCTGATTCAAAAAACAAACATCAGGTAACCACACAGAACAACTGGAAGCATCACGGATAATTTCAGTTCTTGCTTGATTAACTTCCTCTTGCAAAGACTGGACTTGCTTTGATAAATCTTCTCCTGCCAAAATATCTTGAGGAACAGGAATCAACAGACCATCACCGCTCGCAGTCAGACCAGCTGCTAATATTTTCGTAAAGTTGCTACCCTCTGCCCAGATGCTACGAACCATGATAATTCGCTCAGGAGCAACTGTACGAATACGCGCCAAAATATCGGGCTTTGTCGTTCCTACTTCCAAACCTAATTGTTCTGGAGTTCCCCAATTTTTTGATTCCTTTGCCACCAGTAAATAAAGAGGTAATTCGGTGGGATTTGTCGGATATTGCTGGAAAGTTACGGCAGCAGGATTAGAAGTACAACACAAAACAAACACTGCCTTTCCAGGATAAACCAAAAACGGAGCTACCTGGTCTTGTCCTGCGTAAGAACTCACAGTAATTGCATCTACACCCCATTCTGCAAACACAGTACGAGCGAAGATTGTACTCGTGTTTAAGTCACTGTGTTTGGCATCTAAAATAATTGGAATGTGGGCAGGGATAGTTGCTAGAGTTTGGTGTAGCAGTTCTAAACCAGGGATGCCCAAAGCTTGGTAAAAACCAAGGGTAGGCTTATAAGCACAAACTGCATCAGATGTTTCAGAAATGATAAATTGCAACCAATCCCACAAACCAGTGATGATATCAGAAGAGGCGTAGCGGCTGGGCATGATCTCTGGATTAGGATCAAGTCCTACAAATAGTAAGCTTTGATTTTTGGCGATCGCTCCATTCAATTTATCAAAAAAATTCATAATTAGTTTTTGAAAATATTATTATAAACAGATGAATCATAAATAACAAGTAGGTAAGTAGTGAGAGTACGGCATCTACAGAAATGGTGCGTTACGGCTGTCGCAAGAGCGCAACAGTTTTCTTGATTACCATAACAACTATAGCAATCCTAAATCATTTGTGAAAATCTCAAGCCTCAGAAACCCGGTTTCTTTAAGAAACCGGGTTTCTCTGCTTTCACGAATTATTTAGGAATGCTATAACAACTAACAACTAACCACTAACCACTAACAACCAACATCTCCTACCAAAACATAGATTCAGTTAACTCTTCACCCCCGGCTTTACGCCCTAACAGCCAGTGAAATACTGTAAATAATATCACCATCGGCACTGAGGAGAAGTGAACAATTCGCAGTGCTTGCCAACTACCGAATATATTCACAATCCAGGAAAATTGAGCAGGTTTGTACATTCCTATTCCTGTAAATAACGCTAGCAGCAAGATAGGAATAATAGCTGTATAGGCAATGCGGTGCCAAGCATAAATTAGGCGCTGAGAATTTTTACTTTTTTGTAAAGCCCTCAAGTCATTGACACCCACAAATCGATGTCGCCAGCGTCGGGTCATTAAAACGTAAATTCCGTACCACAAAAGATTCAGCGAAAATAACCACATAGCAGCAAAATGCCAGTGTCTACCTCCTGCTAGCCAACCTCCTAACGTAAATATGGCAGGAATATGCACTCCTTGACGTCCACCAAAAACAGGGTTAGCGTTGTAAATTTGTAGTCCACTGGTAAGCATAATAAACAAGCTAACGATGTTACAAAAGTGAAAAATCTTAGCTCCTATTGCTTGGGTTGGTAGCTTGCTTTTAGAGGGAACGGTTGAAGCCATAAATTGGTAATTGGTAATTGGTAATTGGTAATTGGTAATTGCTAATTGCTAATGGCTAATTGTCAATTGTTACCATTAGCAATTAGCCATTAGCGATTACCTAAAGAAGAGCGTGTTTTCTAATGTCGGCGTAGGATGTTGCTTTTGTATTCATCTCAATCACAAACTCTGTACCTTGACCTAGTTGGGAGTTGCACCGGAGCTTACCTTGATGTTTATCTACAATAATTTGCTGACTAATTGATAACCCCAGCCCCTTGGCTTTGCCAACTGGTTTAGTGGTAAAGAAAGGTTCAAATATACGTCTTTGAATGTGGGGGAGTATGCCTTTACCATTGTCAGAAATGTGAATGACAACTTTATGTCTTTTTGATGGTCCTTTGTCAATTAAGTGAGGTTTGTTACTGCTAACTAATGACAAATGACTGCTGACAAGTTCTGTGCGAATCCAAATCTTGGGCGTGAACGAGTTATCCTGCTTCATCCTTTCTTCCAAGGCATCAATGGCATTAGTCAAGATATTCATGAATACTTGGTTTAGCTCACCGGGGTAACACTCAACTAATACCAAATCACCAAATTCTTTAATGACTTGAATCCCTGGTCTATCCGACTGTTCTTTTAAGCGATGCTGCAAAATCCTGAGAACACTATCAAGTCCCTCATGTAGGTTAGCTTTTTTCATTTGACCATCGTCAAAATGCGAGAAATTTCGCAAGGCAAAGACAATTTCTTTAATATGCTCAGACCCTGCTTGCATTGACCACAGCAATTTTAAGAAGTCTGTTTTGATCGAATCGAAGTCGAGGTGTTGAAGTTGTGAGGCAATTGCTGTCCTAGGAGTAGGATAGTAGTGTTGGTAAAGTTCAACCAGCTCGATTAAGTTTTCAGCATGTTGACTAGCTGGATGCAGAGTGGTGTGGATAAAGTTAACGGGGTTATTAATTTCGTTAGCTATCTCTGCCACAAGTTGACCGAGGTTAGCCATTTTCTCGCTCTGCAACAACTGCTCTTGAGTATATTTGAGTTCATGCTGCGTAATTTCTAGCTGCTGTAATTTTTCTGTTTCTATTTCGGCAAACTGCCTTGAGGCAACTTCTTTTTGAACCTTTTCAAAGAGTTGGCATTGCTTGATGGCGATCGCCATTTGCATACTTAGTTGCTTGAGAGACTCTATCTCCCATTTCTGCCATTGACGGCAACTACCACATTCGTGGGCAATCAGCAGTCCCCACAACTGATTGTGGATTTTAGGTTGCCGCGCTTCGCTGATAATGCTGAGTCCTTCGGACACGCTTGGCGAACGCAATTTGGGATTTTGGATTGTAGAAACCGAAGATGCAACGTCTGTACAATCTTCATCCTCTTTTACTTTCAAGACAATGGGAATTACTAAACTCGTTTTGACCTCATACTGAGGTATCGGCTCAATCTGGCATAATGCCTCAGGCGCACCTTGAATATACCGATCAAATTCTTGTATAATATCAAGGTGGCAGTAGTCTGAATCCCGATCGGGGATGGAAACCATACCTTTACGCGATCCCTTGGGTTTTGCTACAGACTCAAAAGCTACAACACCGCTCCCGTCTGAGTGAAAGCGATATATTACTGTTCGGTCTGTTTCTAAAAACTGCCGCACGTCTTCTACAGCAGTTTGCAGTATGACCTCCAATGGGGAACAGGAGTAAATGCGATCGACAGTTGCTGACAGGAGCCTTTCCCGCTTTTGGTGCTGTTGGGCTGCCCATTTTTCTGACGTAAGATCCTTGTGCGCTGCCGTCATTCTTACAGGCTTACCTGATTCATCCCCCTGATCTGTTAATGCTTGGGCGCTTTGTGCAATGAGTTGTGGCTCAAGCTGGTGGGTAGCTGGTTCTTCGATATGCATAGCTGCTGGTACGATGAGGAAGATATCCTAGAGCTCTACGCTGTCTTAGCACCCTGGCAATTAAAGCACGTAAACTGTTAAGTGGCTAACAATTTGTAATTTAGTCTGAAATCTATCAGCGTTAATGATTAAGTTTGGATTGAAGCCGGAGAAACGTAAACGGAAAAATGTAACCTGTCTTCTTTTCACCAACGCCTTATTCGGGAAAAAACTGGCTACATTATGTGCATTTCTCATCTAGTTCTATCTGAGTATAAGTATATATAGTTACCTAAGAATAGTTGAAAAGCTTCTTATAGCTTTTTTTGCCAAAGCTGTCATTGAATTTGGGTGAACGTTTCAGAGTATGTTGTAAATGTCAATACTTTTTTGTAGCTTTTTTTGGATAAGACTAACTTTTCGGTACACAATGGAAGTTACATTTTTACCAGACCAAAAAATTATTTAAAAATAGAGCTAATGACTGATGACTATAGATGAAGTTGTACTGCTACTAAAAGCAAGCCTTCCAAACGCTTTGACACCGCTTCAAGAACTGGTGTTGCGCTCTTCGTGGGAGGGAAAAACTTACACCAGCATAGCGTTTGAAGCGCACTACGGTGAAGAGCGAGTTAGGAAAGTAGCTTCTCATTTATGGCAATTACTGACTGATTTTTGGAAAGAACCTATCAATAAATCCAGCTTCCGCGCTTATGCAGAAACTTGCCGTCTTACCAGAGTACAGCAGCAGTTAATTAAAGAATTCAACCGCACAGCCACCGCCATATCCCTAGAATTTCCTAGTGGTCCGGTATCCCTTAACTCCAGATTTTACATTCCTCGCCCACCAATTGAGGAACTGGTATACGCAGAAATCACTGAACCAGGAAGTGTCATCTGCATCAAAGCTCCCAAGAAGATGGGCAAAAGCTCCCTAGCGATCAGAATTCTCGCTCATGCAGCTTCTTTAGGCTATAAAACTGTAAGTTTGGACTTTCAGCAAGCAGACAAAGCAGTATTTGCTAACCTCGATAAATTTTTGCGCTGGTTCTGTGCTAATGTCAGTCGGGAGTTAGGGTTAGAACCTAAACTTAATGATTATTGGGATGAGGATATGGGCAGTAAAATCAGCTGCTCCCTCTATTTCCAAACCTATTTGCTGTCTGCTCTCTCTAGTCCCCTTGTCCTAGCATTAAATGAAGTAGATTGGGTGTTTGAGCATCCAGAAATTGCCGGAGACTTTCTACCACTGCTACGCTCTTGGTATGAACAAGCTAAAAGGGTGGAGATTTGGCAAAAACTCCGCCTTGTCCTCGCTTACTCAACAGAAATTCTTGTTCCCATCAGATTAACTCAATCACCGTTTAACATTGGGCTACCAATAAAGTTACCGCCATTTACACTAGAGCAGGTGGAGAATTTGGCACAACGTCACGGGCTAGGTTGGAGAGATAGTTCCGATGCCCGCAGATTGATGGCAATAATCGGAGGACATCCTTATTTAGTACGTTTAGCTTTGTATTACCTGATGGGTAAGGGAGGGTTAGAACGGGATCTAGGGCAGATATTGCAACAAGCGCCCACGCAAGCAGGAATTTATAACGAGTATTTAAGGCAGTATGTATTAGCACTGCGAGAAGATCCAGAACTGGAATCTGCTTTCTCTGTTGTGATTGCTGCTACAGATCCTGTGAAATTAGAGCCAGTACTGGCTTATAAATTAGAGAGTATGGGGTTGGTTAACTTAGATGGCGATCGCGCTTACCCTGCTTGTGAGTTGTATCGACTATATTTTAGAGAGCAATTCAACACAAGACACCACTCAGAGAGCGAAAACCAATTGCGTACTTTCTCTAGCTTAGATGAACTGACTCAGCTAGCAAATCGCCGCTACTTTGATATTTACCTACAAGTGGAGTGGCAACACTCCAGTCGGGATCGCACATTTCTCGCACTGATTTTGTGTGACATCGACTATTTCAAATTTTACAATAAAATCTACGGAGATATAGCAGGAGATGATTGTTTGCGACAAATCGCTAACACTATTCGTAACTGCGTGAAGCATCCGCTTAGTAATAGCAGCTTCTTGTACGCCAGCACTCACAAGAGTGCTTGGGATTCCCAAAGTGCAAATTCTGCGGATGAACGCGTATCGGTATTGGTAGCTCGTTATGGCGGTGAAGAATTTGCTATTCTCATCCAAGCAGATGCTGCTGCTGCTGTACATATCGCCGAAAACATCAGAGAGCAAGTAAAAGCGAGGGCAATTAAGTGTGAGTACCCAGGCATTGATGGTCTTGAGAATAATGTTTTAACTGTCAGTTTAGGCGTTGTGAGCATTATTCCCAAGCCAGACACTGAGCCTGCTACTCTAGTAAATGCTGCTGAGCAAGCGCTTTATCTAGCAAAAAGAAAAGGACGCGATCGCGTTGTCTTTAGCTAAGTATCTAGGTATAAATAAACACCAAAATTCTTGCTAATGGCTAATAGCTAATTGCTAATCGTAGTCAGGCAATTAACCATTAGACGTAATTGGTGAGACAGCGAGCAGTACGTCCGAGTGTCTCCGGACGTAAGAAACTGCGGTGTTGCAGGAGGGAAACCCTCCGTAAGCGACTGCGATAGCGTAGCGTTAGCGACGTAAGCGTTGCGGTAGCGTAAGCGTTAGCCGGTACTCCGGCGTCGGCACGAGCGTCGGCACGAGCGCTACTGAGCGTCACCCGAAGGTTAGGATCGTCCCCAGGATCTGCCCAAGAACGAGGCAGTGCAAGGTTTTTATTTTAACAAGCTGGCTATTCAGATGATGGTCAATTTCTCAGCGTGCTTAAGTCCTAAAAACCTGAATTTTTCAAGTAAAAGTCTGAAAAAATATCAAAGATGATTTTTAATCAAAGAAATGATCAAGTCCAGTGGGCTAATGGGAATAATTAAGTTATAAAAACAACACTATGAGCATCAACTAAAATGGTTGTATTGTTAGACACTACTATTTTTCTAGCAGGGTATGGTATTACTGAGCAAATTTACTTGGGCAGCAAAACCCTAGTTTGTCGAGGCATCAGAGAACAAGACCAGAAACCCGTCATCATCAAATTGATGCAGAATGAATATCCGACATTCAGCGAAATTATACAGTTCCGCAATCAGTACACCATTACCAAAAACCTCGACCTGACTGGCATTGTTAAACCCTATAGCTTAGTAAACTATCGCAATGGCTATGCTTTATTGATGGAAGACTTTGGCGGCATTTCTCTAAAGGATTATGTAACCAATGTAGAAACCGAAGATGCAACCTCTCTACAACAATTTCTCCAGATTGCGATTCAAATTGCCTCCACCCTTGGCGAACTGCATCGCCACCGTGTCATTCATAAAGACATCAAACCCGCTAATATCGTGATTAACCCCAGCACCCTCGAGGTAAAACTGATCGACTTCAGTATAGCCTCCCTGCTGCCAAGAGAAATTCAATTCCTCACCAGTCCTAACGTTTTAGAAGGCACACTGGCTTACATTTCGCCTGAACAAACAGGAAGGATGAACCGAGGCATTGACTACCGCAGTGATTTTTATTCCCTTGGTATAACCTTCTTTGAACTCCTGACGGGACAATTACCCTTCACCACCACTGACCCGATGGAGTTAGTTTACTGTCACATTGCCAAACAACCACCAAATGCCAGTAGTATTAATCCCAACATTCCCACGGTTGTATCTGAAATAATTAGCAAGCTGATGGCAAAAAATGCCGAAGACCGCTATCAGAGTGCTTTGGCGTTAAAGCATGACTTAGAGATGTGTATACAACAGTGGCAAGAGACTGGAAACATTGCACCCTTTGAGTTGGGAAAACAGGATATTTCGGACCGTTTCCTCATTCCGGAAAAACTCTACGGTCGCAAACATGAAGTGGAAATTATACTCGCTGCTTTTGACCGTGTGACCCAAGGGACAACTGAAATGATATCGGTCGTCGGTGCCTCTGGTATTGGCAAAACCGCTGTAGTCAATGAAATCTATAAACCAATTGTACGACAGCGTAGTTACTTCATCAAAGGTAAATTTGACCAGTTAGGGCACGATATTCCCTTATCAGGATTTGTGCAAGCCTTTAGGGACTTAATTGAGCAACTGCTAAGTGAAACTGATGACCAAATTCAACAGTGGAAAGCCAAAATTAGGAGAGCGTTAGGTGAACAAGCTCATGTCATTGTTGATCTGATTCCCCAACTCGAACTAATTATTGGCAAGCAACCCTTAGTTGCCGAACTTTCTGGTAGCGCTGCCCAAAATCGGTTTCATTTATTGTTCCAAAGATTCGTTCAGGTCTTCGCTACTAAAGATCATCCTTTAGTTATATTTCTGGATGACTTGCAATGGGCAGATGCGACTTCTTTGAAATTCATTCAATTATTAATGAGTGAAAGTAATGCCGTCAACAAAAATATCTCATCTTCACCTTTTTTAGGAGAGACGGAGAAGGGTGGTGAGACTAGGGGAGGTTTCCTGCTGATCGGTGCGCATCGGGATAACGAAGTTTCAAAGGCGCATCCGCTTTATTTGACACTAAATGAAATTGAAAAAACAGGAGTCATCAATACTATCACCCTAGAACCCTTAAATCAGGGTGATTTAAACAGTCTGATTGCTGATACCCTTCATTGTCTAGAATCAGTTGCTGTTCCTCTCACCCAAATGGTGTTTGCCAAAACCAAAGGCAACCCCTTCTTTACTCATCAATTCCTCAAATATTTGCATAATGAAGAAATAATTAAATTTAACTGTGATGCTGGTAATTGGCAGTGTGACATTGCAAAAGTTAAGGCATTAGCTCTAACAGATAATGTGGTGGAATTCATGGCAATTCAACTAGAGAAGTTGCCAATACAGACTCAGTTAGTATTAAAAATTGCCGCCTGTATTGGTAACGAATTTGACTTAAAGGCTCTTGCAGTTGTTTATCAAAAATCTGAGGTAGACACGGCAGCAGACTTATTTCCAGCGTTAGTTGAGGGTCTAGTTTTACCTGAAGTTGAAGCTTACAAGTTATTTCAAGCTGGTCATGAGTCATTAGTAATGGATAATGGGCAAGAATCTACCCAATTACCCAAATATAAATTTGTACATGACCGGGTACAACAAGCCGCTTATTCTCTGATTCCTGAGTCTCAAAAACAGTCAATTCACTTAAAAATTGGGCAACTGCTGTTGAGAAATACTTCAGCAGAAGAACGGGAAGAAAAAATTTTTGAGATTGTCAATCAGTTCAATATGGCGTTGGAATTAATCACCAACCAAACTGAGTGCGATGAACTGGCAAGAATGAATTGGATTGCTGGACGTAGAGCTAAAGCATCAACGGCTTATGCCGCTGCGGTTAAGTATTTAACTACTGGCATCCAACTACTGGTAGATAATAGCTGGGAGACAAAATATGACCTGACCCTAGCTTTATATGAAACAGCAGCAGAGGCGGCATACCTTAGTGGCAACTTTGAGCAGACAGAGCAATTTGTCCAGGTGGTATTGGCACAGGCTAAAACAGTGCTGGACAAAGTGAAAGCTTGTGAAGTCAAAATTCAAGCCTACGGGGCGCAGAACAAAGCACTAGAAGCTGTCAATACTGCTCTAACTTTTTTGAAGTTATTGGGAGTGGAGTTTCCTGAGAATCCAAGCCAGTCTGATGTTCAGCGTGAACTGGAGAACACAGCTGCAAATCTCGCTCATAGAAGTCTTGAGGACTTAATACACCTGCCAGAGATGACGGCAGCCCGACCCCTAGCAGCCATGCGTATCTTATCTACTACAACTGCTTTTGCCTATATTGCTATTTTTAGATTGTTCCCATTGATTGTCCTTAAACAGACCAATCTATCGATCCAATACGGCAATGCTCCCTTGTCTGCTTTTGCTTACGTTACTTACGGATTTATCCTCTGCGCGATAGTGGGAGACATCGAGTCTGGCTATCAATTTAGCAAACTGGCTGAAGGTCTGTTGTCTAGGTTCCAAACTAAAGAAGTCTCTGTAAAGGTTCTTACCCCATTTAATCAACTTGTCAGACATTGGAAGGAGCATATCAGGGAAACATTAAAGCCTCTCCTAGAAGTTTACGCTGCTGGTCTGGAAACAGGAGATTTAGAATTTGCGGCTTATTGTCTTTATGCTTACTCCGATCATGCATACTTCATGGGTCAGGAACTAGCAGGGCTTGAACGGGAGATCGCAACTTACAGCAATGCAATCAGGCTTCTTAAGCAAGAAAGGGTATTTCACTGGAATGAGATCTATCGGCAGACAGTCTTGAATTTGCTGGGATGTGTCGAAGATCCATGTCGTTTAATCGGTGAAGCGTATGATGAGGAGAAAATGCTACCGCTTCATCTTGAAGCGAATGATGGAGGAGCACTTTTATATTTATATCTCAGCAAACTTCAGATCTGTTATTTGCTTGCTGATTACCCTCAAGGTCTTGAAAATGCTACTAGAGCAGAACAGTACTTACATGGTGGAATAGGAATGTTAGTTACTCCTCAATTCCATCTCTACGATTCATTGGTACGGCTGGCAGTGTATTCTGATGTTGAGGAATCAGAAAAACAACACATCCTCCAGAAGGTAACAGCTAATCAGGAAAAGATGCAGAAATGGGCGCATCATGCGCCGATGAATTATTTGCATAAATTTTATTTAGTGGAGGCTGAACGGTATCGGGTTCTCGGTCAATATCTCGAAGCAATGGATTATTACGATCGCGCCATCACACTCGCTATAGAACAAGAGTACGTTAATGAAGAAGCCCTCGCTAATGAACTTGCCGCTAAGTTCTATCTAGAATGGGGTAAACAGAAGATTGCCCAAACCTACCTAACTGATGCCTACTATGGCTACGTTCGCTGGGGAGCATTAGCTAAAGTTGGTGACTTGGCAAAACGCTATCCTCAATTACTCTCCCCCATTCTTCAGCAAGAAAAACTTAACTTCCACCCCAGTGAGAAAAGCACCTGCAATAGCACAACCCTATCAACCCTTAGCAATCGCCACACTATCATTGGATCTAACACAAGCATTTCAGAATCTTTGGATTTAGCAGCTGTTATCAAAGCATCTCTTGCACTCTCTGCCGAAATAAATCTGGACCAACTGCTTTCTACCTTAATGGAAGTTATCATGGAGAACGCGGGAGCCTCTAAGTGTGCCCTGATTTTGAGCGCAGGTGATAACTTGAAGTTAACCGTTAGAGCAGTCAGTTCAAGTTCAAGTTCTGCAACCATCTCCACAAAGTTACCATCAATATGCCTAGAGTCAAGCTACGATGTTCCCATTACTTTGATAAACTACGTCAAACGTACAAAGGAAATCTTGGTAATTGATGATACAATGACTGTTACCTTTGTAGCAGCCGATCCCTATATTGTCCTTCAGCAACCCAAGAGTCTGTTGTGTATACCGATTATTAATCAAAGCAAATTGATTGGTATTCTTTACCTAGAAAATAATCTGACTACAGGAGCATTTACAAGCGATCGCGTAGAAGTCCTCCTCCTCCTTACTACTCAAGCAGCAATCTGCCTAGAGAATGCCATACTCTACAACAGTTTGGATGAAAAAGTAAAACAGAGAACGCAAGAACTCAACGAAAAAAAAGAAAGTTTGCAACAAGCCCTACACAATTTGCAAAGCACCCAAGCACAATTAATTCAAAGTGAAAAAATGTCGAGCCTGGGGCAAATGGTGGCGGGAATTGCCCATGAAATCAATAATCCCATCAACTTTATTCATGGCAATATTAATTATGCTAGTCAGTATATTCAAGACTTGCTGGATTTGATTGCTGTCTATGAGCAGGAATACCCTAATTCTTCCCCACTAATTCAGGAAAAGGCTCAGGAAATTGAACTGGATTTCCTGGTAAAAGACCTGCCCAAGCTTCTAGACTCAATGCATGTGGGAAGCTCACGTATCCGGAATATTGTTCAGGGCTTACGCAACTTCTCCCGCCTAGATGAAGCCGAAATGAAACCTGTAGATATTCATGAGGGAATCGAAAACACCTTGATGATTTTGCAGCACAAACTCAAGGCAAACAGCAACCAGCCTGAGATTGAAGTCATCAAAGAATACGGACACTTGCCCCAAGTTAGTTGTTACGCTTCTGGACTTAATCAAGTATTTATGAATATCCTGAGTAATGCGATCGATGCCCTGGAAGATGGTAATCGGTCATTGGTAATGGGTAATCGGGAAGAAAGTTCCAATTACCAATTACCAATTACCAATTACCAATTACCTACGATTTGCATTCGCACTGAACAAGCAGACGACCAGACTGTGAGAATTCGGATTGCTGATAATGGTCTTGGTATGAATGAGGAAGTGCAGCATAAAATCTTTGACCCATTCTTTACGACTAAGCCAGTAGGAAGTGGTACGGGGTTGGGGTTGTCCATTAGCTATCAGATTGTGGTGGAAAAACACAAGGGTCAGTTAATCTGTAATTCTGCCTTAGGACAGGGAACTGAGTTTGTGATTGAGATCCCGATGCAACAGTGACATCCCCTGCATCCCAATACTGCTCGGTTAAGCAAAAATTAGAAACCCGGTTTCTCAAAGAAACCGGGTTTCTGGCACCTCACTAGCACCTCAACAATCCTTAACCGAGCAGTATTGCCCTGCATCCCACCTACTTCTAGCAGTGGGATTGTCAATTCAAATTGACACTCCCCATGCCTAAAGGCAAGGGGATTCTGTAAGAGGTTTAGCCATATCTCTCACATATCCGACTGTCGGAGTTTCCCACACATGGCGGTGATTCCCGTAGGCGGGTGAGGCGACTCAACCCACAAGGGATTGATTTATTCCGAGGCGTAACTTTCCCCCAGTCCGGGGGTAGGGTCATTGATACCTGTTTGACTTTATTGTAGCAAAAAACATAGATTTTTGACGGGGAATAAATTCCCGCTCGGTCTTACCCCATGCATAAATGCATTTGCTCTGCGCCCTACGATTTTCGGTCACATTAATCCCGGCTAGTATAGACTAGCTCTCCTTCGATGGGTATGGAGATTTTTAGCTGGGGCTTTTCTGGGTTTAATATTGCCTTGACCCAGCCTTCACTAACCATGACCTCTAGGCAACCCATTGTTTGATGGAGTGCCACTTGAGCATGTTGTGCAGAGAAGCGTGTCCGAAACACAGTCATTAAGTGTTGGTAAATTTGTTCGATCCCCGAGGTCCGGCTGAGAATATCAATCAGTAGACCATAAAGACCTGTAACAGGCAACCGAAGAGCATTCTTTACATAGCACTTCACCTTAACGATCTGACCTTTAGCGTAAACAGGCACAAACTCCTCTGTGGCATCGTTCAGGTCTAGCTGAAACACGTTGTAACCACTGACCTCCCAAGGTATTTCTTGCTGCGAGAACCGCTGCATCACTTGTTTCATAGAACCAAGGTCAAATCCGGCAATAACAGCTTGCCCAAGGATATCGTTTGTGAAACCTCCTTGGGCTAACCACCGAAAAGCCTCGGCTGGACTTAATTTTAATCCTGCCTCTTGGGCAATAGTCTGGGAGTGTTCTTGCAGATCGGTAAATTGACCATTGGCAGCATACCAATAATCGGCAAAATGAATATGTTGCTTGACTCGTCGGCGCTGATTTTGATCGTATTGGGTTTTCAGCCAATTAGGGTCATGTTCACCCCGGTCGAGTGCCAAGATAGTGTAAGCCAATTCGCGAGCACCAGTGTGAGTCAAAGTCATACCAGCTGCTAAAATAGGGTCAGCAAAACCTGCTGCTTCCCCAACCAAAAACCAGTTTTCCCCTACAGTTCTCTCTGCCAAAAATGACCAGTCTTTGGTTGTCTCAACCTTGCCCCTACTGGTAGCATTAGCAATTAACCGAGAAATGCGAGGTTCATTCTTCAGAGCTTCATAATAAATTTCTAATGGTGGCTTTTTGATTTGTTTGTAATACGCAGCTGGACAGATAAAACCAATGCTGGTACGGGTTGGTCCCAAAGGAATGAACCAGATCCACCCGTGCGGGAGGCTCATTACCTGAACACGAGTGCCACCCACGCCGATCTCTACAGCCCACTCAGCATTTGTCCAATAGTCCCAGATGGCTATATTTTGCAGCTGTGTCGGGCAGTCTGTCTGAATGCCTAATGCTCTTCGTAGTATACCAATATGACCAGAAGCATCAATGTAGTAGCGAGCGGTTACTTGTTCCTCTGAACTTAGATGCAGAGATGTAATGCGATCGCCCTCAACATCCACCTTGACAACTGCTGTTTCCTCCCGAACTTCACACCCCATCTCTTCTGCATGGTGTAGCAAGATATCGTCATAAATCGAGCGGTCAACCTGAAAAGCCGTTTGTTGGCGTTGCCCATCGTACTTGGCAGGACGCGGTTCTTCCTTGAACTGCTCTGTTCGGAGAAAATCGAAGTGCCAAGGTTTGGGATCTTCGCCCCAGCGATAGGTTGCACCAATTTTGATGGGAAAGTTGGCAGCTTCTACCTTGTCCCAGCATCCCATTTCGCCAAGGATTTCACTGATCTGGGGTAACTGGCTTTCACCAACGTGATCTCGCGGGAATTTTTCTTTCTCCAGAATCAACACCCGCAGATGGGGGTTGTACTTCTTTAGCAGAGTGCCAGTTGTGCTACCACCGGGACCGCCACCAACAATAGCAACATCATAATAGTGATTCATAACAATTTGGGAATGTGAATTAGTAATTTACATTTGACTAAAAACTAAGCTCTGGACTAGGAAAAGTCTGGTTATCTAGCAGGAATATTGCCAAAAAAAATCAAAACTTCATTGATTTATGTAGCACACTAAACAGTTATACCTACCCGAAAAAAAACTGTTCAGTGTGCGACGGTTGATGATGAATGACTGCCCCTAATTTTTAGGCATTACTAGTTAAGGCAATCTCAACGTTTTCCGTCCAAGTGTGGGAAATGTCGAGATTTTCCGTCCAAGTGTGGGAAATGTCGAGATTTTCCGCGATGGAATTAGTAGTCATGTTGTTACTATTGATTGCAGTTGGCAAAACATCGTTAGCTTTAGGCATAATATACCTCCTTGTAAATGACAAAATTAGGTAGGTTATAAACCAATACGGTTCAAATATGATAATTTACCTACCGTTAACCTATGTAGAGACGTTGCAGGCAAAGTCTCTACATGTAAAATCTCCCGTAGCCCTACTTGAACCGTATTGGGTTATAAAAATAAAAATTTTCAGATAACTTAAGCGGCTTTTATAGATTGCTCAGTCTCTTATGGTTTAACAAATGGTTGCCGATCGTAATGTTTTTTTGCGTACGCCAGAAGCGAATTTGTTAATTCTGTGAACACCTCAAATACTTTTTCGACTAACTCAAAAGCTTCATTTCGAGTTTCCTCTGTCATTTGTATGCTTTCAATGAATTGCACTATATTATCTGTACCCGTAGTGTGACCTGTTTCTAAAGGTAAATGAAAATCTCCAAAATATAGACATTCTTTGTTGGTAATAGTTCTAATTTCCTGACTAATGAGTGTCACAATAGGAAACATCACATTTCCTGTGGCTTCTATTGCTTCAATAATTACTAGCTTTTGAATAGGTTCAGCCTGGAAAGAATATCGATAAAGTTCATAGATGACCTGACGTGGAATCTTAGTTTCCTCACTCCAAAGAAACTTCAATGAATCACTGAAACTTAGCGTTCGATCAAACCCAAGCTGCTGAAGATCCTCCAAAAACAAAAGCCAATGGTGGTCATCTTCATAAGTGTGTTTGTTAATTATTCTCTGAATTGGATCGCTGGTTGGTTCTTCTCGGAAAACATATTTGTTCAGTTCTCCAAAGCCCATGACAAAAGGAGCAACGCAGGGCGTAAAAGCTAGCCTATGTTGGTGGTCTATACTTTTATCTTGCAGAAACTCAAAAAACGGCAACTGGGAGAATTCTTGCTTCTTCTTTTCAATGAATGCAAGGACTTCTTTCATTTTTAGCACCCAATATTTAAATCATTGTATTTTTGACAAAAATAACTACACCACGCCCTATACAGCGCTAAAATTAAATTTTAATGCAATTATTTGTGGTGTTTAAGTGTATTTTTGTTTGTGCAAAACTTTACTCAGATCTTGCACCACTGTCTTGTTGCGAAAATCAGAGCAACAAAAAGGTTATGATTACGTAGCCCTTATTGAGAAGGTGCAAGATGTAAGTTTATTTCTTCAATCATTATTTACTTATTCCCGATAAAAATATATCCGTAATTATCTCGATTTATAAATTTTAGTTAGAAGAAAAACATACATAGTAATTTACTATACTAAATATTTTCGGAAAATTTCGTATAGTTTAGCGCCTTGAGCGCAGATACTCTGGCAAATTGTCTGATTCAAAAAGCAAAAGACAAACGCATACATACACATTTTTAAACAATTTAATCGGCTAATACTTTAAGTATATTTACTAATTAGTAATCTTTTCATGACATTTTCCACAATGCGGAACCTCCTCTTTGCCTCGCTGACAAATGTGAAAAACTAAGTATTTCCAAAAATATCTACCATATTGTAGATGTAGGCAGGTGCATCAGTCTAAAGTAACAAATTATATCAGTAAGCAAATATCATGTTAATAACAGGTTGCAATCTGAAAAAGATCGCGATATAGCAGATCGGCAATCTTCTTCTGGACTTATGCAACGTCGGTTCTAAAACGATTTAGCTGTTGAACGATCCAATCGCGAACAACTTGGTAAACTTCATCAGCCACTTCATTAAGACCATGATCGGCATTCGGATACAGAATGAGGTGCTTGGGTTCAAGAGCAAGCTGATAAACTCTTTGCGAACAGTATGGCGACAAGACTCGGTCAGCCATGCCGTGCAACAGTAAGAGCGAGCATCGCGTTGCTAGTTCTGTAGCGGGGTTTGTGCCGTAAGTTTGCGTGGCAAGAGTGACAACAGTACGAACATCAGGGGATTTAGCAGCTGCTTGGATCGCCACTGCACCTCCAAAGGAGTGACCTGTCAGCGCAAAATCTTTGATCCCCTCATCTTGCAAATAGGTAAGACCTGCTAAAACATCTAAGATGGATTCCTCCAACTTTGTTGGGTAGCGGTAGCGCACTCGCAAAGAGGCTATCCCCTCCCTCATTAACTCTTGACAAAGCAATGGGTACAGTCCACAAGCAGGCGTATCCCAGTCACCACCCACGCCCCCAACCCAAATCGCTGCCTTTTGCGCATCCTTTACTGGGTAATAGCGGCAGTGAATTGAACCACGGCTCGTGATCAGTTTCACCCCATGATATTCTTCCTGCTGGGCTCCCACTTCAACATCTTGGACAAGCATCTGAAATGGTTCATCGTCAATAGGCTGCACGCGATCCTCCAGTATATTCATGAAATTAAAGGGCAAAAGCTAGTCGGGTAGGGCGTACCGGAACTTATCAGCTTGGAAACCCACCTCTTCTGCCTTGTCAAAAGAAATTCTGGTTGTTAAATAGACCTTCTAGGGATTAAGATTCTCAAATTTAGTTTCTCTGCCAACAGAAAAAATGACCTCTATCTATAGGTAAGATATGATAAAGTCATTTATAATGTAGCTAAGAACACACTTTACCAGTTACAGAAAAGATAACATATCAAATTTAGTGTATTCCCGATCGCACAGGAACTTAAAATAAAGCTTGTTCTTTAGGTATAACTCAGTTTATTACTGTGGGAGCATCTCATTGAAGATAATAAAGGTTATCCTGATTGTGAATGTCAACAAATATGATAAATAACTAATAATAATAAAATAACTTCGCAAGTAGGTGGAAAAATGTAGGTCAAAGCAATTTAATTTAATCAGCAAAAGTAACTTTTTGAATAATTATAAGTAACGTAAAAATCCCTATATTTTGTACGATCTTTGCTTGAAAAAGAATTTACTCTAATAGTCGTTAAACCTGAAAATATTGGTTCAAAAAATTCCGAGGAAATAAACAAAGCAAAGTAAGGAGTCATATAAATGCAATTGAAGCCGACAATTCAGCAGGTTGTCGCAGTCATGAAAGCTTTTAATCGTATTAAGCGGAATACAGCTATCTCGTTTGTTAAAGGAGGGGCATTGGTTGCTGTTTGCACCCCTAGGCAATCCGAGCAGCCTTGGTTATAGATTGCATGCCATAACACTACATTATATAACCATAGGTAAAAGCGATTGAAGGGACTGGCGTTAAACTGCGGTTTTGTTGTAGTGACTCCCGTTGAGCCGACTGGGATCAAATTATCTCAATCCATTGCTAGCACAGTCTTCGTCCTTGAAAATACGTAATCGAATCTTTTGCAAACAAGTAGCGGGAATCATGAAGATGGACATACACAAAATTGAAATAGACAAATTTGTTCAGCAAGCAGAGACAATGTACAGGCGTTTAGCAGATTTGTACCAAAATGCTAACACTTCCCCTTTAACATCAGATCTACTGCCGCAAGCTTTTATGGAACTTGGTAGCGCCTCGGAAATAGTACAGTTGGCAATGGAGGAACTCCACCAGCAAAATGAGGAACTTTTAGAAACAAGAAATTTGGTAGAAGCAGAACGCCAGCGCTACCTCGATTTATTTGAGTTTGCACCAGAAGGCTATTTAGTAACTGATGTCCAAGGCGTGATTCTAGAAGCCAACCAAGCAGCAGCAAGGTTGCTCAACGTGCCACAGTCGTTTTTGACGGCAAAACTAATGGTTAACTTCATCACTCTAGAGGATCGTCATCGCTTTCGTTACGAACTTACCCAGCTATGCCGGAGCGATAAAGTGAGGGAGTTAGCATTACGCTTGCAGCAAAGAAATGGTGAGTGCTTTATCGCTGCCTTCACAGTGGCAAGTGTTCGCAACTCAGATGGCAAAGCGATCGCCTTTCGCTGGCTGCTACGTGACGTTACCCAACGTCAGCAAGCTGAATCAGTAACCCTTGGGCATGAGGGCGATTTCACTCAGGGTCGCCCTGTGCATAAATATCCTAAAGGCGAAACTATCCCCAACAACTGGCAAGCAATTTGGTATGTTTGTCAGGGTTTTGTCAAACTCAGTACGCTTTGTGAAACGGGTGAAGAAGTACTGGTCGGGTTGGCTGGATCTGGAATGGTTTTTGGCTCTGATATGACCTCCCTCAAAACTTACCAAGCAACCGCCCAATCAAACGTAGAGTTAGTGTCAATTTATCTAGCAGAAATAGCAGCTTCTCCAACGCTCTCGCATGCGCTTTTACCGAAGTTCAATCAGCGGTTAAGGCAGACAGAATCTTTTTTAGTACTTGCAGGCAGGCGACGGGTACAAGACCGCCTCTACGATCTATTGCAACTTTTAACACGAGAAATTGGTCAACCAGTCTCGGAAGGAATTTGCCTAAATGTTCGTCTGACTCATGAAGACCTTGCAAGCGCCTGCTGCACTACTAGGGTAACAATTACACGATTGATGAACAAGTTACAACAACAAGGAAAAATTAGTTTTGACTCGAGAAAACATATCATCTTGAAAGATATGGATTAAAGAAGGACAAAAAAATAGTGCCATTGCCGACCTACAACCCCTAGAAACGACAAGCGTCAGAGTTTACCTAAGCAGGTTTAGAACAGAAGGTGAAATGCCACCACCACAAAGATAACTTTAGCTTCTCATCATCGAAGGAAGCATAGACACTTAGCGAATGCCGAATAATGAATTATGGTGGACTATATTAATGTTGTTAGCAAGGCGATCGCGTTTGGGCGTGAATTCAGTTGAAAACATGATTCATTAAATCTAATTTAACGAATCACCAGACTAATTCCAAACCGCTGCCGTCGGTTGCTCAAAAGTTCATACAATTTTTTGAGTTAATGAAAATTATAGCCAAGCGTTGGAAAATTATTCTGGGTATGGGTGCTGCTACACTTACGTTGCTGGCGGGTGCGGTTGCATGGTATATATTCATTGAAGGTGCGCCGCAGTTAGACCGACCGGCAACAAATGTTACTGGCAGTACAATGACGTTTCATCTAGAAACTTTCAACAGTAAGGCAATGGGCAAGGTGCGGCAATTCGGTGTCATTCTACCTCCTGGCTATAAACCAAACCCTAACAAACGCTATCCCGTCATTTTTCTTTTGCATGGTGGACACGATGATGCACGTGCTTGGGTAGACAAGATTGGCATTATTCCCGTATTGGCTGAACTCTACAAAAGTCGGAAATTACCGCAATCGATTGTGATTACACCAGATGGCAATGATAACCGGGGTTCGAGTCCGCTTTGGGATCCAGATTATTACGATGGACCCAATGGCAATGTCAGCACATGGATTGGTAAAGAGTTAGTTGCTGTGGTGAAATCACGCTACTACACCTTGAATAAACCGCAATTTTGGGCGATGGGCGGACTCTCCTCTGGTGGTTGGGGTGCCCTCAATATCGGGCTACGCCATCTAGACAACTTCAATATTTTCTTTAGTCAAATTGGTTACTTTACAGATGATAGTGGACCCCAAAATAGCCCCCAAGTATTTGTGCAAAAGATTCCCATAGCACAACGCAAATCTATACGTATCTACCTGGATGCTGGACTTAATGATTTAGCTGGTAATGAATTTCTCAATTCCAGTCACCAGTTCCATGAAACGTTAAATAAATTGGGCATCAAAAACGTCTTTTATACTTTTCCTGGCGGTCACGGGCTAAGTGGTCCCGACTATGGTTGGAATTATGACCACAAGCACGCAGCAGATTCCCTCTCCTATGTGGGTATCCAGTTTCAGGAAGCAATGCAAGAGCAGAGACTGAAAAATTGACAATTGTACCTTGTTGTAGATGAACTACTAGACCAGAAGACTTATGCAGCTAAAACGTCTCACTCGCTTTGGCTTACCACTTTTAGGACTACTACTTTTCGGTGTCTCTATTTGGGCTATCAGTCAGCAATTGCAGCAGTACACTATTCAAGAGATTTTGCAAAACCTCCAGACTGCTGCCATTAAGCACTTAATACTAGCACTGGGGTTGACAATTCTCAGTTACTTGGTCTTGACTTGGTATGATGTCCTTGCTTGCAGATACATTCGCCATCCTTTACCTTACCCAAAGATTGCACTAGCTGCGGCTACTAGCTACGCAGTCAGTAACACTGTAGGTTTCGCCATCTTCACTGGTAGCGCCATTCGCTATCGACTTTACTTACTTTGGGGCTTATCAGCAGTTGAAATTGCTCAGATCATCGCCTTTGCGAACCTGAGTTTCTGGCTGGGATTAAGTGCAGTTGGTGGATTCTTATTTTCAGTTGAACCTCTAGCGGTTCCCCAATTGCTCCATTTGCCTTTCACCTCAGTGCATCCGATCGGAATGGCAATGATTGCCGTAACTGTCGCTTATTTGCTAGCAAGTTTAAAGCTAAAGCGATCGCTACGAATTGGCGGACGTTCCTTTTCTTTACCAACTCTAAATTTAGCTTTAGCGCAGATTATCGTTTCCTCTATTGACTGGGGCATTGCCGTTGCTATACTTTACGTCTTGCTGCCATCAAACACACATTTACATTTGTCTTATGCAGCCTTTTTCGGCATTTACCTCTTAGGTCAAATTGCTGGACTGGTAAGTTCCGTACCTGGTGGATTGGGCGTGTTTGAAACAGTGATACTGTTGCTACTCTCACCAACAATTCCTCCTCCTAAGATATTTGCCGCTTTAGTCCTCTATCGGTTCATCTACTATTTTCTCCCTTTAGGAGTTTCCGTATTATTACTGGGTCTGTATGAAATCAGAAGGCGAAAGTCAACTTCTTTGGGGAATTAAAAATTAAAAATTAAAAATTAAAAATTAAGATCCCGGAAATAAGTTTAGGAACATCAAAGAAGTCAAAATTGAAGGCTCAGATAACTTGTACGCGTGGGGAGGGAGAAGAGATCGCAATGGCAAGTAATAATACAGATACAGGATGGTCTGAACTAACTCGTGGCGCACCACTTGCAGTATTTGTTGCGGTGTCACTCTACATTTTCTACAGACTTTTACCAGTTTTGGAGCTGATTGCCATTGCGGCATTGATTGCTTTAATCTTCAGAACTTTACTGCAGTGGTTACAAAAGATTGTCAAATCACCGTGGTTGGCAGTTTTTATATTGATTGGATTAATCGTGGCATTTGGCATCTTGCTTGTTTCTGTCGTTATCCCTAGTGTACTTACAGAGACTCAAAAGTTAATAGTCACACTACCTGACTACTTGAGTAGACTGAGTGAACGCGTTGAACAGCTTCACCGCACGAATAGCTTAGTACCAGACCTCTCGCAAGCAATAACACAATTAAAGAACGTTGCCAAAGAGTTACTGAAGGAAGTTCCACTTGTGTTGCGTGAAGCTTTGGGTATACCGCTTGAGTTTGTGGCAACACTGATTCTAGCTTTATATATGGCATATGACCCAAATTCATTGATTAATGGCATTCTCCGACTTGTACCCCGCCGAAATCACCAACAGTTTCAACACTTCCTCTCGGCTGTCGAGGTGAGATTGCGGGGTTGGATTTTTGGTACGGGGATCGCCATGATATTTCTAGGTTTAGGTGCAACACTTGGACTTTGGGCTTTAGGAGTTCCTTCTCCGCTTGCCTTCGGAATAATTGCGGGTTTGCTTGAGGTAATTCCTTACGTTGGTACGATTGTCGGCACGGTTTTACCAGCATTAGTTGCTCTGAGTCTTTCACCGTTGAAGCTGGTGCTTGTTTTGGTATTGTTCTTAATTCTGAATCAGATAGATGCACACATCGTTCAGCCTTTGGTAATGGGTCGGCAAGTTAATCTTCACCCTGTGATGGTGATCCTGACATTTTTAGTCATGGGTAAACTATTAGGATTCTTTGGTGTACTCCTAGCAGTCCCAATTGCTGCTATCTTCGTCTCGATCATCGATGAGTTAACTCCTGAGGAATCTGTTAAAGACGAAGCAGCAGTTGATCGGACGCAAGGTAATTGCTAATTGCTAATTGCTAATTGCTAATTGCTAATTGCTAATTGCTAA
>CAXTSI010000024.1:0-34414 GCA_964246695.1 uncultured bacterium
TGATTTCTTAGTACATTTGTTCGCGTTGAAAGGGCTGGCAGTGCCCACCCTACACTACTTAAAATTTTTCATGAATGATTTAGGATTCCTATACTTACATCTTGCACCACCACCAGAAACCGGGTTTCTTGCAAAGAATTCAGGCTGAAACCCTTAATTTATCGTTTAGAAACCCGGTTTCTCTTACCTTGTTGAGAATGGTGCAAGATATCAGTATAGAAGGGAATATATATTCCCTCTTAGACTATGCAGGCTTGATAGTGACTCCTACAATAATTTACAGCAAAGTTTAAAAGAAGTTGAAACATGACTAATCTACCAAAGTATCACATTGGTCTAGTGATTTTCCCTGGTATGACTCAACTCGATATTACTGGTCCTCACCAGGTATTTGCTTTAATGCCTGATACTCGTGTCTATCTGTTGTGGAAGACTTTGGAACCAGTGACAAGCAACGAGGGAATGACAATCTTACCTACCACAACCTTTGATGAGTGTCCAACTCTAGATGTGTTGTGCGTTCCTGGTGGTGCTATGGGAGTGGTCAAAATCATGCAGGATTCTGAGGTGCTGGAATTTCTGCGCCAACAGGGCAAGATAGTAAAATATATTACCTCTGTCTGTAGTGGCTCTTTGATTTTGGCGGCGGCTGGGCTGCTACAAGGTTACCGTGCTGCTTGTCATTGGGCATTTCGCGACCAGTTAGGAATGCTAGGGGTTGAGGTTGGAACTGAAAGAGTCGTCGTTGACCGTAACCGGATTACAGGTGGTGGCGTGACCGCTGGCATTGACTTTGGGTTAGTGCTTGCTGCTAAACTCTGTGGTGAGGAAACTGCAAAAATGATCCAACTTTTGCTTGAGTATAATCCAGCACCACCTTTTTACGCTGGGTCACCAGAAAATGCTGGAGAGGTTTTAGTTGAGCAGGTGTTGCAGTTTGGAAAGCAATTGATTGAGGCATCACTTGCACAAACGAAACAAACAGCCCAGTCCTTACGTGACAATTCGTAAAAATAATTTCCTCTAAGCAATGGTAACAGTCGTTGTCATCATTAATATGCTGATCTCGCTGATGCTTTTTTATGTAGCTTGGCGAGTATGGCAACTTAAGAGACGGCTCGTGAAAATAGCTGATACCTTGACTGCTGCTGAGCGTAGTACCCATGCTGTGCTACATAGAGCACCCAACGCCATTTATAAAAGTCAGCAGAATGTTCATAACCTGCGGCAGACAAATCAAGCGCTGGAGCAACAAATACAACAAGTACGGCAGATTTTCCGCCTACTCATTTTTGGACAGCAAGTCTGGCTTCGCTATTTTCAAAAGTTCCGGTCAAAATCTTAGAAAAGTGGAATATTGGACTAACCACTCCCAATTCCCTAATATTAGTACAGTGGGCGCGCAAATAAAGCTATCATTCAAAATCGACGAAAAGCCTATGACGTAAGCTTTTATAATTTTTAATTTTTAATTTTTAATTCCCCGAAGCAGTACTAGTATGAACAAATTGTGTTAAATCTATAACAGCCAACAAATCAAAGCAACGTTTCTAATAATATATTGTCTAAATAAATAGATAAGTAAATATTGTTGGACCTTGCAAGGTGTGAAAACCCACATAAAATGGTTGTAAGGAGAGAAAAAAATGTCTAACAACCGTTCTGGAGAATTTATTGGCGGTTTGATGCTGGGAGCTACTATCGGTGCTTTAACCGGATTGCTCATAGCTCCACGTACTGGACGCGAAACACGTCAAATGTTGAAGAAATCTGCCAATGCTTTGCCAGAATTGGCAGAAGATTTATCAACGAGTGTTCAGATCCAGGCAGACCGTCTCTCTGCAAATGCACTAAAAAACTGGGATGATACTTTGGAGCGATTGCGAGAAGCGATCGCTGCTGGTATAGACGCCAGTCAGCGGGAAAGCCAAGTATTGAAGCAACAAAACCCCGTAGAGGCGCGGAGTACGGCTACTCGCACAGTAGAAAACTCAGATTCCCTTGCCCAGCATCAAGATAGCTGATACGACGATATAACCGTGATTCACCCCCTGTTTTGGCTGGGAATGTCCCTTCTCCTAGTTGCTGTCAGTCTGACTGCAGTGTTAGTGGCAGCTATACCAGCTTTGCGGGAGTTAGCACGAGCATCTCGCAGTGCGGAAAAGTTATTTGACACCCTTTCACGGGAGTTACCGCCAACTCTCGATGCTATCCGCATGACTAGTTTGGAAATTACAGACTTAACCGATGATGTTAGTGAAGGTGTTAAAAGTGCTGGTCAAGTCGTTAAACAAGTCGATCAAAGCTTAGATAGCGCGAAAAAGCAAGCGCAAAACGTTCAAGTCGGTACGCTATCGCTCTTTGTTGGCGTGAAAGCCGCTTGGAAAACCTTCACGCGCCAAAAATCTCCAAGGCAAAAAAGCGATCGTCTGCCACCATCTCAAAAAGGGGTACTTACGTTGCGAGAACGAGAAGCCCTAAGGCAGGAGAATCGCCGTACCACTGGCGTTGCCCATCGCCCCAACGAAAACTACAATGATGCGGCTCGATGGTCAAGTAGTTTTGAAGATGAAGATTTGTACCGTAAACCAACAGTAACTGAGGATTGGTCTGAGCAAGAGTAGTCGTTGGTAATTGGTAATTGGTAATTGGTAATTGGTAATTGGTCATTACCAACGACTAATCATGGAAAAGCTTTGCTAGATTAGATTAAAGTTAAAAAGTGTAAAGAAGTATCATTTTTCCAATACTCCTTTAAAACAACTTGTCAACTTCTACTGTTGAGATTTGTATAAAAACGTCCATGCAGAATTGTTTTTGGCGCCGAATTTTGGCATTTACTGCGGTAATTTTCTTAGCTGGGTCAATTTGGGTGATGTATTCTCCCAGCAGTTACGCTTACGACAATCCTGAGTTACTGCCTGCTACCCCTACCCCAGTAGTAGACTTAGCCAAGTCTCTCACGAGCGTTCAAGAACAGAGCCTCGTGAAAGACCTAGAGCAATTTGAAACTGAAAGTGGCTGGAAACTGCGGGTTTTAACTCAGTATGACCGCACCCCAGGTAGGGCAGTCATCAACTTTTGGGGTTTGGACGACAAAAGCGTTCTGCTTGTTGCTGATTCGCGAGGCGGTAACATCCTCAGCTTTAGTGTCGGGGACGCGGTTTATGAACTGCTACCACGCACATTCTGGATAGAACTGCAAACCCGTTTTGGGAATTTGTTTTTTGTGCGAGAACAAGGCGAAGACCAAGCCATTCTTAAAGCCATGGAAACGGTTAAAAACTGTTTGAGTCAGGGTGGTTGCAGGGTCGTTCCCGGACTTCCACGGGAGCAGTGGATTCTCACTCTGATTACCTCAGTAATTGGTGGGGTGATTTGTGGACTTGCAGCTCAACCCCGCTCTGAAGGACAAGTTGTTGCTTGGCAATGGGCTTTAATTTTCTCTCCTTTGTGGGGAATTTTGTTTATTGCCTTCGGTATTGGTCCAGTAGTGACACGAACAAACGATTGGCTACCTTTGTTTCGCAATGTTGCAGGTTTTCTCATCGGTGCTTTGGTCGCTTATCTGTCTCCTATTTTCACCCGTTCTTCTTCAGAAATGTAAAGTTTGTTAATTGTTAATTGTTAATAGCTAATAACAATCAACCATCAACCATCAACCATCAACAATTCCCCAATTAGCTGATAAGCTAAAAGCTAAAAGCTGGTAGAGCAATGGAATGGCACGTGACTGATGCTCAAAGTTTGGCAATGATTGATCTCGAAGTCGGCGATTATGTCTTTTCGCCTGCAGAGTATGAGATTGTCCGGCGGGTGATTTATGCCACAGCTGACTTTGAGTATAAATCTTTGATTCGCTTTTCAGAACGTGCCTTGCAAGCTGCTGCCGCAGCACTGGCAGCACGTACTACTATTGTGGTAGATGTCCCGATGGTACAAGTCGGTATTGCCTACGATATTCAAAACACCTTTGCCAATGCGGTATATTGCAGCACGGAGGTAGTGACGCGACCTCAAAAAGAAAAAACTCGCGCAGCCTGGGGAATTGAAACTTTAGCTAAACGTTACCCAGAGGGTATATTTGTAGTCGGTCAGGCGCAAACCGCTCTGACTGCACTTGTTGATTTAATTGATGCAGAGGAAATTAGACCTGCTTTGATCGTAGCCACGCCTACGGGATTTGTGCATGTGGATGCCGACAAAGAACGTTTGCGAAACTCTTTAGTGCCTAATATTACAATTGACACCCGCAAAGGTAATGCTGTAGTAGCAGCAGCCATTGTCGATGGGCTGGTAGATTTAGCTTGGCAAGCCTACGGAGAGGGGGAGAGGGGGAAGTAGAAGAATTAAAAATTAAAAATGTAAAATTAATAATTTTTTAATTTTTAATTTTTAATTTTTAATTGATTTGTCCCCCTCAAAACTCTGCACTACGACGACGGCGACGTGGTGGTTGATCTTGGTCATCACGCAAGCGGCGACTGACTTCAGTAAAGAAATCCCGGCGCACATAAGGATAATCGCTCACCCACAGTTCGCGACTGGGAATATAGATATCGGTAATTTCTTCAATGCTGCTTAAATCGGGACGATTCGACATCACCACCATTTGTGCTATTTGACCGCGAGCAATAGGTTTATAAGCAACACGCACCGGCGCTTTCATCTCAGCCGTAAATCCTGTATCATCGCCGACCTCTATGTTAATCCATTTTTCCCTGTTTTCGACAATCACCAACTCGCCTTTGTTATTGACGGTTTCCTGTTTACCAATTAACTCTTCTGTAATCCACAAATCCTGCACTCGACCACGGAAAAAGCCGCTGTATTTATAACGGCGACATTTTACATTCCGCATACTTGCCCAAAACACTGGTCCCCACAACCAATAAAGAGCGCTAAGTAGCCCTAGCAAAAATATTATTGGACCTAAATCACCGCCTAAAACGACTTTCAGAAGCAAAACAACTGCTGTAGCGACTACGGAAATTAACAGCCGCTGCAAAAAATCTGAAAACTTCCCCCAGTAGTATCTATACTGCAAAGCAGTGGCAATGAGGGGGATGATTTGTTCAAATTTCTCACGAGTGAGAGGAACTAGCATGACCGATTTTGGATTTGGGATTTTGGATTAATTTCAGCTAAAATCTCGAAGCGTTTTGGCAATTGTTTTTTAGATAATTTTTTCTAATCCATATACTAACGACTTTAACTGGAGGACTTTGCGAATTGCTAGTAGTACCCCAGGCATATAGCAAGCGCGATCGCTCGTATCATGTCGGAGGGTGTAAATTTGACCTGCTGCACCAAAAATCACTTCCTGATGGGCAATCAATCCTGGTAAACGAACGCTGTGAATCCTAATACCAACGTTAGCTAGACTACCTCGTGCGCCAGGTAACTTTTCTGTTTCCTCCACACTAGCACAGTTAAAAGTTTTACCCATCTCGGAAAGCATCTGCGCGGTTTGAATTGCTGTCCCACTGGGAGCATCAGCCTTTTGGTTGTGATGCAGTTCAATAATTTCTACGTGGTCAAAATATTGGGATGCTACGACTGCTGCTTGTTGCAACAGCACCATACCAATGGAGAAATTGGGAATAATCAGGCATCCCGTACTAGCTTTATCAGCAAATTCCGCACTTTCTTGAATTTGTTGTGGACTTAAACCAGTCGTACCAACAACAGGACGGATACCATAAGCGATCGCACTCCGAATGTTGTCATACACTGAATCAGGATGAGTAAAATCAACCATCACCCCTGGCTGTTTTTCCTGAGATGCAAACGCCAGCATTGGTTCCAATTGATTAGTAATCGGAATTTCCAGAGGTTCACTTAAACCAGCTAGTTCCCCAGCATCCTTACCTTGGTGTTCCGGACTCCTGTCAATTGCACCCACTAAGTTCATATCTGGTGCTTGCGCTACCGCTTTCACCACCTCGCGACCCATTTTACCTGCAGCACCATTGACAACAACTGGGATCATTACCTCTTTATAGGTAGGCATTTGCTTACAACTGAAATCAAAAAACCTAATTTCAGTATAGAGGGCGATTGCCTGTTTTCTCTGTAAATCATCGCCCCTGTACTATATGGGTCTATGGTCACGATCGTAGACCCATCTCGCGCAACTCCAACAGTAAATCAAGTGGGAAACCATAAGGCTTGCGTAGAACACCCTCACACTGCAACCCGTAAACTGGTATGTATAAGGGTTAGCAATACTCCTGTCCGTACACCTAACCAACAGGTGAATGTGGCGCAATCTCAGCCAAATCAGATTGCCGAACTGAAATTCACTGACCAAGAAAGCGATGAGGCTATTCGCTTGTTTGGTTGTGATTGCGCACGCTGCATCAATTCTGTACGTCAGTTGCATGGTTTGGCTCCTATACCAGTCTAGTAGACTGACAAGCAAGTAGATTGAGCTAAATTCACTCTTCAGGTAACAGTAAAAGGTAAAAGTAAAAAACTTGCATTGTACTTTTTATTTTTACCTTCTTTTACTGATATTTCTGGTTCAATTCTGCTTTTTTGAAACTTTGTAGGACTTACGCACTTTACACATTGACCCTTGCTGTGCAATAAAGGCTTATTAACCTAAAACTCTTGCCTGGGCTCGTTCCCAGGCTCTGCCTGGGAATGAGATCTTGGAGGCTCTGCCTCCCGTCAAACCGGGAGGCAGAGCCTCCAACAAGAGCATTACAAGGCTCTGCCTTGTAACGAGAGGCAATTTATAGTTTGTCGTTTCTGTCAATGCGTAAGTCCTACTTTGCTAGCATAAAAGAGCCAGTTTGTAAATTCTCTGGCGCTTCGGTGTATAAAATCGTTCATACGGCAAGCTTATTTGTGTGTTGTCAGGTCAAGGAGCAATCACCCTAAGACGCTAAAGATAATTTAAACTCAAAGTTATAGCGATTATTTTCTGGCTCTTTTATGTCCTCTACCATAGATTCCTTGCCACCATCTCTTAGTAAAATTGTCCAACGCTTCCAACGTGCTTCTGACCCTAAGCGCCGCTACGAACAGCTAATTTGGTACGGTCAGCGGCTCAAGGAGTTTCCAGAGTCTGACAAAGTACCAGAGAACAAAGTTACTGGTTGCGTTTCTCAAGTTTATGTCACAGCTGCCTTAGAAGACGGTAATGTGGTATTTCAAGGTGATTCTGATTCCCAATTAACCAAAGGATTAGTAGGACTTTTGGTTGAAGGGTTAAATGGACTAGCGCCTACTGAAATTGTGCAACTAACTCCAGATTTTATTCAAGAAACTGGTTTAAATGTTAGCCTAACACCTTCCCGCGCTAATGGATTTTACAATATTTTCAAAAAAATGCAACAAAAGGCGTTGGAATGTCAGCTAATAGCTAATAGCTAATGGCTAATGGCTAATGGCTAATGGTAAAGTAGCAATTAGCGATTAACAATTAGCAATTAGCAATTAGCAATTAACAATCATTCTCCCCAGTTCGCTGGGAATGCATGAGGAGTATCCTGCGGCTGTGGTCGAAGTTGTTAGGGATTTTTTTTTAGACACAGAATAAGATTCTCTGTTGCTTTACTGTCCAATGGCTCAGAAAAAAAGTATCCTTGTCCATATTCACAGTTCAACTCTCTAAGTTGTGCCAGTTGTTCAGATGTTTCCACCCCTTCTGCGATCGCATCCATGTCTAGACTATCTGCCAGCATGATGATTGTCCTCAGAATATCTACGTTTTCGACATTAGTACGTGTCTGAGAAATGAAGGTGCGATCAATCTTTAAAACATTAATCGGAAAGCTACGCAGCCGACTTAAAGATGAATAGCCAGTCCCAAAGTCATCAATGAGTAATTTAATCCCCAAACTTTGGAGTTGCCAAAGTAAATTTGTGACAAATTCTCCATTTTCTACGAATGTATCTTCGGTAATCTCTATATTTAGACTTTGAGCAGGTAAATGGGTTTCTTGCAAGACTTGGGAGATTTGTGCAAATGTATGCGGCTGGACAAAATGTTGACTGGAAAAATTGACTGCGATCGTCAAAGATGGATGATCCGGTTTTGCCAGTTGCCATTGACGCATTTGATCGCATGCTTGGCGCAGCACCCACAGATCGAGGGCTATAATCAGTCCCATTTCTGCCGCTACTGCCAAAAATTCCGATGGTTGTAGCAATCCCCTGTGTGGATGTTGCCAGCGTAATAGAGCCTCGAAACCAGTAATGCTCAGGCTTTTGAGTGCTACTATTGGTTGATAGTAAAGTTCAAACTCTTGACGTTCAACGGCTCGGTGTAAATCACTCTCTAACTGCAAGCGTTCTACTGCTTGAATATGCATCTGAGTATCAAAAATCTCGTAGCGTGTGCCAAGACTTTTGGCACGATACATGGCAATGTCAGCATCACGTAAGAGATTTTCTGCTAGGCAATTGTCATTCAGATTCCAGGCTATGCCAATACTTGCTGTGATGAATATTTGTTGGTTACCTATAAATATCGGCAATCTCACTTGTGCTTGCAGGCACTCAGCAACCTCTATGGCGTTGCCGATCCCGTTAATTCCTTCTAGCAGAATGGTGAACTCGTCTCCTCCTAACCGTGCAGCTGTATCAGTAGGGCGTAGGCAAGTCACTAGTCTGTGAGCAATTATCAACAACAACTGGTCTCCAAAAGTATGTCCCAGGCTGTCATTGACCATTTTGAAGCGGTCTAAATCTAGATAAAGTACAGCCAACAGACGATCGTTTTGTCTGGTGACTTTCTTGATGGCTTGTTGCAAGCGATCCATAAATAAAGTGCGATTGGGTAAACCCGTCAGTGGATCGTAAAATGCTTGTGCCTGCAGTTTTGCTTCTGCCTGCTTTTTTAAGGTGACATCGCGGACACATAGACGCAAGGCAATAGATTTATTTTCGCTGTTACGGATGGTTAATGCTGTTATAGCGGCATCAAATACTACATTACGACGCGTTTGCCATTGCATTTCCCATTCCACAATCTGGTTAATTTGCTGCAACTGTTCCAGGTATTGATAAAAAACACGATGATCTGATTGAGTAACGAAAATAATCAGCGGTTTGCCAATCAAAAACTTTTGTGATACGTTGAGCAACGTAGCGGCGGCACGGTTAGCTTCTTGAATTACCCCATTCGGATCAGTCAGTAAATACGCCTCTGGTGCAAACTCAAATAAATCTTGGTAGCGCTGGCGTTCGGCTGTTAATAATACTAATGTATTTTCCAATTCTTCTTTTTGCTGGTATACTTCCTCCTCTGCTGTCTTCAGTTCTTCCAAAGCGTTTTGCAGTTCTGCTAAAACGGCTGACATCATATCTGGCTGTATAGTTGGTAACGAGGAGGCGTTTTGTAGCAGTGTGATAACTCGTAAATTTAAGGCTTTTATGTACTGGGAAAACTCATCTATGTTCATTGGGGAAATTTTTCCTCCTCCTTTGCCTAAGTACAGCATTGGATTAATACGATCGCCAATTTCTCCATCATCTGTGCGACTGTGTCCGACCATTCGGTGGGCTTGGCAGACGCATTGTAACAAGCAATAGAATAGTTGAGGGAAGTTCCTGTTAAAGACCCTACCGTCAAAAGTTTTACTCTGTCAATTCGTGATCGTACTTATGCAATGTTGTAATAATGTCAACGCAAAAATCTAAAAAGCCTTATCATAGTTGATAATAATTCTCGAAATGTAAGAAAAGAGGCATTTAGGCTATGTTAGCTGATGCGACGTTTGATTCAGTTCCCGTTACTGTTTTAACTGGCTATTTAGGAGCAGGCAAAACGACACTTCTGAATCGCATTCTCACCCACGAACACGGTTTGAAAGTGGCTGTGATTGTCAACGAGTTTGGGGAAGTGGGTATTGATAATCAATTGGTTATCGATACGGATGAAGAAATATTTGAAATGAACAACGGCTGCATCTGTTGTACAGTTCGCGGTGACTTGATTCGCATTATCGGCAATTTGATGAAACGCCGTGATAAGTTTGATCATTTAGTCATTGAAACTACTGGACTTGCTGACCCCGCGCCAGTGATTCAGACGTTCTTTGTCGATGAAGATATGCGGGACAAGTTAGAGTTAGATGCGGTGGTGACAGTGGTAGATGCGAAGCATATTTGGCAGCACTGGGATGCAGATGAAGCGCAAGAGCAAATTGCTTTTGCTGATGTAATTTTACTAAATAAAACCGATTTGGTAACGCCAGAACAACTTGATGAGTTAGAAAAGCGAATTCGGGGGATGAATGCTATGGCTAAAATCTACCGGACTGAAAACACTGAAGTATCAATAGATACTGTAGTAGGGGTGAAAGCCTTTGACCTGAATCGCGCTTTGGAAATTGACCCCGAGTTCTTAGGCGAAGATGCTCACCAACATGATGAAAGCGTGTATTCTGTGGCTTTAGTGGAACAAGGTACACTGGATGGGGCAAAATTACAAACTTGGTTGTCCGAGTTACTACGTACTCAAGGACCAGATATCTTCCGCATGAAAGGCATTTTGAATATTGCTGGAGAAGAAAACCGCTTTGTGTTCCAAGGAGTGCATATGTTATTTGACGGTAAACCCGAACGCCCTTGGAAACCAGACGAACCCCGCAAAAACCAACTCGTCTTCATCGGTCGCAACCTTGATGAAGCTAAACTCAGACAAGATTTCCTTGCTTGTATGGCATAAATAAAATGTTGTTGGTTGTTAGTTGTTAGTTGTTAGTTGTTAGTTGTTAGTTGTTGATTGTTAGTTGTTGATTGTTAGTTGTTAGTTGTTGGTTATCTCATATCTTGCACCAACGTGTTAATACTGAAATTTAGCATTTTTAATAAACCTATATTTTTGTCAATAAAACGCAAAATAAAGGTTATTAGCCTGCGTAGGCAGGCTTTGTTCGTATAGCCTCACCCTTGTAGGGTGTAGGTGCAAGATGTGAGTTATTCTACTAACAACTAGCAACTATTAACTACCAACCACCAACCACCAACCACCAACCACCAACTACCAACCACCAACCACCAACTAACAACTACCAACTAACAACTAACAACTACCAACTACCAACTAACTATCCATGACCTCCAAGGAATTTGAAGAACACTATTCGGGGACGCTTTCAGATTATGTGACGGCGATCGCTTGGTCCCCAGACGGTACAACCCTAGCAGCAACTTCTGCTGCTGGAGAAGTTGCTGTGTGGCAAAATGGTAGTCTATCAACCTTGCAGACAACTGATAAAGGTGAATCAGTGGACTGCGTTGCTTTTTCCCAAGATGGGCAATTTTTAGCCGTTGGGGGACAGGATGGACGGGTGAAAGTTTGGCGAGAAAGTGAATTAATCGCTACTTTAGAAAATTCCCCGGCTTGGGTTGACAAGCTGGCTTGGAGTCCGACAAGTAATCTGCTGGCTTTGGGCTTGGGGCGTTATATTCAAGTGTGGAACGCTGATACTTGTGAGATTGTCGTCAAACTCAATTTCGATTCCTCGTCGGTATTTGGTATTGATTGGCGTTGTGATGGGCAGTATCTTGCTATTGGCGGTTATCAGGGAGTCAAGGTATGGAATTGCCTTGACTGGAACGATCAGCCATATATATTGGAGATACCTTCTGTGAGTTTAGCGATCGCCTGGTCGCCCGATGGCAAATTCCTTGCTGCTGGTAATCTGGATCAAACTCTCACTGTTGTAGAGTGGAACAACCCTGAACCTTGGGTGATGCGAGGTTTTCCTGGCAAAATTCGTCAACTCGCATGGTCAGAACTTACTACTGAACTTGGTGCGCCACTGTTGGCAGTTTCTAGTGTTGACGGTATTGTGGTGTGGGAGAAGCAGGCGGATGAGTCTTTGGGTTGGGAAGGAAGAGTGTTAACTAATCATGTTGATGTAATTAGTGCGATCGCCTTTGCACCCAAAAGCTTTCTCCTTGCTTCTGCTGCTGGTGATGGCTGGATTTGTCTTTGGCAGGAAACTCAGTTCGTATGCCAAATTCTTACAGGTGTATCATCTGGCTTTTCTAGCCTAGCTTGGCATCCCCAAGGCGAACTACTTGCTGCAGGCGCTGAAAATGGGGAATTAGTCGTTTGGTCAAAGGGCTTACAGCACCTTCGTCGGCTAGACCACAATATAACCCAAAACAGTTCAGATAAGCATTAACCCAGAAACCCGGTTTCTCCGCCTCACGCTACCCTTAACTGAACCGTATTGCAATATAACCGTAGGGGCGCGGTTTCCGCGCCCTTACAATATGGTCAATTCAATTGAAAACTGCTGTAAGTTGACACGTATGGCATCTTGCCCACTCTACAATAAAATCAAAACTGTCATACGTTCAACCGAGAACCGCTATATTATCTTGATTATTTGAGCGCCGTGAGTTTTTATGTCTACAAAATTACCATTCACTCCAACGCTGCGTACTGTTCTTGTCGCTCTTACCATTGGATTCGTTGGGTGTAACAATGCAAGTAATGGGGCAAACACCTCTTACACGACTACGGACGCTGCTGGGTTGAACAATAATCTTCCCCGAGTCGTAGCAACTACAAGCGTATTGTGTGATTTAACCAAACAAGTTGCAGAAGAGACAATAAATCTCACCTGCTTGACTTCCCCTGATACCGACCCTCACCGTTATCAACCCTCGCCAGCAGACCGCAAAGCAATTGAGCAAGCTAAACTTATTTTCTTTAATGGGTACAATTTTGAACCGAGTGTGTTGAAATTAATTAAAGCAAGTAAAAACCGTGTACCCAACATTGCAGTTGGTCAGCGTACCGTTCCCAAACCACTACAGTTTAAAGAAGGCGGCAATAACGTACCTAACCCTTATGTATGGCACAATGCCAAATATGGTATCAAGATGGTAGAGGTAATAAGCAGTAACTTGAGTAAGATCTTACCTAAAAATAAGTCAATTTATAACAGCAACGCCAAAAAAATTAACAATGAACTGACCCAACTAGATGGTTGGATCAAGTCACGAATTGCCACTATTCCCACAAATGAACGTAAGTTAGTGACAACTCATGAAGCAATGAGTTACTATGCGCAAGCTTATGGTCTTCAGGATGCAGGTATTGCTGAAGGTATGAACACTGAGGCAAAACCCACCACCGCACAAGTAAAAAAACTAGTTCAAAATATTACACAAGCGAAGATAACGACAATTTTTGCTGAAACTACAATGAAATCTAATTCGATTAAGTCTGTAGCCAAAGAAGCGAAAGTGAAAGTTTCAAAAAGGGAACTGTTTGCCGATGACTTAGGTGCGCCAGGAAGCGAGGGGGACACTTACCAGAAAATGATGGCTGCTAATACACGCACAATTGTAGAAGGGTTAGGGGGAACTTACCTGATATTTGAACCAAAAGTTTTGAAGTAGGCTTGGTGTTAGTTGTTGTTTGTTAGTGGTTAGTTGTTGGTTGTTGGTTGTTAGTGGTTAGTTGGTAACTGCTTACTGCAATAGGGTCAGACCGTTCAAGATTGCGAATCGGTTCTTCTACTGCTGGTGCTGGCACTATCAGTGGATCGTAGCCGATACGTAATAATTCCCAATGGCGGAATAACTGCCTTGAGTCCGGCCATTTCCATCAATCTGTCATCAGACCAAAAAGACTGCGGAAAACAAGGGTAGAGCAAGAGTGCCTTCATTTTAGATACCTAGCAGGCGGCTACTATTTTCAGTATATCTTGACAAGGATATATGATTTTTGTTATTTTTATGTATCGAGTATTTATATAGCGATCCTAAATGATTCGTGAAAGCCCAGAAACCCGGTTTCTTAAAGAAACCGGGTTTCTTGCAGTTGGAATTTTCACAATTCAAATAGGATTGCTATAATAAGGAAAAGGGATCTGTAAAAATCGGGTAAGTGAAATCTAGCAGTACACTTTCCCTACCTAAGCGCAGTCCCTAATGTAAATGCACGACCTTAAGCGTCTCTACTGGGCATAAGACTATAAAAAAAACAGCGACTCAGTCACTGGTGCAGACAGGCAGGTCAGGGTAAAATGCTGCTAGGTAAACTAATTCCTTGATGAGGTTGATAATTCATGAAAGTTCAAGCGTTGGAGCTTCAAATCGGAAATCACATCAAAGCCTACTGCAACAATAAGATGCAGACCTGCACAGTGAAACAGATTCTTGATCCTAGTCAGGACATTATTACATTCACCGTATCTACATCAGGACATTATAGAAGCTTAGGCTCATACGTAGTCAGATTCCAGCGAGAGGCTTTGGTTAATTTAGCAGGCTAGTTAAAGAAAAGTTTTCCAGGAATTGAGTTGTCTCTGTACATAATTGATACACTGAGTGAAGACGGAACTAGGTTGGGCGTTCATGTCGTTACCACAGATGCTTCACAATCGGATCAATATGTCTTGTCAAGAGGTCTTCGTCTTTCCTGTATCTTTTGCCCAACAGCGGCTGTGGTTCATCGACCAGTTGATCCCAGGCAGTGTCGCTTATAATGTGCCGACAGTCATTCGCTTAACAGGTATCGTCAACTTAGCGGCACTAGAGCAAACGTTTAACGAAATCGTGCGTCGTCATGAAACCCTACGCACTACATTTAAGGTGCAGTCGGGGCAACCAGTACAGGCGATCGCTCCCAGCTTAACCATACCTCTTTCTGTATTAGATCTGCGGCAATTACCCACAGACGAACGTCCAACAGAAGCAAAGCGGGCGATCGCAGCACAAATAGAACATCCTTTCGATCTGTCCTCAGGACCATTACTGCGAGTGATGTTGCTTATTCTTGGGGAGACAGAACATATTCTATTGCTGAATATGCACCACATCATCTGCGATGATTGGTCCATCGGAGTACTAATTCGGGAACTGAGTGTTATTTACACAGATTTGGTTTGTCTTGACGCTAAATTTCGCGTCTCTACATCTTCAGTCAAGACAATCCTGCCAGAACTACCTCTCCAGTACGCAGACTTTGCCCACTGGCAGCGCGAATGGTTGCAAGCGGTAGGGGCGAATGGTTGTTCGCCCCTACAAACCCAGTTAGCTTACTGGCGGCAGCAATTAAACGGCATTTCCATGCTGCATCTGCCTACCGACAGACCAAAACCAGCTATCCAAACCTATCAAGGAACAACACAATTTATCGAGTTACCACTCAAGCTAACTGATGCACTTCAGACGCTTTCGCAGCGAGAAGGTGTCACCTTATTTATGACACTGCTGGCAGCATTTCAGACATTGCTCTACCGTTACACACACCAAGAAGATATTGCAGTAGGTTCGCCAATTGCTAACCGTAACCGCAGTAGTTGCGAAGGCTTAATTGGTTTTTTTGTCAATAGTCTGGTGTTACGGAGCAACTTATCTGGAAACCCGACTTTTCGGGAACTACTAGGCAGAGTAAGGGAGGTAACACTAGGAGCATACAGTCACCAAGATTTGCCTTTTGAAAAGCTAGTTGAGGATCTGCATCCAAACCGAAATCTGAGCCATCATCCGCTATTTCAAGTAGTGTTTGGTTTCGAGAATGCACCAATGTCGGCGCTAGAATTGCCAGGGTTAGTGCCTAGCTTGATGAATATTGACTTGAAAACAACGCGCTTTGATTTAGAGTTACATCTGTGGAAATGTTCTGAAGATTTTAGGAGCCTTTGGGGAGCTAAGTGGGAGTATTCTGATGGTCTTAGAGGCTTAGTGGTATACAACACTGATTTATTCGATCAAGCCACTATTACCCGGATGCTAGAACATTTTAAAACACTGCTAGAAGGCATTGTTGCTAATCCAGAACAACGCACTGCGAATTTACCGCTTTTGAGCGAAGCTGAGCTACATCAGTTGTTAATTGAATGGAATGATACTCAGGTAGATTATCCTCAAGATAAGTGTATCCATCAGTTGTTTGAAAATCAGGTAGAGCAAAATCCTGATGCCATAGCAGTCGTTTTTGAAGATGTAGAGACGCCGCATGCAACGTCTGTACTTACCTATCGAGAGTTGAATATCCGCAGCAACCAGTTAGCTCACCACTTACAAAAATTGGGGGTAGGTACATCCGTTGTCGTAGGCATCTGCTTGGATCGTTCAACAGAAATGATTGTGGGGTTGCTGGGCATCCTGAAAGCGGGAGGAGTTTATGTACCTTTAGATCCTAGCTATCCATGCGATCGCCTGAATTTCATGCTAGAAGATGCACAAGTTTCTGTATTGCTGACACAAGAAAAGTTTGTTCAGCATTTTAAGGACTTGCCAAACCCGGTAATTTACCTCGATCTTTCTTGGGAAATTATTTCTCAAGAAAGCAAAGAAAACCCGAAAAGCAAAGTCACAAACGACAACTTAGCCTATGCGATCTACACTTCTGGTTCTACAGGCAAGCCCAAGGGAGTGGCTGTGACTCACCGATCTGTCAATCGGCTGGTATGCAACACAAACTATGTAAAATTGTCAAGCTCTGATAAAATTGCCCAAGCCTCGAACACTTCTTTCGACGCTGCGACATTCGAGATTTGGGGAGCGTTACTTAACGGCGCTCAACTTGTAGGAATTAGCCAAGATGTCATTCTTTCGTCTCACGAATTTGCATTACAACTGAGAGAAAAAGGCATCAGCGTTTTGTTTTTGACCACTGCCTTATTCCAACAGATTGCTAGAGATGTTCCGCAAGCTTTTGCTTCGTTGCGATATTTACTATTTGGTGGCGAGACTGTTGATCCAAGGTGGGTGAAAAAGGTGACCAAAAATGGTTCGCCCTGGCAATTACTTCATGTTTATGGTCCTACAGAAAGTACAACATTTTCTTCTTATTACTGTGTGGAGGACGTACCAGAATCAACCACATCTATTCCTATTGGTCGCCCGATTACCAACACACAAATTTATCTGTTGGATGCCAATTTACAGCCGGTGCCCATTGGTGTTACAGGCGAGTTGTATATTGGCGGTGATGGACTAGCGCGAGGCTATTTCAACCGTCCTGAATTAACACAAAACCGATTTATTGAAGAAACCGGGTTGATCTCAGCACGTCTTTACAAAACGGGTGACTTAGCCCGCTATCTACCAGACGGCAATATTGAGTTTGTCGGTCGCATCGACAATCAAGTAAAGATTCGCGGCTTCCGCATCGAGTTGGGAGAGATTGAAGCGGTGCTGAGTCAACATCCAGCAGTGGGCGAGACTGTAGTGATGATTCAGGAGGACATACCGGGACTCAAGCACCTAGTCGCTTATATTGTTCCCTATGTAGAGCATGCAACGTCAAGACAAAATCTAAAATCGAAAGAGCTGCGCCAATTCCTAAAACAGAAGTTACCAGAATACATGATACCATCAGCTTTTGTGCTGCTGGAATCCCTACCGCTGACACCCAACGGCAAAGTCGATCGCCACGCCCTAAAACCGCCCAATACACTCACCCTCGATCTGAAAGAAGATTATGTCGCGCCACGGACATCCGTTGAAGAGGTACTAGTGGAAATTTGGGCTAAAGTTTTGGGAAGAGAGCAAGTAGGTGTCCACGACAATTTCTTTGAATTGGGCGGTCATTCTCTACTAGCAACTCAGCTAACTTCCCGAATCCGCGACACCTTTCAAATAGAGATGACTGTACGCCAGTTGTTTGAAGCACCGACGGTGGCACAATTTGCTAGGTACATTGAAACCATGTGTTGGGCTGCATTTGGTTTGCATACGACTGTCCCGACGGATCGCAAGCGAGAAGAAGTGGAATTTTGAACTACCCGTCCTAGCTGAGTATATGGGGCATGGGGCATGCCCGAAACGGCGAGCGTCGATTCCGGACACCCCTACAAGGAGTGGAATTCCTCGCCGTTTTCTTTGAGTTTCAACTATTATCGCATTTAAAACAAACATTATCTGCGAGAAATGATTGTTAAATTCAATTCATTAGGATATTAAATGTGAGTGGGCAATTCAACAATTGTATGATAATGAGCAATTATGAGGAAATCAAGAATGATTTTTTAGCTTTATTCATGCATTTATATAAATAAAATCAATGCGAATTTCTGAGTTAATTGAAAATTGGTATTAACTCCAGACAAATTTTTCTCAACAAGAGGAAGGAGTGGGTCATCCGATGACACTGCAATATTAGAGGTCAAGGGTTGATAAACCACGTTTGTGTACTTGGTCAGACAAAAATTTCGTCGCTTTTAATCAAATAAACTAAGTGTCGTAGACCAGTTAATTAGTATTATAAAGTACATAAAATTAAGCATAAGGTGGGCTAAACTCCCACATTCTCAAGTTTTTGTCAATGCGTAATTTCAGTTAGTGTAAAAAATACTATGGATTACGCATTGACATGTTTAAGCGTTTCAACTTATCGTTAGCTCTCGGTGATGAAATTTCAACCGCAAAAACGTTTGAGCGATCCTTAGTAGCGTAAGTAAGCCAAACATTCCCGATCGGTTCCACCGACGATAAAAATCAATAAACTCGTGAAGTCCCTCTGAATGAAATTCATTTTTCATCAGGCTGTAGCCTCTACCTACTCGGAGTACGAATACTTACGAAATGTGAGTTTCAACCGACTTTAATTAAAGGAGAAGAGGCAAATGATAATTTTCGATCCCAGTAGCTTGAGTACTATTAGCCATGCTCTCAATACTGCTTCTGTAACCAACGTCAGAACTCAAAATCAATTGAGCTTCACTTCAAGTGAAGATCCCAAAAAGCAGCTAGTAAATAGCTTAGAAACGCTTTCAGACCTGCCTCCAGCTACTACCCTCAGTCCTAGTAATTCGAGTGCTATTAGCCATGCTCTCAATGCTGCTTCTGCCATCAGCACGAACATCGAAAAAAAATTGAGATCTCGGCGGAGTGAAGGGATAAAAGAGCAGCATTATACTTCGGGAACGCTTTCACACCTGCCAAAAGCTACTACCCGCACTCTCATAGCCCAAGCCAGCACAGACAATAGCAAGTGCGGTCCTGGGCAACCACGCGACAAAATGATGGCGCCGTTCGCCTGCGACAGCATTTGGAATGTACCGATTGGATCGAACGCGAAATACGTTGATGCCTATATCGGCTCAAAGGGGGTGGGTTCTGACACCGACTGGTTTGTCATCACCAAAAAAAGCGACCCGCTTGTGCAAACCTATATGCCTGGTGCATGGGGCAAAGGTCGCTGCAGCGGCACCATTCCGCAGCAGCAGGCGCAGTGGCATCCCGAAGCGAGTCAGCCGTTGAATATTCCCTACGATCTGATCGTGCCGGATGCAAAGGACGGGTATACTCCAAACGGCTCTGCTCAAATCCTCAAGCCGGATGGTCGCACCCTAGAGTCGTTCACTACGCTCACCCGTTGTCAGCAGGGTGGTCCACTCTACGGCAATTGGTTCGGAGAGCAGGATATCTACGGCGATGGCATCGACGGTGGGCATGGCGCCTCAGGGATGTCGAGCATTGGCGGTAGCATTCGCGTTGGTGAATTGTTGAACGACGATCCCATCCGTCACGCACTCAAGATTGATCTCTGGGGTCAGTGGCTGCACTACAATCCATCATCGCCAACTCCCGGTCACCGCTGGCCTGCCCGTCTCGCTGATTTTAATGCCCCAAACCAATACCACGGCTCCAACCCGGCACTAGTCATGGGTTCCTTGCTGGCGATTCCACCCGGCGTTACAGCCGAAAGTTTGGGACTGAAATCTAAAGCGGGTAAAAAGATATTCCAGGCATTGCAAGACTACGGTGCTTATGTCGTTGACGATTCGGGTTTCGACTACAACTTCCTCTGCCTCGAGAACGACGCCGAGCAGGAGTACGCTAAAGTCACCGGAAATGAATTGTCCAAAGATGCTGCGTTACAAGCCGACTTCGCAAAGATCATTTCTGTGGTGAAAGTCGTGGACAACAACGGACCGAACAAGATTGGTGGGGGTGGTACACCACGCCAACCACTGCCACCGCCAATTGGAAACTAGAAGGTAATGGCTAATTGCTAATGGCTAATGGCTAATGGCTAATGGCTAATGGTAAAAATTGACCCTTCGGCTTAGTGCAGTCGCCTGCGGAGGGAAACCCTCATAAGCGCACTGGACTCACAATTAGCAATTAGCAATTAGCAATTAGCAATTAACGGTAAGGCTACGCCATACACATGATTGGTAGTGGTGGGTACTTCCCACCCTACGATTATGAAATCGCTTGATGCAAATATAGTGTTCAGAGGGATGAACTAGAGCGACGCTACAACAAGCCTGCAAGCTAGTCAGAATCAGAGGTAATAACATGGGACTATTCGCAGGTGTGAGGAAAAACTGCAGGTGAGCCGAGTGTGGTCAAATGCTATTTAGATGGGCGATAAGCTCAGGCATGACCATTAATTACAAATTACCCACGAAGAATTAGTAAAAAAAGCGACTCCAAAATATGCCATGTCTGAAATGTTTGATATTTTCAATTCAGGGAATCATATCATGTCCGTGTAGCGGTTATTATATGAACCCTCACCCCGCCCTCCGGGCACCCCTCTCCCATGCTTGGGAGAGGGGACGGGGGCGAGGGCTAGATATCATAACTGTTTATACGGACATGATATCACTTGTATGCTATTCTCAGTGTGTGAAAAAGTATGTAGCATTTGACAAATAGCAACGAAGAATTTTTGCGAAGGGGGTATATGTTGAAAACAGTTGAGTTTTTATCTTATCTTCGCAGCTTAAATATTCAGGTTTTTGTTGAGGGTGAACGCCTTCGCTGTAACGCACCCGAAGGAACCCTAACACCAGAACTGCGTGCAGAAATACAAAAGTGCAAAAGAGAAATAATTTCCTTTTTAGGAACTGCCAATTGTAACATAAGCAACGCTTATCCATCCATTGTACCCCAACTACGGAACGCAACCCTCCCCCTCTCCTTTGCTCAACACCGGCTGTGGTTTCTTGACCAATTAGTACCCAACAATCCCTTCTATAACATCTCAACCGCAGTAAGTCTGAAGGGTAACCTCAATTTAACGGCGCTGTCACAAACTTTTAACGAAATTGTGCGGCGTCACGAAGTTTTACGTACCACTTTTGTTTTGGTGGCAGGGCAACCAGTTCAGGCGATCGCACCCACTCTAAATATACCCATCCCACTAGTAGATTTGCGGAACCTGCCACAAGTCGAACGAGAAACCCAAGCGCGAAGACTCACTACCATAGAGGCTCAACGTCCTTTCAATTTATCAACTGGACCGTTGTTACGAGTAACACTGCTACGGTTGGATGAAACAGAACACATTATGCTGCTGAATCTGCACCATATTGTTGCCGATGGTTGGTCTATGGGGGTGCTAATTCGGGAACTGAGTGTTATATACAGAGATTTGGTTTGTCTTGACGCGACAGAGCGCGTCTCTACTTCGGTCAAGACAACCCTACCAGAACTACCTATCCAGTACGCAGACTTTGCATACTGGCAGCGCGAGTGGCTGCAAGGATCTGTGTTGGCAAAACAACTTGGTTACTGGCGACAGCAGCTAGACGGCATTTCCATGCTCAATCTGCCTACTGACCGACCAAGACCAGCAGCTCAAACCTACCAAGGTGCAACGCAACTTCTGCAACTACCGAAAAGCCTAAGTGAAGCCCTAGAGGCTCTCTCGCAGCAGTCAGGGGTAACTTTGTTCATGACTCTGCTGGCAGCATTCCAAATTTTACTCTACCGCTACACGCAGCAAGAAGATATTGCTGTGGGTTCACCTATTGCCAACCGCAACCGCAGTAGTCTTGAAGGGTTAATTGGCTTTTTTGTCAATAGTTTAGTGCTGCGTACTCACCTTGGTGGAAACCCAACTTTCCCTGAACTCTTAAGTCGAGTGCGAGAGGTAGCGTTGGGAGCTTATGCTCACCAAGATTTGCCTTTCGAGAAGCTGGTGGAGGAACTGCATCCAGAGCGGAACTTGAACCACAATCCTCTGTTTCAAGTGGTGTTTGCGCTACAGAATGCCCCAATATCGGCGTTAGAGCTACCTGAGTTAACGCTTTTGTGGCAGCAATTTGATAGTCAGACAACTCGGTTTGATTTGGAGTTCCATTTGTGGGAGCGAACCTCTCAAGAAGGCGCAAATCTTACGCCGGAAAATGGGTTATGGGTAAATAGCTCAGAAGGAATCAGCGGTTTTGTCATTTACAGTACCGATTTATTTGATGACGCTACTATTACCCGGATGCTGGGACATTTCCAAACGCTGCTAGAAAGTATTGTCGCTAATCCAGAACAACCAATCGCCAACTTACCACTTTTAAGTGCATCTGAGCTACATCAGTTGTTAGTGGAATGGAACAATACCCAGGTAGATTATCCCCAGGATTTATGCATTCATCAGTTGGTTGAAGTTCAAGCAGAGCGAACGCCTGATGCTATAGCGGTAGTATTTGGCGATCGGCAACTCACCTACCGAGAGTTAAATATACGTAGCAACAAACTTGCACGTTATCTACGAAAACTGGGTGTTGGTGCGGAAGTTTTAGTAGGACTTTGTGTGCCGCGATCGCTCGATCTAGTCATCGGCATGTTGGGTATTATGAAAGCGGGTGGAGCGTATCTACCTTTAGATCCAAGTTACCCGACTGAGCGGACAAGCTTTATGCTTGAAGATGCACAAGTCCCAGTTTTATTGACTCAGCAACGGTGGGTTGAGCGTCAAGGAATGCACAAATCACAGGTAATCTGTTTGGATAAAGATTGGGAGACTATTGACCAAGAAAGCGAAGATAATTTACCCAGTGTTATTATAGCAGAAAACCTTGCTTATGTCATCTACACATCTGGCTCAACTGGAAAGCCTAAAGGAGTTAAAATTGAACACCGGGGATTGTTAAATCTTGTCAAGTGGCATCAACAAGCTTTTGCAATTTCACCCCAAGACCGAGCGACGCAAATTGCTGGAATTGCCTTTGACGCTTGTGGCTGGGAAATTTGGCCTTATCTGAGTGCTGGAGCAAGCATCTATTTTCCAGATGATGAAACTAGGCGTTCACCAAAGCAACTGCAAGATTGGCTAATATCAAAAGCGATCGCAATTAGCTTTATACCAACACCTTTGGCAGAGCAACTTTTATCATTAGATTGGCCCAAGAATGCAGCTTTGCGAATATTACTAACAGGTGGAGACAAACTAAATCAGTATCCTTTGGCTGACCATCCTTTCCAAGTTGTAAATAATTACGGACCAACTGAGAATACAGTTGTCACAACTTCCGGTCATGTTCCTGTTAAAATAAGAGCGGAAAGTGCACCTGCAATTGGTCGTCCCATTGCCAACACACAAGTTTATGTACTGGATGGACATTTACAACCTGTACCTATTGGCGTTGCTGGCGAGTTGTACATTGCTGGTGATGGATTGGCGCGAGGATACCTGAAAACAGAAATCGGGTTTATTGAAGAAACCGGATTTCTCCCAAAAGCACGTCTTTATAAAACGGGTGATTTAGTTCGTTATCGACCAGATGGCAATATAGAATTTTTAGGTCGCCTCGACGATCAGGTAAAAATTCGCGGTTACCGCATCGAGTTGGGAGAAATTGAAGCAGTCCTGAGTCAGCATCCGGCGGTGCAACAACAGGTAGTAATGGTTCGTGAGGATGTAGGCGAAAAGCGTTTAGTAGCCTATGTGGCGCTGAATGCTGAGTACAGCAGCGAACAGCAGCAAATGCAACAGATGCAATTGCAGGAGGAGCAGGTTTTGCAATGGCAGATGCTCTACAACGAATTTCAATCCCTATCAGGGATTCAGACAAAAACGGCTGCCACTATATTAGATAGAATACCACATTCGCGTACTCCCGATCTATTGGACCCGAATGAAAACCGCTATAATCAACCTGCTGCAGATTCAGATCCGACATTTAATATTGTAGGCTGGAATAGCAGTTACACCAATCAACCAATTCCCGCAGAGCAAATGCGCGAGTGGGTAGATAACCAAGTCGCGCAAATTCTAGCTTTACAACCCAGTCGGGTGCTAGAAATAGGCTGTGGAACCGGTCTAATTCTGTTTAGGATTGCACCTTACTGCACTAAATATTGTGGGACGGACTTTTCCCCTGCTTCACTTAACTACATTCAACAGCAGTTGGCAAATGTAGAGACGCAAGCGATCGCGTCTCTACACCAAGTAACGCTGCTTGAGAAGATGGCGACTGACTTTGAGAAAGTAGAAGCACAAGCTTTTGATACGGTAATTCTCAACTCAGTTGTGCAATATTTTCCTAACATTGACTATCTTGTGCAGGTACTAGAAGGTGCTGTGCAGGCAACTGCCCCTGGTGGTTTTATATTCATAGGAGATGTGCGTAGTCTGCCTCTTTTGCAAGCTTTCCATGCATCGGTGCAACTGTATCAAGCTGAACCATCCCTCAGCCGCGAACAGTTGCAGCAACAGGTACAAATGCAAATTTTCCAAGAACCAGAGTTAGTCATTGACCCAGCTTTTTTCAGTGCATTACAGCAGCGCTTTCCCCAAATTAGCCATGTACAAATTCAGTTGATGCGGGGTCGTCACCACAACGAGTTAACTCAGTTTCGTTACAATGCAGTTCTTCATATTGATGCCCAAACAGATCCCCCCAACCCCCCTTACGAAGGGGGGTTCTCAAGCCCCCCTTTTCAAGGGGGGTTGGGGGGATCGCAATGGCTGGACTGGCACGAAAATAATTTAACAGTGTCAGCAGTGCGACAGCTATTGATTGAAAACGAACAAGAAATATTAGGCATCACCAATATCCCTAATGCGCGGGTAATGGCTGCGGTTAAAACAGCAGAATGGATCTCAGGTGCAGAAGAATTTAAAACTGCGGGTCAAATGCGTGAAGCTTTGCAAGAACTCCAAGATTTAGGAGTAGATCCAGAAGATTTGTATGCGCTAGCCGATCAAGTACCTTACAAAGTTGATCTAAGCTGGTCAGATTCAGGTAATCAAGGACGCTACGATGTGATTTTTGTACAGCAAGATGCAATAGATAAGCCAACTATCGCCACATCTTGTGAGGTAGGCATCCTGCCCGCCCAGACTTTAGTATCGGCAAGACACCCGTCCCACAATAAAATATCTTACGCCAATAACCCCCTACAAGCGAAAGCAGCACGTAAGTTAGTACCACAGTTGCAAACTTATCTAGCACAAAAGCTGCCTGAATACATGGTGCCTTCAGCTTTTGTTGTGCTAGAGTCTTTACCTCTGTTGCCTAATGGCAAAATTGATCGCCGCGCGATCAGATCTCTCGATCCAATTAAGCCAGAATTAGCAGGAGGTTATGTTACGCCTCGAACTCCTGTTGAAGAACTGCTAGTGAAAATTTGGGCTGAGGTTCTGGGACTCAAGCAAGTAGGTATTCACGATAATTTCTTTAGCTTGGGAGGTCATTCCTTACTGGCAACTCAGCTTGTCTCTAGAGTTCGCGATGCCTTCCTAGTAGAGTTACCTTTACGCAGTGTATTTGAGGCACCGACAATTGGGGAACTCTCCAAAGTGGTAGAAAGTTTGAAAGACAGCAATGTTAAAAGTCAAGCACCAGAGTTAGTTCCACTTTCTCGTGAGAGTCGGCGGATGAAGTTATCCGATCTGAATAAAGAAAGCAAATAGCGGGTTTCGTCAGCGATCTTTGTGCCTCTGCGGTTAAATAAAAAAACTTTTTAACCGCAGAGGCACAGAGAAAACAGAGAAAACAGAGAAAAGTTTCAGAAATTCTAGGAGTCACCTTGAAAGGGCTGCAAATGCTTTCTAACCCAAGCGCGAAAATCGCGGGTTGTTGCCATTTCTCCTTTGTTTTTAGTTTCTTGGATAAACCGGGGAATGTCCCCTACTGTTACAGGGGCAAAGGTAGGGCTAGTTTGAGCTTCTGTGTATTGACCATTAGTAAGTATGTAAACCCATCTCTACCAGCATGGTTTTAAATGTTTGCCAGCTAATGTTTTGGAGTACAGCCCTATTTTCTGCCGATGTTGTTGTTGCTACCATTTCAGCCTCATACGCTAACGCATTTGTTATGCCTGCTTGTCTTGTTTAGCTAGTACCTCGATCGCTTCATTCTCGGAAAAATAAACATCTCTCCATTTTATGACATTCCAAGCGTTAGAGTAAACGGCTATCTGAACTTTATAACGAGATAGTGTGCGGGTTGATTTATTACCGCAAATATACTGGTACGCTAATTTGCCCTTCTGATAAATTTCAGCAAATACACTGATACCATAAGTTTTAATTGTGAATACAATCTACAGTGGTCAAGTTTATTAGAGTGTATCAATGACAGTTATCCGAGTCAATTATGGATATTGGGAAAGAGGTAGCTCTCGATTGGGAGCAAAGGTATTGTCAGCTTAACCGTTGACCTTACCACTTTCTTCAAGTGAGAATTCTCATCCAGACAAGCTAACGCAAGCCTCTTGTTCAACTATGGTGCGTTAACGAAGTGTAACGCACCCTACAAGAATGGTTAGCTCGTGATATTGTTACCGATAACCCTCTCCCCTGGCATCCGTCAATGGATAAATTGACCCTTGGACGAGTGGCTCAAGCTATGGGTGGAGTTTTAGCCGCGATTGGTACTCCTACCTCTCCACCTAAACGTCAATGCGAAAATTATATTTAAGGGAGCGTTTCAGCCAATGAGTTCTTATCCATTGCAATTACCAGAAGAGCTAATGCAGGAAGTTCGCCGTTTGGCAGAGGTGAATCAGGTGACGCTGGAACAATGGTTGATCGCCGCGATCTCCCGGCATGTCGCAGCCTTTGCGATCTCTCAGTCACTTGTGGCTTGCAGCACAAGCCGCTGATTACGATCGCTTTGATCAAATTTTGGCGAGAGTACCTGATGTCAATCCCATGCCGGGAGATGAATTGTAGCTTTGACATAAGTAGATATTCGCAATTCGCAGATGTTTGGCTCAATCTCTCCACAACGGATTGTTCAGCTATAATTCCGCGATTGTGGGGCAAGTGAACCCATGCACATGGCATCGACCAATTTCAGACATCCAAGTCTAGGCGATCGCTTGTGGCTTGCGGATTCACGCTCACCTACACATTACTGATCAAGTCATCTAGTTAGAAGGTTTGTGAAGGGAGAGAAAACCTTAGCTCTCCCAATCGAGGTTTGACTGCAATTTATTTTTCAGCATGCATATAGTCCACAAAGTAAAATTTAGGACTTAGCCTGAATTTAAGCCAAGTGTAACCTGCTAAACTAAGTAGTGCCACAACAATTAGGGGTAAACCGAGTCTGACCCGCAGCGCATCGGGAAGGACGGCAACTCCTAGAACCGTAATGGCAAAGTATCCCAAAAGCACCCATTGTAAGCGCTGCACAGCTTTCAGCGCACCTCGACAGCTACTGCAATGTTGGGTATGTTGTTTGTAGCGATCTAGCAATTCCTCACGGTTATCATTAATCTTCGGGTTTTCTAGGACACTGATTCCGACTTCGTTCCACGGTAGCTGACCGTGACAATACTTATCAAACCAATTCCGAAACTCAATCACTAAGCGGTCTGCGCTTGTGGGTAGCTTGTAGGAATTTTTCCAGCTTTCGACAGATTTTTTCTGTTGGAGAAAATACTCTTGCTGATGTAAAAGAACCATGTCTCCATCAATAACCTGATTACGGTTGTTGATGTGATCCCACCAACGGGGTATAAGACGATGGAGTGTTTTGGCGAAGTTACGGGGAAACTGGGCGACAATCCTTGATTTCCCTGGAGACACGGGAATGCAGTAGGTCACCAGTCCCAACTGCTTTCCCTCGTTGCCAAAACTGATAGCATATTCCAAACGGCAAGGTGGTTCAAAAGTGATTGTTGTTGTTCCAAAGCCTTCAGTAGTGACTTCGATAAAATCTTGTGTTGATTGCAGAATTTTCATCGGCATGGGTCTTGCTTTTTCGCGATCGCCCTGCACCCCATGATGAGCAAAGGGAACATGACTGGGATCTGCCACATTTTCGACCAAGGTTTGCCAGTCATATTCCAAGTCGCGGACAAAAGAAGACCAAACAAAACCTTTGCTTACATCTATTTTAGATGACAGAGGTAACGGTGTAGTAGCAGCCTGTTCTGCCGACTGAGCATCAGCCCAGACCCAAAGTAAATCATTTTCTTGGCGACAAGGCAGTGTCGCTGTACACAGATTTTGTTGATTTTTGGTAACTAGTTGTGGATTGTCTGCTTGGGGAATGTGGGTACAGATTCCTTGCGAGTCAAACTGCCAGCCGTGATAGCTACATGTTAAATTGCCCGTCTTGTCATCAATACGTCCCTCACTTAAGGGAGCAAGGCGGTGGGGGCATTGATCTAAAAACACTTGGTAATTCTCAGATGACTTTGGCTTCCAGATGACTAAGCGAAGTCCTAAAAGGGTGACTGCAGTTGGTCGTTTTGGGTCAAGGTCTTCGACAGGTGAGAGAGGATACCAGTGCTGAAAAAAGTTGAATTCAGATTGCATTTTGCTTCTAATTTATTTCCAATTTTATCTAATCAAGCTACGTTAAAGAATGCTGGTCAATTTTTACATCGTTTCGAGGAACAAATTCAATAGTACGGAAGCCCAATACAGCCAGTAAATCATTTTCCGACAGCTTAACTGGAGCAGGCTTCTCGCCTTTTCCTGGGGAGGGTAGTGGATAAGCTGTGGATGCAGCTGTAGAGAAACGGATGTTTCCTTCTGTGTGTTGAATGACTTGATGAATATGACCGCTGAGAACAGTGACAGAGGAAAATTGCGACAACAACGAGAGTAAATTTGCCGAGTCTGCCGTTGCCCAACCCCACTGCGGATATATATCATACAAAGGAATATGACTAAACACAACTAAAGGCGTGTCCCGTTTTTGCGCCGCTAGGTCTTTGGAAAGCAAATCTAGTTGAGCTTGACCCAGCTTGCCTTTTCCAGTTTCACCGAATTCCAGCACGTTTGTCAGCGATACAAAATGCACACCTGAGTCATCCCATAACTGCAACCCTTCTTTTTTATCCTTTTGGCTGAATACTTCAGAGTAAGCCTTACCTCTGTCACCAATAGTGTCATGTTCTCCTGGTAAAGTAAACAGGGGTGCTTTCAATTGGGAAAGAATTTGCTTAGCAAAGTCAAACTCTGCTGGTTTAGAAAGGTGGGTGATATCCCCTGTATGAACAACAAATGTTGGCGGTGTGGGTAATGAATTGATAGCATTGATGGCTTTGGTGAGCGTTTCTTTGACGTGTGTGTTTGCTGGTTTATCAAAGCCTATGTGCGTGTCGCTAATTTGGACGAAAGATAACGCAGAATTTGACAGTTTTTGCTGTTGGGAATCACCTACTTTACACGAGGTAAGCAAGCCATTTTCACCCACAACCCATAGGATACCAAGACCGGTCCAGCCGACATGCTCAATAAACTTTTTGCGTTTCATTTTTCGTTCCTCTTGGTTGTGACAGTAATCGTTCCTTTCATGTAAGGATGAATGGAACACAAGTAAGGAAAGGTTCCAGCCTGATTGAAAGTATGTGTCCAAGCTTGTTGTGTATCAAGCGCCTTGGAATCAAAGGAACCATCCTTAGCTGTTACCGTGTGTGGTTCCTCATCTTGGTTGACAAATTGCACGGTTTCGCCAGTTCCTATTTTTAGGGTTTCTGGCACGTATTTGAAGTTGAGAATTTTGACCGTAGCGTTGGAATTTTGGACACTGACCTTTGATGGCTCAGTTTGTTGGTTTGTGGGTGTTGCAGATTGATGATTGGGACTGCAAGATGATAATGACAACAAAACGACAAGCAATGCACTGGCAATTGCTATCAGGAAATAGGAAATGTATTTCATGGAAGTTCACCTCTTTGCTTGGGCTTACGTCGTTGGGAGAATAAACCTGTCATACTTAGTCCTGTCAAGATTAAGCAAATTAATCCCAACCCATTAAATACAGGTAAAATTGCTGATAGTCGAAAGATTTGGAAGGTATGAACCTTGAGGAGAAATCCAGTTAACTCATTTTGATGGAACCACTCGTCTGCAATCGTCATGGCAATTCCAGTGACTGCGGTGATAATCAGGGGCAGACAGACTGTAATGGCAATGAGTCGATGATATTTCCGAAATGCTACTCTCATAAGTATTTATATTGAACAATGAGTTACTCTTTGTTCGCTTCCTACTCATCCCAGAAACCAGGTTTCTTTAATTTTGAGCGACGAAACTTTGGTCTTCCCAGGTACAGAAACCCAGTTTCTCAACTCACATCTTGCACCTGGGTGAAAAACCGGGTTTCTTGAGAATGACTAATGGTCAAACCCTTAATCTTTGGTTGAGAAACCCGGTTTTTTAGGTCTTGTTGAGAATGGTGCAAGATATCAGTCAACCGAACTTGATGTCAATCCCGATCTGCTGTCAACTCGCTCAGTTGTTCTTCCAATGCGTTGAGATATCCTTGGTCGGATAGAGTCTGCTGTGGAAGTCGATTTGTCTTGACTGCACTCTGAACAATATCTTTAGCAGTGACTCTTCCAGACTGATGAGCAGAGATGAGGAGATCGCCACCAGGAATACCTACGCTGTGGAAGTATCCTCGATCAGCCAGGTAAGCTAGATTGAAGGGTGTGATTTGACTGGCTCTGGTGGAAACCACATCCGGATTGTATGTGATTTGTGGCGGTATTGACATTTGTGCTGCGACAGAGGTTGCAAGAACAGGGGGTATTAACAAAGCTGATATAATGACAAAGGTGTAACGTTGCATGTCTTTACCTCTTAACGAAATATGATTTGCTGCCATAGTGCTTCTCCAAGCAGGTAAGACCTACCCAACTTGCAGAGTGTGGTTGGTATTTAACTGGAAAAAGCTGTTTGATGTTGTGCAGTTGAACTAGTTAGCGTTAATCAAATAACTCAACTGCTCGCATCTATTATTAAAGACGAACAAACTCTAATTTCGGATTTAAACTTTTTCTTGGCATAAATCCAATCTGTTCTACCAATCGTTTAATAAATAGAAGAAATTCTATTTGTTTAACAAATGTTGTGAAATCAGGAATAGAACCGTCGAAGCCATTCTCAACCGAGGTATACTCGCGTACCAGCATGGAGTCTAGTTCTGCCGATAATCGATCGCCATCGCCACTACCCTTGACAGATACAGAGTTACTGCACGCACTGAAGTCTAAACAACCTTCGGCATTAAGTATTCTGTATAACCGTTACGGTGGTGTTGTTTATGGAGTTGCTTTGAAAGTTTTGCAAAATCCTCAAGAAGCAGAAGACCTCACCCAGGAAATTTTTCTGGCTTTATGGCGAAATGCGAATGTCAATCCCAACCCAGGCTCTTTTCTCCCATACCTGATCGCGATGACTCGCTCACGAGCGATCGACAAACTTCGCACTCGTAGTAGAAACTTAAACCTGCTGCAACGCTTTCGTCAAACATCCACCGCAGAATCATCCACTCCGACTCCTTTTGAGCAGGCTTCCTTGACAGAACGCTCCTTATGTGTTCGGAATGCTCTAGCACAACTTACCCAACAGCAACGTCAGGTGATAGAGATGGCTTACGACAAAGGACTTAGTCAGTCAGAGATTGCTCAACAACTGGACAAACCATTAGGGACAGTCAAAACTTGGACACGCCAAGGATTACTGAAACTCAAGCAAATTTTACAAGACTCTATTGATTAACCCTATGACTGAAGCAGACAATCCTAATTCTATAAAAGAACAGTTAGCAGCAGGCTTTGTCTTGGGGAATCTTGCGACTGAAGAAGCTCTTGAATTTCAGCAGCTTATAGAGGAAAATCCAGAATTGGAGATTGAGGTAAAGCTTTTACAGGACGCATTAGACCAAGTACTTTATGGTCTAAATGAAGTAAAACCTCCACAACATCTGCAACAAGCTATTCTCACAGAGGCAAGCAATACAACTCATCAAACCTGGGTATCAAAACGGCATTCCTTACCTTGGGGCAAAATTATCGGAAGTGTCGCAGCAATATTAATTCTGTGGTTGGGGATAGATAACTACCGATTGCGATTTGATCTCAGGCTTGCTCAGGATATTAATACACTACTCCAACATTCTGATACACGCCTGTTTCCCCTTCAAGGTGTAAATGTAGCAAATACTGCTTCTGGCAGCTTTGTGCTGAATCTTGAACAACAAAAAGGGGTCATTGCTATCCAAAATCTTCCGGCTTCACCTAAAGGACGTGTTTACCGACTTTGGGCAATTGTTGATGGTGACAAAATACCTTGCGGACAACTTAGTGCTAACTCGCAGGGTAAAGTTGTAGAAAAGTTTTCTATGCCTGCTGATTTCTATGATGCTGGGATATCAGGATTCCTCGTGACGTTAGAGTCATCCACTGACCAACGGTATCCAGTCGGACCATTAGTCCTAGAGAGCACATTTACCCCTAGGAAAGGAAGTCTGTAATGGAAAATTGCCGCTGTCTCGCTAGTTCATCAAGTCGGTGTTGTTCAACATATAAAGCCTGACAGTAGTATTTATATAGTTCTGGTTCTGCCTCCTCCTCAGTCTGCAGCCAAAGTTCCAAAAAGTGACGACAGCGCTTTTCACGCAGTACTTGCTCAATACAAGCAGTCGCGGCTTGGATCACTTGGGGAATACGAGACATTTCTTTGTGAGTTTTCTCGTTCAGATGAAACAGATGGGATACCAACCGCATTTCCTCAGGAAACTCTACACATTTGTCTTGCAGACTTGATATTAAATCTGACTGAATTCCAGATGGAAGTTCTAAAATTTGTTGCCACAAAAATCGGTGGTGAGAAAGGCTAAATTCCAAATCTCGCTCCTCCAATGTGTCGATAATCACCTGACGTTCCAGTGGAAAGTGCAAGTAAATCTGTAGTAGTAAAGCCTCTGCTACCGCCAAAAGACCGGGTTCAGTCGTAGGGGCGGGGTTCCCCCGCCCATCCGTCCGTAGGGAGTGGTCCGTGCCTGTTCTAACTCCACGGTTGAGGTGGGGTTTTTCGCTACTTCCGTAAGGGCGGGGTGACCCCGCCCCTACCCATTCTTTACTCCCTCTTTTTGGGGCAATTTGAGTTAACAGATTTTCTACTCGTAGTGGTTTAAGTCTGCTATCCCCGAAACTGAGTATTTCAGCACAGCGATCAATATAATAATCACATGTATCAATGTTATTAATTTTTTTAAGTAAATTTACTATCTGCTGAGAGACTTGCTGAAAATCTGTAGCCTGTTTTAGGTCGCGGTTGTTTGTGATTTGTTGAATTTGCCAATCAAGCCACAAAGGGGCATCTGTTAATAGTTGTTGATAGTCTTCCGGCTGGTGTCCTTGCAAGTATTCATCGGCGTCTTTACCATCGGGTAAGTTGAGAATCTTTAGCCGAACTTCGCCTTTGTATGCCAGTTCGGCAATTTCTCCAATCGCTCTTTCTACAGCAAGAGTCCCAGCTTTATCGGCGTCAAAGTTAAGTACCAACTGTTTAGAATCGGTGTAGCGCAATACCTGTCTGACTTGTTCCATGCTGAAGGCAGTACCGAGAGAAGCCACAGCGTTGCTAATACCGACTGCATGAAGGGCGATCGCATCAAAATATCCTTCTACCACCACAGCTTGATCTCGTTGAGAAATTGTCGCTTTAGCTTTGTCAAGGGCGAATAAAGTTTTCCCCTTCATAAAAACTTCTGTTTCTGGTGAATTCAGATACTTCGGTTGCTCGTCTCCTAAAGTTCTGCCACCAAAGCCAATGACTCGCCCAAGTACGTCGTGGATGGGAATAATCACGCGATCGCGGAACACGTCATAATAACCACCACGTTCCTTACGTGGTTTAATCAATCCGGCTTTCTCCACCAGTTGCGCACTGTAGTGTTTATCGTCTACTAGATAACGATAGAGGGTTTCCCAACCTGCTGGGGCATATCCGATCGCGAACTGTTGAATTGTTTCTTCCCGCAATTGGCGTTGTTGCAGATACAGCATTGCTTTCTCTGTGCTATGCTTGAGGGCGTGTTGATAAAAATGTGCTGCGGAAGCAAGAACTTCATATAGCTGCTCCCGGAGAGACACCTGACGCTGCAACTCTTGCCTTTGTTCAGGTTCCAAGGTTCTAAGTGGCACTTGGTAACGCCGCGCTAAGTCCAGTACGACTTCAGCAAAAGAGCGCTTCTCCAAGTCTATAAGGAACTTAATGGCATTTCCTCCAGCTTGACAGCCGAAGCAGTAGTACATTTGCTTGGTCTGGCTGACTGTGAAACTGGGACTTTTTTCTGAGTGAAAGGGACACAAACCCACATAGTCTTTGCCGCGCTTGCGTAAGACGACATGTTCCGAGATGACATCGTGGATATCAACTCGTTGTTTAACTTCTTCAATCGTATCTGGATGCAAGCGGGGTATTTGCATTGCTTTGTTAGTGGTTAGTGGTTAGTGGTTAGTGGTTAGTTGTTAGTTGTTAGTGGTTAGT
>CAXTSI010000025.1:0-34188 GCA_964246695.1 uncultured bacterium
TACACCGTAAGGCATTAATTCCTCTTGCCCTTCTTAAATGAGCGAACGTACAGTTGGTGGGCTGCATGTACTGATGGGTGGACTCCGCAGACGACAAGGCGAATCTTATTGACGACTGTGGAGAATAATAACTCGCGAGTGTACTGGGTTTTTGCACTACGTTCAAATAGTTCATCCAGGGTTTGGGGACACAGTGCTTTCTCTACTCGCCCGCGAACCATCACCGATACCTGATATCTTGCACCATTCTCAACAAGGTGAGAGAAACCGGGTTTATAAACGATAAATCAAGGGTTTCAGCTTTACATATTCGCAATAAACCCGGTTTCTGGCTGAGGTGCAAGATGTGAGATACTGGACTTTCTTTTACAAACCGCTCAAACACCTGACAAGCGCAACATTTCTTCTCTCCAAGAAAGAGATTTTCACAAATCTTAACCAAACTACAAATTAGCCCATTACACAACACCTTGAAAGGGCTAGTCCTAGTACATTCACAACTTGCACGCTGCACTTCGGCAAACTGCGTCACAAGGATTTAAATGCTAGAGGCAGCTTTGTGTCTACACATTCCATCTTTGAACAAAGGCTATGATCTTAAGAGCGCCAATTAACGACAGTTCAAAAGTTACCTATGGCTGAATTATTAATAGAAGATATAGATCTTATCCTCATTACCAAGCTGGAAAACCTTGCTCAACAGCACGGTCGATCTTTGCAAGAGGAATTAAAACACATCATAGAGCAAGCTGCACAAATAGAGGCGAATCAAAGTCAGGCTGTAGATATGGCAGTTGCTAGAGAAATGGTGACACGGGTTCAGGAAATGTTTGCCGGACGTACCTTTAGAGACAGTGCCGAACTCATCCGTGAGGATAGGGAACGATGAGCCGCTACGTTGTAGATGCAAGCGTAGCTATCAAATGGTTCCTACCCCAACTGTATGCTGATGCTGCACGACGTTTGCTTGGAAGTAACCACAGTTTGTTAGTTCCAGATTTGCTGTTTCCAGAAATGGGAAACATTCTGTGGAAAGAGGTACGTTTTGGCTTAGGCACTGCTGAAGAAGCAAGGGTGACAATGATAGCGTTAAGTGCATTACCTTTACAGGTGTATGCCTCCAAACAGTTAATGCCTCTTGCTATGGATATCGCACTACAGACGCAACGAACAGTTTATGACAGCCTTTATCTGGCGATCGCTGTGACAGAGGCTTGCCAAATGGTCACAGCAGACAAAAAATTTTACAACGCGCTTACGACCAGCACGTTTGCAGCTCATCTACTGTGGGTTGAGGATGTTTAAAACTACGCGCCAAATCTTCTAGCAACACCATTAGCCAGTTGATGAACTGAAATAACTGGGGTATGGGGAATTTTTTCCATGCCCTATGTCCTATGCCCCTGACTAAAAATTTAAGTGAAAAATTGCCGAAAAAATGGTAGTAATATACAAAAATACATAATTAACGCATGAATAAAATTGATTTAGCCTTTAGGACGGCACTAGAACAGGCGCAGTTAATCCGTCGTCGGCAAGTGTCGCCAACAGAGTTGGTGGAAATATATTTAGAACGCATCTCTCGCTTGAATCCTCAACTAGGAAGTTATTTTACGGTAATGGCAGAACAAGCGATCGCCGATGCCAAAGCCAAAACAGAAATGCTGACCAGCACTAATGTACTGCCACCATTTTTTGGGGTGCCGATTTCCATTAAAGACCTCAGCCGGGTGGCGGGTGTTCCTTGTACCTACGGAAATCCGGCATTGCTGAACAATATCCCTGACTATGACGATGGCGTAGTAACAAGGATTAAGCAAGCTGGATTTATTATTCTCGGTAAAACAGCGGCTTCAGAAATTGGTTCGTTTCCTTACACAGAACCTACGGTATTTCCCCCAGCTAGAAATCCGTGGAATTTGGAATACACCCCTGGCGGTTCTAGTGGAGGCGCGGCGGCAGCGGTAGCAGCAGGATTGTGTGCGATCGCCCAAGGTTCAGATGGAGGTGGTTCGATTCGCGGACCTGCCGCTTGCTGTGGGTTGGTGGGAATCAAGCCATCACGGGGACGGGTGTCGCATGCACCAGTAGGCGATGGACTCAGCGGTCTGGCGATTAATGGTCCCTTAGCACGTACTGTCGCTGATGCTGCAGCCCTTTTAGACGTAATGTCTGGCTATGTCACAGGCGATCCCTACTGGTTACCCAATCCAGAACCATCATTTCTTGCAGCCTCTGGGGAAAAACCTAGTAATTTGCGAATTGCCTATGCTACCAGCATCCCTCCTATGGGGAAAGCTGACGCCAACTGTGAGCAAGGCGTTCTACAAACAGTTCAGTTATTACAAGAACTCGGTCACATCGTTGAAGAGAAATGTCCAGACTTTAGCGGGTTAATTGAACCGTTTCAAATTGTTTGGCAAACTAGTGTAGCCGCGTCGGGAATTCCGGCTGAGGCTTTGCAGCCACTGAACCGCTGGCTGTTGGCACGAACAGGTTCTGCGGGTGAATACCTCAAAGCAGTCTACAAAATGCAGATAGTGGCGCGACAAATCGTGGCGTTTTTTGATACGGTGGATGTTTTAGTGTTGCCAGTTTATATGCACTCTCCGATCCGTGTTGGAGAATGGGCGCACTTAAGTCCTGAAGAAACATTCCGTCATATTGTTCATTGGGTTGCGCCTTGTCCGCCAGCTAATGCTACCGGACAACCAGCGATCGCACTTCCTGTAGGTCAGGATGAGCTAGGTTTACCAATTAGTGTGCAGTTGGTGGGACGACCTGCGGCTGAAGCTACCCTGATCGGTCTAGCTGCACAATTGGAAGCCGCTAAACCTTGGATTGGGAAGCGTCCTCCGGTGGGGTAATAATTACGAATCAAAATTATACTGGTACAGCCCTAATAACTACGGAAGTTGCTTTTCTGACCGTTGCCAACAATGCCTAAGATATTCACGCGAGACATTTTCAGGCTATCTAAAGCTCGCTTCAGCATAGAGGAGTCTGTTTTGTCGATCCTGACTACAAGCACAATGCCATCAGTGTGGGGTGCGAGCAAGCGAGCATCAGCTAGTCCAACTAAAGGGGGTGCATCATAAATAACTAAGTCAAAGGTGTTATGGAAATCTTCCATCAGTCGCTTCATCTTTTGAGACGAGAGCAACTTAGTGGAGTCAGGTGGTATGGGTCCGGCAGTGATCACAGATAATAATTGGCTCATAGAAGGCAGTTGCCGTATCACCCCTGACACAGGTAAGTTGGCAGAAATTAAATTACTCAATCCCCACAAGTTATTTAAATTCGATAGGGAGTGAATCATCGGTTGGCGTAGATCGGCATCTATAAGTAGTACTCGTTGTCCCATCGCTGTAGCTATCTGAGCCAGATGGAAAGCAACCGTAGATTTGCCGTCGAGAGGCATAGCTGAACTAATGATTATGGAGCGAATCGGGCGATCGGAACTGAGCAACTGAATATTCGTATAAAGTACCCGTAACGCTTCCAAAAATTGTCCGGAGTAGTTGCTGTAGTCTTCAGCAGGTATGACAGCCAATTCAGGAATGCCATCATTAAGCGAATGTGATGCTCTTACTATCGGAGTTTTTTGTTTGAGAGTACGGTATTGACTAGTTTGGAGCTGCTTTTCAAAAGGAATGTTTCCGATCAGCGGCAGTTTAATCTTTTCCTTCAGGGCATGGACAGTATGGTAAGTCTTATCGAGCTTTTCAATCAATACGGCAACGCCGATTCCTGAGACTACACCCGCCACCAATCCCAAGAGTAAACTACGGCTGATATCTGAAGATACACGCTCCTCAGGCTGAATTGGCGCTTGAATTAACTGCCAGTTAAGTTCTGTCTGCGCTGCCTGAACTTGGAGGGTTTCGCGGGTAGCTAGAAAACGGTTCAGGCTCTCAGTGGTAACCTGTAATGTTCGCTGTAGTTCGGTGTATTGTCGTGCTAAAACTGGCAGTTGCTTACGTTTTTGTTCGAGTTTTTGTTCCGCCTTGGCAAGATCTTGGCTCTGCACCTCTAAAGTCTTTTCTTCAGTCGCTGCCTGTGCAACTTTTACATCCAAATAGCGTTCTTGCTCCTGGCGTAGCAAGGGCAACAAGTTTGACCGTTTCTTCTTCAATGCTTGAATGGTTGGGTTTTCCTCCTGGAAACGAGTTGCTTCCAAAGCAATCTGAGTATCCAATTGGCGCAGTTGCAAAATTAACTGCTGATACACAACAGCATTATTCAGCGCTGCTAGCTCTCCATCTTTTCCCTGTAAGCTAGCAAAATTGGCGCGAGCTTGCGCCAACTGCTGATCGATCGTTTGTCGTTGCCCAGACAAGACGTTGAGTTGATTAGTAATTTGCTTTTCTTGGCTGTCGGGGTCGATAAAGTCGTACTTTTGTCGGAACATTTGCAGATCTTTTTGGAGTTTATCAACTCGATTCTGCATGGATGGCAGTTGTTGTTCAACAAACTGAATCCCCTGGCGCAACTTGCTTTGCCGCTTTTCTAGACTGTAGTTTAAGTAATCTGACGCAATTTTGTCTAGTACTACTTTAACCTTTACTGGATCGTTACTTCGATAGCGAACTTCTAAAATCTTAGTTTCAGCTAAGCGAGTAATAGTCAGAGAATTAATCAGAGAACTATAGGTGATGTCTGGATAGGAGGCTTGTAACTGCTCAACAATGATGCCCATCTGTTCAGGACTCTTGAGAACCTGAATTTGACTGTCATAATCTAGACTAGACTTGGCTAAGTTAGGGTCTTTGAACAGATCCAACACTTTCGTCTCATCATTAACAGGTTCAACTAAAAGCCGAAAACTGCTTTCATATTCTGGTTTTTTGTTCAGCGTCAACCCGACAACAGTCGCCATCACAGCAGTAGCTACCAATGCGATGACTAGCGCTCGTCGCTGTACAATACCCAGAAATTCTGGGAAACTCCAATCATCTTCTTGTCCTTCAGACCACGGAAAAGGTTGAGGCTGAAGAAATAGAGGTCCAGAATTTCTATTCTGGTCAGAACTTGATCGTTGAGAAGAATGGTTCTCCATCATTGACATTAATACTCGCTCTTTTAGCTAAATAGGATTTGTATAACAGGTTTAAAAGCTTGTTTTCAGAGAATTATGAAATAGCAAATTCTTTTTTTGTCAGCCGTCCGAGCCTCAAAAGTACCAGGAATGTATAAATCATTGCCTCGCTGACTTCTGCACATCAGTTTGCAATCCTTACTTAAGCGGTGATTTTACCTCTACTACCTAAAAATGCTTTCAACAATAATCATCATAAAAAGCTGATTGGAAGGAAGGGTGTTACTTTAGATTTTTTAAGAAACAGTCTCACCAGACAAAGTTATCACCTAGTAAGATTGTAAGCTTTCAGCATCTCTTAGATTGTAGCTGTTCTAGAGAAACCAACACTTATTAAAGTATTGTATTAAACTATACTACTGCTTTCTCGATTAATACCTGGCTGGAGATAGAAAAGCTTGCTCCTGCAATAATTTTGAATTATTAGGTCAAGCTATTTATGCATTTAAATGACATTTAATTAGGTCAACTACTACGGGTTTATATCATAAAATTACATCAAAAACAATAACAGCTAGCGATATCGAAAAAAATATCAAACGTCTATTGATTTATTTATTTACGATGGCAAAATAAATTTTAAATATGGTAATATACCTGAAGAACGCATAAATCATTATGTGATGTAAAAGCAATGAAATCGAATAATCATTTCAAATTCAATTTCCTACCCCTGTCCTCCAAACTTCTGAGTATAAGGCAATCTAGAGCGACATTTACTTAACTGAAGTCGGCTGGCGGAAACTGATGACAGTACTGTAAACGCCCAAAAGACGGTTACTTCTAAGGTAAACAACCTGCATTTTAGGAAGCTCTGTTGATCTCTGGTCGGACTTCTCAATGTGTCCTTTTTTTCCATGACTGTGCTTTTTTTCCGTATGTTTCAGAACCGCATCTACCGTTTTAAGGCAAATACCTATGAATTTACATAGATCGCTGCAACTTTCAGATCCATTCATGTCATGTATTGTATAAAACTTTCGCAATCTAACGAAGTTATACATAGCATTGAACGAATCCAACATATTTATCAACACAAACTTTTAATCCCATTTAATCGCTTGGATGTATACCAACTCGAATGAATGTAACTTAATCTTCTTTATCTTCTGCATTGCCAGAAGAGCTAGCAAATACATGCACGATCCTGAAGAAGTTTTTGCACACCAGTTAAACAATACATAGCTTAGAGCAGTTAAACATATGTATCAAACCTGGCAAATTTTTTGAGCCAACTTTAAAACATTTATCAACACGAACAGATTTTTCGACATTGCTAAATTAAGGAATGATGTAAATAAATCTAACTTTTTTGTTAGTACAAGTGTAAATCCCGCACCCCACCGACCATAAGTTTATAAAAGCTCTTTTTTATGGTCTATTGATTTCCGGCTTCGATTCGGGAACGCTGATTTTTCATGTCAATTTAATGGCTTGAACAGTGACGACATTTTTATCAAGGTTTCTACCGTAGGATAAAGTCAATGAAATTTAATGAATGGATTCATCAAAAAATGAAAATTTATCCGGATGATGTTGTAGTATGTTATATAGATTGATAAACATTAGGAAATAAATCTCATCCTTAAATAGTTGTCAATCAATTCAACATAAAAATAGAGAGATAACTCTCATTTTTGTCAATTTAATATTCCATTGTTTATTTAGGAGATGGGCTTCGATGGTCTTTTTGATCTCAGTCCCCGCCAACGTAACCTAACCGTATGTTCATTTGATATTTACTGATGCGGGAGGTCGAATTGCAGAGAAGGTGTGACCGAAATCGGAAACGCTCAAAACGAAGGGCTATCTACTGTCCAATTCATGAATGCTATCTCAATAGTATGAGTCAAAAATATCAGTTGTTTGCCGATCGACCAGAACAGTTGCAACAACGAGGTATAAGTCGGCGGAATGCATTGATGCTGGTATCGAACCAAATGACAATTCCTCTAGAGGGAGAATGGGTAGAAGCTTTTTGGTGTGAACAGTGTCACCAGACACAGTGGTATCATGTCTATAAGTGCGACGATCGCACCTATAAACTTTCGGTAGTACAACAGGAGCTTTGGCAGCAGGTAACAGGAGTGATTCCTCCTCATGGGAACCCCTCTGTTGGAGAGTTTACTTACAGGCATGCTCGCCTATTTGCCAAGAACGGCATTAAGGATTTCAAGTTTGTGGATTAAGCCCGCGCCGGAATCCGTGGGTAATAATTACTGACACAAGCCTAATAACTACTGAAGTTGCTTTTCTGACCGTTGCCAACAATGCCTAAGATATTCACGCGCGACATTTTCAGGCTATCTAAAGCTCGCTTCAGCATAGAGGAGTCTGTTTTGTCGATCCTGACTACAAGCACAATGCCATCAGTGTGGGGTGCGAGCAAGCGAGCATCAGCTAGTCCAACTAAAGGGGGTGCATCATAAATAACTAAGTCAAAGGTGTTATGGAAATCTTCCATCAGTCGCTTCATCTTTTGAGACGAGAGCAACTTAGTGGAGTCAGGTGGTATGGGTCCGGCAGTGATCACAGATAATAATTGGCTCATAGAAGGCAGTTGCCGTATCACCCCTGACACAGGTAAGTTGGCAGAAATTAAATTACTCAATCCCCACAAGTTATTTAAATTCGATAGGGAGTGAATCATCGGTTGGCGTAGATCGGCATCTATAAGTAGTACTTGTTGTCCCATGGCTGTAGCTATCTGAGCCAGATGAAAAGCAACCGTAGATTTGCCGTCAAGAGCCATAGCTGAACTAATGATTATGGAGCGAATCGGGCGATCGGAACTGAGCAATTGAATATTCGTATAAAGTACCCGTAACGCTTCCGAAAATTCTGCCGAATACTTGCTGTAGTCTTCAGCAGGTATGACAGCCAACTCAGGAATGTCATCATTAAGCGAATGTGGTGCTTTTACTATGGGAGTTTTTTGTTTGGGAGTGCGGTATTGACTAGTTTGGAGCTGCTTTTCAAAAGGAATGTTTCCGATCAACGGCAGTTTGATCTTATCCTTCAGGGCATGGACAGTATGGTAGGTCTTATCGAGCTTTTCAATCAATACGGCAACGCCGATTCCTGAGACTACACCCGCCACCAATCCCAAGAGTAAACTACGGCTGATATCTGAAGATACACGCTCCTCAGGCTGAATTGGCGCTTGAATTAACTGCCAGTTAAGTTCTGTCTGCGCTGCCTGAACTTGGAGGGTTTCGCGGGTAGCTAGAAAACGGTTCAGGCTCTCAGTGGTAACCTGTAATGTTCGCTGTAGTTCGGTGTATTGTCGTGCTAAAACTGGCAGTTGCTTACGTTTTTGTTCGAGTTTTTGTTCCGCCTTGGCAAGATCTTGGCTCTGCACCTCTAAAGTCTTTTCTTCAGTCGCTGCCTGTGCAACTTTTACATCCAAATAGCGTTCTTGCTCCTGGCGTAGCAAGGGCAACAAGTTTGACCGTTTCTTCTTCAATGCTTGAATGGTTGGGTTTTCCTCCTGGAAACGAGTTGCTTCCAAAGCAATCTGAGTATCCAATTGGCGCAGTTGCAAAATTAACTGCTGATACACAACAGCATTATTCAGCGCTGCTAGCTCTCCATCTTTTCCCTGTAAGCTAGCAAAATTGGCGCGAGCTTGCGCCAACTGCTGATCGATCGTTTGTCGTTGCCCAGACAAGACGTTGAGTTGATTAGTAATTTGCTTTTCTTGGCTGTCGGGGTCGATAAAGTCGTACTTTTGTCGGAACATTTGCAGATCTTTTTGGAGTTTATCAACTCGATTCTGCATGGATGGCAGTTGTTGTTCAACAAACTGAATCCCCTGGCGCAACTTGCTTTGCCGCTTTTCTAGACTGTAGTTTAAGTAATCTGACGCAATTTTGTCTAGTACTACTTTAACCTTTACTGGATCGTTACTTCGATAGCGAACTTCTAAAATCTTAGTTTCAGCTAAGCGAGTAATAGTCAGAGAATTAATCAGAGAACTATAGGTGATGTCTGGATAGGAGGCTTGTAACTGCTCAACAATGATGCCCATCTGTTCAGGACTCTTGAGAACCTGAATTTGACTGTCATAATCTAGACTAGACTTGGCTAAGTTAGGGTCTTTGAACAGATCCAACACTTTCGTCTCATCATTAACAGGTTCAACTAAAAGCCGAAAACTGCTTTCATATTCTGGTTTTTTGTTCAGCGTCAACCCGACAACAGTCGCCATCACAGCAGTAGCTACCAATGCGATGACTAGCGCTCGTCGCTGTACAATACCCAGAAATTCTGGGAAACTCCAATCATCTTCTTGTCCTTCAGACCACGGAAAAGGTTGAGGCTGAAGAAATAGAGGTCCAGAATTTCTATTCTGGTCAGAACTTGATCGTTGAGAAGAATGGTTCTCCATCATTAATATTAATACTTAGTAGTAAGCTAAATTGGATTTGGATAACAGGCTGAAGAGCTTGTTGGTAAAGAATTATGAAATAGCAACTTCTTTTTTTGTCAGCCGTCCGAGCCTCAAAAGTACCAGAAATGTATAAATCATTGCGCCGCCGACTTGCGTAATAACTTCGTAATCCTTACTTAAACAGTGATTTTACCCCAGCTAAATAAAAATACGTTCAACAATAATCATGGTCATAAAAAGCTGGTCATACTTAGGCTGTTACTTTAGATTTTTTCAGAAACAGTCTCACCAGACAAAGTTATGACCACAAGATCGCGCTCAAAGTCAAAAATCTAAGGTAACAAGTCAAAAAAGAAAAAATGATTCTAGCACCATGATTTATTTATGGAACATGAAAAATATGTCCGATCGATCCACGTAGTGCGCGAAGCGCGAACGGGGGAATTTTCCCCGTCAGGTCTTCGCTCATATATACTACGTCCGCTGACTCAAGCCCCTAGACTGTCGCGCTTCGCGATGTCTGACGACAAGCCCAACGGGAAAGCAGAAGCGATGAGGGAAAACAGTGACTTCGCCTAGAATTGGGGCGCGTGACCTAGTACGATTGTAAGCTTCTGAGCATCTGTTTAGATTCTAAATGTTCTAGATAAACCAACACTTTATACATAATTGTATAAACAAACATTGATATTCACGGTTTATACTTAGCTAGACATACTTAGAGTAGCTCCTTCAATGATTTTCAATTTTTATGTCAAGCTATTATGCGTGTAGATTAGATTCAAGTTTCTAAATTAAATCTATTATGTCAAGCTATCACGCATTTAGATAATATAAATAATTTATACTTATTAAAATTCCCAAAAATTCAGTGTGAGTAGTTCTAATCTTTATAAATCTTTTAAAGATAGTAAGTTAAGATACTGAATAATATGTGGTAAAAAGTAAAGAAGGTGAAGTAATTCCAAATTCGATCTAATACCCGCATCTACCGAAGTTATGAGTAGAATGCGTGTACGATCTGCGTATACCAACTCGAACGAGTGTAACTTAATCTCCCTACGTGAGCTTTAAGAATGTTTCGCACAACAGTTAAATAATACATAGCGCTTGGAGCAATTAAACACATGTGTCAACCCAGGCAAATTTTTCCTGCGCAATTGAAAATATTTGTCAACATCGGCAGATTTTTCGGCATTGCTAAATCAGGGAATACTGATTTTTCATCCCAAATTAATGGCTTGAACAGATCAGCGACATCTTTATCAAGGTTTCTACCGTAGGATACAGCCAATGAGACTTAATGAATGGATTCATCAAAAGTTGTTTCAATCCATGGAGACTCGGCTGACAAAGGAGACTCAGCAGTCGATAAAATTGTCTGTAATCACCCAGTTTTTTCCCCCAGACTATGCTGCTACAGGACAATTGATTGAAGAACTCGTGAGACATTTAGGGCAGCAAGGGATAGACATTGAGGTTTTTACTTCTCAGCCTGGATATGCGTTTCAATCCTCAACAGCACCAGCAGTTGAACGAAAAGGGAAAGTCAGAATTCAGCGATCGCGCACTGCCACACTGTGGCCGGGACGGATTCGCGGTAAAGCCATCAATGGTCTTCTGTACACCTTCCGTGTTGGACTCCATCTGCTCAGATCTAGACGTCGCCGCAATATATTGCTGCTGACTACCGCTCCCCCCTTTTTGCCAATTCTCGGATATCTGGCTTATATCTTTTTCCGACTTCCTTATGTCTGCATCTTCTATGACCTTTATCCAGATATTGCGATCGCCCTAGGGGTAATCTCAAAGCGTCACTGGCTAGCACGATTTTGGCAAACCCTCAATAGAGTGATTTGGCGAAACGCTAAGGGGATTGTGGTTCTGAGTCCGGCGATGAAACAGATGGTGGTGCAGAATTGTCCGCAGATGGCTGATAAGATTTCTGTGATTCACAGTTGGGCAGACCCTGATTGGATTGTGCCAATTGCCAAGCAAGAAAACTGGTTCGCATGGAAATATAACCTAGTTAAAAAATTTACCGTGCTCTACTCCGGCAATATGGGCCGCTGTCATGATATGGATACCATCATAGAAGCTGCAAAGCAACTACAAGATGAGCCAATTCAGTTTGTGTGCATTGGCAGTGGAGCAAAACGTGAGGATCTGATCAACGCGCGGCGTTCTACAAGGGTTTCAGACAACGAATAATTAAATTCGGTCGATGTCTATTAGTTGACGTTGGTTATTGGTAATTGATGAAATCCTTTGCGGCAGAATGGAACGCAACGTTTGCTGACGTAAATTTAGGGAGGATCTGGGCAGATGTCTGATAGTGTAATTCGGGTAGAAAATCTGGGTAAAAAATATATCATCAGCCATCAGCAAGAAAGTTCCAGTCACTATAGCTACAAGGCTTTGCGTGATGTGATTGCCGACGGAGCTAAGTCTTGGACTAAAAGATTGATCAAACATTCTGGTAAAAAAATCCCCAATCCAGCTATTGAAGAATTTTGGGCATTGAAGGATGTTTCTTTTGAGATTAAACAGGGTCAAGCCATTGGTGTTATTGGACGCAATGGTGCAGGGAAATCGACGCTCTTAAAAGTTTTGAGCCGAATCACCGAACCGACAAATGGACGGATCGTCATCAAAGGGCGGGTGGCAAGCCTATTGGAGGTAGGAACGGGATTTCACCCAGAACTAACAGGGCGAGAGAACATCTACCTCAATGGTTCCGTTTTAGGGATGAGTAGAGTCGAGATTAAGAAGAAATTTGATGAAATTGTAGCATTTGCCGAAGTGGAGAAGTTTTTAGACACGCCGGTCAAGCGCTATTCCTCTGGGATGTACGTGCGCCTTGCTTTTGCCGTTGCCGCTTACTTAGAGCCGGAGATTTTGATTGTCGATGAAGTGCTGGCAGTGGGTGATTCTGCATTTCAAAAGAAGTGCTTGGGGAAAATGGGGGATGTGGCAAACAAGGAAGGAAGGACGGTCTTGTTCGTCAGCCATAGTATGCAAGCTATTGCTCAGCTGACTAAACGTTGCATACTGCTTTCTAAGGGGAACGTTCAGTTTGATGGTAATACTGACAAAGCATTGCAATTATACCTTTCTGGCGAAAAAAATGATTCCTAGCCACAGGCTTATTATCAAGCTCCTGCTAACAAAACTGGCAACCATATAACTTGGGCACGAATCCATACCTCTGAAGAGCATGGACTTCATGACTGGGGCAAGCCAATCACTTTTGAGTTTGCCCTGCACATCACTCAACCTCACAAAAGCTTGCGTTTTTCCTTCCAGGTTGTTAGTGCCCTACAACAACCTATTTGTATGTTCTATTTTTTTGAAGCTGATAAAGCTCCGTTTTGTCAGGAGTCAGGAACATTCATTATTCGGTGTGAGGTTCCCAAATATAGACTCTACATGGGTTCGTACACCTTAACAACGTGGTTTAGTGTGCGTAGTACTGAAACTTTGCTGGAAAATTTAAGAGAGATTTGTCCGTTTGAGATTTCAATGCACAGTCTTGAGCGACCAGATTATCCATGGCAAGCAGATGAGTGTACTTATTTAGAAGATGCTGTTTGGAAAGTTATTTAAACTGAGAAAATCTCAGGAAAATTTTTTAGTGATTTCAAAAATAGACAAATTATGGCAGTAAATAATGATGTCCAGTTAGGCAAGAATGTAAAAATTTTTCATCCTCATCTCGTAAACCTCTACGGTTGCAAGATTGGCGATGACACAAAAATAGGTACTTTTGTAGAGATCCAAAAAAATGTTATGGTAGGCAGTCGGTGTAAAATTTCATCACACAGCTTCTTGTGTGAAGGCGTCATCATTGAAGATGAAGTGTTTATTGGTCATGGAGTTATGTTTACCAATGACCTTTATCCACGGGCGAGCAATGAAGATGGCAGTTTGAAAACTGATACTGACTGGGATGTAGTCAAGACGTACGTGAAAGACTGTGCCTCAATTGGTAGTAATGCTACCATCCTACCAGGAGTGACAGTTGGAAAAAAAGCCATAGTTGGGGCTGGAGCAGTGGTGAATTGTGATGTTCCTGACTATGCAATTGTAGTGGGAGTACCTGCTCGTGTAATCGGCGATGTGCGCGATCGCACCTCAGATTCAGAAATTGCAACTAGCAGTTTGACCTAACCAGCTAATAGTATTGCATTGTCGGTAGCTTCATTTTCATTAAATCTTTACAGCAAGAATTAATATTCACAGACTATCCCTAACCTTTCATTCATAAAGGTTAGGGTTGCTGACTTTTGAAACTAACAGAACATTACCAATTGGTAGTTCACAGAAAATAGATTTTGAATAAGTAAGAGACGATGACAAAGATCAATATCGGTGTAATTGGCTATGGTTACTGGGGTCCGAATCTGGTCAGAAATTTTGCTGAAATCCCAGAAGCACAAGTAAGAACTATCAGCGATTTTAAACCAGAATTGCTGGCAAAGGCACAGGCTCGATATCCGACTATTCAAGTGACGACAGATTGCCGAGACATCTTTGCAGATCCCAAGATTGATGCTGTGGCGATCGCCACACCAGTATCCACTCATTTCGATTTGGCTTTGACTGCATTACAGGCTGGTAAGCATGTACTGGTAGAGAAACCAATGACTGTTTCGTCAGAGCAAGCAATGCGCTTGATAGACGAGGCAGAACGACGCAACCTAGTGCTGATGGTGGATCATACCTTTGTCTACACGGGTGCTGTACGTAAAATGCGTGATTTAGTGGTCACCAAGGTGATTGGTGATATATATTACTATGATTCTGTGCGTGTCAACCTGGGACTATTCCAGCACGATGTCAATGTCATTTGGGATTTGGCTGTCCACGACCTCTCGATTATGAACTATGTATTGCCATACAAGCCTTATGCTGTCTCAGCGACAGGAATGATTCACGTTCCCGGAGAGCCGGAGAATATTGCCTACTTGACGTTATTCTTTGAAGGTAACTTGATTGCTCATATTCATGTCAATTGGCTAGCGCCAGTGAAAGTGCGTCGTACGCTGATTGGCGGTAGCCAAAGAATGATTGTCTATGATGATTTGGAACCAAGTGAGAAGGTCAAGATTTACGACAAAGGCATTACAGTCAATGGCAATAATTCTGCTGAAAAGGTTTATCAGATGTTGATTGGTTACCGCACAGGAGATATGTGGTCACCCCATTTAGATATGACGGAAGCACTGCGGACAGAAGGATTGCACTTTATTAATTGCATTAAAACAGGCGATCGCCCGATTACCGATGGAGAAGCCGGACTGCAAGTAGTGAGAATTTTGGAAGCTGCTACGGAGTCTCTGAAGAAGCAGGGACGATTAATTGAACTTGATATAGCAGGGGTAGCAGCATGATTCCATTTGTGGACTTGAAAGCTCAGTACATAAGTATTAAAGATGAAATTGATACAGCAGTCTTGAAAGTACTGGAGAGTACCCAGTTTGTCTTAGGGAATGAGGTAAAAGCCTTTGAAGAGGAGTTTGCAGACTACTGCGACGCTGATTATGGCATTGCTGTCAATACAGGTACTAGTGCGCTACACGTAGCGCTACTAGCAGCTGGCATTCATCCTGGCGACGAAGTGATTACTGTACCTTTCACTTTTGTTGCTACTGTAGCAGCGATTTGCTATACAGGTGCCACGCCCGTTTTTGTGGATATTGACCCTGTTTCATATACAATAGATGTCACCAAAATTGAACAAGCCATAACCGAACGGACTAAAGCCATTTTGCCAGTGCATTTGTACGGTCAACCAGCGAATATGGAGCCAATTTTAGAGATTGCTCGCCGTTATAGTTTGATTGTGATTGAGGATGCTGCTCAAGCTCATGGGGCTGAGTACAAAGGAAGGCGCATAGGTAGTATTGGCGATATGGGTTGTTTCAGTTTTTACCCAGGTAAGAACTTAGGGGCATACGGTGAGGGAGGTATATTAGTAACAAATAACTCCGAATACGTCCGTAATATTCGGATGCTGCGTGACTGGGGGCAAGAACGTAGATATCACCATGTTATCAAGGGCTACAACTACCGTATGGATGGCATACAGGGAGCTATCTTACGGGTGAAGTTACGTTATATAGAGCAATGGACTGAGGCACGAAGGACACATGCAGCGCAGTACGATGCTCTACTGGCAAACTCAGGTGTGCAAATCCCCACCGTAATGCCCTATAGTCATCATGTTTACCATGTCTATGCAGTGCGATCGCCTCAACGGGATGAACTACAGCAAAAGTTAAACGACGGGGACATTCAAACAGGTATTCACTACCCCATTCCCGTACACCTGCAAACAGCTTACTCAGATTTAGGTTATAAGTCGGGTGATTTTCCACACTCTGAGCTAGCAGCTAAGGAAGTGTTCTCGTTACCCATGTATCCTGAACTAACACCAGCACAAATTCAGACTGTTGCTGCTCGTCTTCAAGGAGTGAAAGTTTAATGCGTGACACCCGTCCTGGTTTGAACCCCCATCGCCTCGTCAGCCTGATGCGTCAGGCTATTCAGCGCTGTGAACTGCAACTTCAAAACGCGATCGTTCTTACAGAAGCAGCAACTGGAGCCTATGCTGTCACACCTGTAGTAGCGGCAATGGCAGGCGCTGAAAAGGTGTTTGCACTCACACAGAGTAGCCGTTATGGCACAACAGCGGAGGTGAAAGTGGAGACACAGCAACTCGCAGAAATCGCAGGTGTGAGTGCATGTATCGAATTTATTACTCAAAAATCCCCAGATATTGTTGCCCAGGCTGACATTATCACTAATAGTGGACACGTGCGCCCGATTAATCAAGAGATGATTGCTGCAATGAAGCAAACAGCAGTCATTGGTTTGATGTACGAAGCATGGGAGTTTCGACCAGAGGATGTGGATCTCATTGCTTGTCGCCTACGAGGTATCCAAGTGGCAGGTGTGAACGAACGGCATCCATCTGTGGATGTATTTTCGTTTCTGGGCATCATGGCGGTCAAGCTTTTACTGGATGCGGGGATCTCTGTTTACACCAGCAACATTTTGTTGTTATGCGATAACCCTTTCAGTTCATTCATGGAACGCGGTCTAGTGAATGCTGGTGCTAGTGTAGACACTATTGATAGTCTCGCAGCAGCACCTACAGACAAAACTTACGATGCAATCGTGGTAGCTTTGCAACCACGTTATGAGCCAATACTATCTGCTACAGATGCTGTGATGATTGCCAAGTATTGGCCAGGGGCACTGGTTGCTCAGTACTGGGGAGATATAGACCACTCTGCCTTTTTATCTCATGACATACCAATCTGCCCAGAAGTAGAGCCGAAACCAGGACATATGGGTATTCTGCCCTCAGCAGTAGGGCCCGAACCGATTATCCGCCTGCAAACAGGTGGACTGAAAGCAGCGGAGGTTATTTGGCGGCAAGCTTTGCAGCCCAGCAATCAACATATAGAATTTGTGCAACTCCTGTAAAGGAAAGTGGTCAATGGCGAATGTTCTTCTCATTGGGATGGGTACTACCACCTTAAGTGCACTGGAATCTTTAATGTCTGTGTGCAACGTGCAAGTGTTAGTGAGAAATGTCGAGACTGAATCGTACTCGGATGACCCTGTTGTTAGTCTAGCTCAACAAGCAGGTATCCCTATATTTTCAGATACCTCTCAGCAACAAATTAAATCGCTGCTCTTAAAATTTAAGCCAGATTGTGTGGTGGTTTCTTCCTACAACCAAATTCTGCCAGCGGAACTGATTGAACTGTCTACATTTGTCAATGTTCATTATTCCCCCTTACCTCATTATCGTGGTCGTGCCAATGTCAATTGGGCAATTATTAATGATGAACCTTGTGCTGCGATAACTATTCATAAAATCTCGCCTGGGCTGGATGAGGGAAATATTCTATTTCAACAACTTATTCCGATTTGCTTTGATAATAGTGTAGCTGACATATATGATAAGTTAAATGATATTCAGAGAGAACATTTAGGTAAGACGGTTGTCAAAGCATTTCATGGTTATGAAGGTGTACCCCAAAATAGTGCAGAAGCGACTTATTGTTGTACTCGTCTTCCCGAAGACGGTGAAATTAATTGGTCGGATTCTACAAGAAAAATAGACTGTTTTATTCGGGCATTAGTCTCTCCTTTTCCTGGTGCTTATACATACTATCAAGGTAAAAAATTACATATTTGGCAAGCCAAGCCCATCCATAATCCTCCCGTCTATGTAGGACGCATCCCCGGCAGAATCATCGGCAGATCCAAAACAGCGGGATATGTAGATGTACTCACAGATGACGGTGTGCTGAGAATTTTGGAGGTGCAATTAGAAGGGGAAGAAAGGACAGTAGCAGCAAATGCGATCAAGTCTGTCAAAAGCACTTTAGGCTTAAGAATGTCTGATTTACTAAATCGTATCCAACTTCTTGAAGAAGAAATTACAAAACTAAAAGAATATGCAAAATAGTCGAGTATTAATTACAGGTGGCGCAGGTCTAGTTGGCTCCCATATTGCCGATTTGTTGGTAAGCGAAGGAGTCTCTGAAATTATTGTCCTGGATAACTTCACGCGCGGACGGCGGGAAAATCTTGCTGCTGCAAAAGAGCATGGACCATTGGTGATTGTGGAAGGAGATATCCGCGATCAAAAACTCCTAGCTGAAGTTATGCAAAATGTGGATATAGTCTTTCATCAAGCAGCGATCCGCATTACCCAATGTGCCCAAGAACCGCGTTTAGCGTTGGAAGTATTGGCAGATGGCACTTTCAATGTCTTGGAAGCAGCAGCCAACGCCAAGGTGAAAAAGGTCGTTGCTGCCTCTTCAGCTTCCATTTACGGGATGGCGGAGGATTTCCCCACTACTGAATCTCACCACCCCTACAATAACCGTACTATCTATGGTGCAGCTAAGACCTTTAATGAGGGCTTATTACGCAGCTTCTATGATATGTATGGGCTGGATTATGTCGCATTGCGCTACTTCAACGTTTACGGTCCGCGTATGGATATTTACGGTGTATATACTGAGGTGCTGATTCGCTGGATGGAGCGCATCGCTGCAGGTCAGCCGCCACTGATTTTCGGCAATGGTAAACAGACAATGGACTTTGTGTATATCGAAGACATTGCCAGAGCGAATATCTTGGCTGCCAAAGCCGATGTGACCGACGAGGTGTTTAATATTGCCAGTGCTGTGGAAAGCAGCCTGAATGACCTTGCCTATAGTTTGGCAAAGGTGATGGGGTCAGATTTGCAGCCAGAATATGGTCCAGAGCGCAAAGTCAACGCTGTGCCGCGCCGACTCGCTGATGTGAGCAAAGCCAAGAATTTGCTCTCGTTTGAGACACAGGTATCTCTGGAAGAGGGGTTGCGTCGGCTAGTGAGTTGGTGGCGCGAACAAAAGCTGACTAAGGAAACGAGCAATGTCTGAGAAGATGCAGAATATACCAATTGCTAAACCCTGGTTGGGTGAAGCAGAGGCTGAGGCAGCTAGTCGTGCTATTATGTCCGGTTGGGTGACCCAAGGACCCGAAGTCGCTGCCTTTGAGCGGGAGTTTGCGGCTGATGTGGGGGCAAAGTATGCTTGTGCTGTGTCTAATTGTACCACGGCATTGCACCTAGCACTCTTAGCTGTGGGCGTGCAGCCTGGGGATGAGGTGATTACAGTCAGCCACTCCTATATTGCCACCGCTAACACTATCCGCTACTGTGGTGCGACGCCTGTGTTTGTAGATATTGAACCGCAGACGTTTAATATCAACCCAGTGTTAATCGAAGATGTGATTAGCGATCGCACTCGTGCCATTCTCGTTGTTCACCAGATGGGGATGCCTTGCGACCTCAAAGCTATCTTGGACATTGCTCACCGCTACGAGTTGCCAGTGATTGAAGATGCAGCTTGTGCGATCGGCAGTGAAATTCTTTGGGATGGTGAGTGGGAGAAAATCGGTAAGCCACATGGGGATATTGCTTGTTTTTCTTTTCACCCCCGCAAGGTGATTACTACGGGCGACGGTGGAATGCTGACCACCGCTAATCCCGAATGGGACAAACAGTTTCGCCTCTTGCGGCAACACGGAATGAGTGTTCCCGATACCGTACGCCACGGAGCCAAACAAGTCATATTTGAGTCTTACCCGACGTTGGGGTACAACTACCGGATGACTGACATCCAAGCAGCAGTAGGACGGGAACAACTCAAACGCCTACCAGAAATTGTGGAACGCCGCCGTTATTTGGCACAGCGATATCATGAGATGCTGGCAGATGTGCCGGGATTGAAATTACCCACAGAGCCTGCATGGGCAAGAAGTAATTGGCAGAGTTATTGTGTAAGACTACCAGAGTGGTGTGAGCAACGGCAAGTGATGCAGGCAATGCTAGATGCTGGAGTGGCAACACGACGCGGAATCATGTGTGCCCACCGAGAAGCAGCCTATACCAGTGAAGCTTGGTCGTGTGGAGTTGAAAGAAACAATTGTGATTGTGAAATGGGAGGGTGCGATCGCCTCCAGGAAAGTGAGCAAGCCCAAGATGGTGCTGTTCTTCTACCGCTTTTCCATCAGATCCCCGAACAGGGACAAGAGTATGTAATCAAGGTTCTGAGAAAAACTTGCCAAGATATAAGTTTTGCATTGGGAAGGATTAGTAGGAGTTAGCGAAAGTTATGAAGAATATCACTAAACCAAGACTAGTGTTTTTTCGATGGACACAAGAAGAAATACCGCAGTTTGTGCGCTTGCACCTACAACAACACGTCAAGTGCCTATCAGAGTTTTTTGAAGTGATTGTCATTAGTGAGAATTGTGACTACCAGCAAGTTTGTGATAAGTATCAACCAGACTTAACACTTTTTGAATCTGGTGTTTATACAGGGAAGCGAGAGATTCAAAATACTTCCGCTTATCCAGAAATACCCAAGCTAGGTTTTTGTAACGCAGACGCTTATTGTGAGAGTCGTGACGTCTTTATTTCCGATATGGCTCGTTGGGGTATAGAAACATTCTTTTGTTTATCGGTTGCTATGGGTGAGTATACACCTGAAATTGCCGACAACTTATTTGTCTGGCCAAATTTTGTGGATAGTGATTTATATCGTGATTATGGTGAGTCTAAAATTATTCCAGTGCTCTTTACTGGTAGTTTAGCAACACACTATCCATGGCGTAACCGAATTAGCAAGATAGTCTCTCAGTATTATCCATCATTAATGTGCCCCCATTTTGGTTGGTATGGTAATGAAATAACATCCCGCATGATTTATGGTGAAAAGTATGCCCGAGTCTTAAATGCTTCTTTGGTTATACCAACATGCGGCACAATAGCAAATGAGGTTGTTCGCAAACATTTTGAGATTCCTGCGTCTAAGTCATGTCTAATTACAGAAAAAACTCCATCTCTGGAAGCTGCTGGTTTCGTTGATATGGAAAATTGCATCTTTACTGATGAAAGTGACGTGTTAGATAAACTTGATTACCTATTTAAAAACCCAGAGGAGCTTGAGAGGATTACTAATGCTGGTTATCAACTAGTTCACTCTCGACATACATTAAAACAACGAGATCAAATCTTTCAATGGTTTAGGCTTTATAAAGATCTCAAACCGCACCAAAAGATTGTACAAACCAGTCCCTTTGAGCAACTTATTATTGTTGACAAATCATCGGGACTTAAAAATTCGCATATTATTAGTAACGGATTGGACAGAGTACTATTGCGTCAAGGTGATGAGAAACTTAGGGCAGGTAAATATGAAGAAGCAGAAGCTTTGTATCTCAGATGTCTAAACTATCAGGCTTATATACCTGAACCGAAACTGCGCTTAGCACTTTGTAATCTTTATAAAGGGAATGCAGAGACAGCGCTAGATTGGATACTTCAACCAATTAAATCTAATCTTGAGGGTTATAAAGCTATAGACCCAGATCCAGTAGAATGGACCTATTTTATTATTTCCCTTCTTTGCCAAGGTAAATTAGATCAAGCTATCGAGAGTGCTAATCAGTTTCCATCTCTATGCCATCCTGAATTAGAGCGTATTAGATTAGTTATTGATGTCCTAAAAAATAGAGATGCAAATACTTTACCTTGTAGTGAATATTTCAAATATCGCTCCAGTGTTCATCAACTGCCTAGTCGAAGCTTTAATGAATGGATTGATAATCTCTGTGTTATGCTTATGGCTTGCAAACAGCCTCATACTGCAGAAAATATAAAGAGTTTATTAACTAATCAATCTAGAAAATTAAATCAGAGTATAAATATAACTTCAGAGCAAGAAAGAAAAAAACATGGAACGTCAATCGGAAAATTAATACAAAACGTAGAGCCTATTCATGTTCTTTTTCAAAGATGGTTAAAAACAAAACTACGCAAATTTTTGCTGAACCCACTAAATAAATTAGAAAAAATATTCGGTTACTTTCTGCCTTATCGATTTTCTGAAATAAAAAATGATGATTTTTATAAAACTATAAATAACTTAATAACTAAAGAATCTATCAATACAGCTTTAATAATAGGAGCATCTGCTAAAGAAGGAATTACTGAGGCAGTATTAACGGGAATACAGCAAAACTCAAATAGGCCAATCACGTTTTGTATAAATATTCCAAATCCTCAATTCATTAAATTGCAAAAGCGCTATGTTAAAAAGTCTTTTGCCAGATTCTACACTATCCAATCCAGTTTACATCAACCTTTCTCTGATTTAGGAAATCTAATTCAAAAAATTCAGGAAGAAAATCATATCGATTGCTTTGACATGATACTAATTGATAGTTCTGAATTAACTGTAAGTATAGAATTAGAGGGATTGTATAGAGCAAGCTTTTTCGTTTTAGATGATACTAACTCTTTTCAAAACTACAAGAATTACCATAGATTAATTACAGATCCAAACTACATCCTAGTTACTCATAACCCCTCCGCTCGAAATGGATATGCTATTTTTCAGCAAATTCCTAATTAATTATAAGTGTTCAACCGGACATGATATAAGTTCAGAATCTTAAATGTTTTTTGACGAGCATGTTCTGTTTTTACCATGTATTTATTGTTTGAATTTTTGAAAAATCATGAGAATTGCAATTATCTCCACAATGTCAGGCTTTCCTTGGGGAGGCAGTGAATATCTGTGGGCAGCAATGGCAGAACAAGCATTGTTAGAAGGACATGAAGTTTTTATCTCAATTTATGATTGGTCAGTTAATCATCCTGCCATAATTCAATTACGCCATAAAGGTGCCCAGTTACTGCTTCGACCTCGATTTGCCCAAGCCAGTTTAATTTCAAGAATTTATATAAAGATTAGCCAAAAATTGGGATTTTTAAATTCTATATACTCTCAATCACCCTATAAATCTGTTTTTGACCGTAAGCCTGATGTCATATGTATTAATGAAGGTCATGTTTATACTGGTGTTTATGACTCTGGTTTAATAAATTTGCTAAATACCAGTTCAATCCCTTATTTGATAGTTAGTCACTTAAATGAGGATAGTTGTAAAATTGATGGCAACACTCGGAAAATTGCTCAAAAATTATTTTCTTCGGCTGCTTACCATGTGTTTGTCTCAAAACATAATCTTAAGCTAGCTGAACGACAACTGGCTCAATCTTTACCAAATGCAGTGGTTCTACAAAACCCTGTTAACTTGTCTAATCTCAGTATGGTTCCTTGGTTATATCAGTCAACAATCTATTTTGCTAGTGTAGCTCGACTAGAAGTAAGCTTCAAAGGTCAAGATATTTTATTTGAAATCTTTAGTTCACCAATCTGGCAACAGAGAAACTGGCAATGTCATCTGTATGGGTCAGGACCAGATCAGGCTTATCTTGAAGCTTTAGCTGCTCATTATGGCATCACTAACAAGATTAAATTTATGGGTCACGTTAATGATGTACGGTCAATTTGGTCAGACAACCATATATTACTTTTACCTTCCAGATCGGAGGGCACTCCTTTAGCATTAATAGAAGCTATGCTGTGTGGTCGTCCTGCAGTTGTTACTGATGTCGGGGGCAATGTTGAATGGATTGAAGATGGACAAACTGGCTTTGTTGCAGAGGCACCTACTGCTAAGTTATTTGGTGCTGCTTTGAATAGGGCATGGTTAGCTCAAAATGACTGGAAGCAGATGGGTATAAACGCTCACGAATATTTAACCAAGAAACTTGATAACTCACCAGGTAAGAGTTTGCTCAAATTACTTCTTGAAACTTCACAAATATGATTTTTTATGCTCCCTTTGATTAGTGCGATCATTTGTACTCACAATCCTCGACGCGATTATCTTGAAAAGGTATTGCAAGCATTGAAGCTTCAGACATTACCAAAAGAGTTATGGGAACTTTTACTTATTGATAATGCGAGTGAGCAACCTCTGTCCTCAGAATTTGATTTAAGTTGGCATCACCATTCTCGTTATATTCGGGAAGAAAATTTAGGTTTAACTCCAGCGAGACTACGAGGCATTAAGGAAGCAGTAGCTGATATTTTAGTCTTTGTTGATGATGACAATGTTTTATACCCAGATTATTTAGAAGTCGCTTTGAAAATCAGCAAAGATTTCTCAATAATTGGTGCTTGGGGTGGACAAGTCATAGCTGAATTGGAACAAGAACCTCCAGAATGGACAAAGCCTGAACTAAAAAATTACTTATTCTCTTTAGCTTGTCGAGAATTTGATAAAGACAGTTGGTCGAATTTGCTGCATCAACACGAAACAACCCCGTGTGGAGCTGGGCTTTGTGTTCGTAAGATTGTTGCTGATAAGTATGCTAAATTCGTTTATAACGATCCCAGAAGGGTGGATCTTGATCGTAAGGGTCAAATGCTGATTTCTTGTGGAGACACAGATATAGCGTATACAGCCTGTGATATAGGCTTGGGCACAGGACAGTTTACATCTTTGAAAGTGACTCACTTAATACCTCCTAGCCGTTTAGAAGAGGATTATCTCTTGCGTTTGACAGAAGGATTATCTTATTCAGGGACTATGCTGGATTATATGCGAGGCAAACTGCCACCTCAGGCAAATTGGAGATCATCAAAGATATATTTGCTATATTTGCGCTTGCGATTCGGTGCAAGAAGACGCCGCTTCTATGAGGCGACACAGAAAGGTATGAGGTTAGCTGTAAAAGAGATTGCTAATTGGCAAGAGGACTGCTAATGGCTAATGGCTAATTGCTAATGGCTAATGGCTAATAGCTAATAGCTAATTGCTAATTGCATGACTACGATTAGCAATTAGCAACTAAATTCGCTATAGGAATCATATTGGATTTTTGAAATATATGTAGGGTGGGCACTGCCCACCACATCCTGGTTCTGGTGGGCAGTGCCCACCCTACTACACTACGATTAGCAATTAGCAATTAGCCATTAGCAATTAGCAACTAAATTCACTATCACCCGGAACAGCATTAAATCCAAGATGAATAAATTACTTGTTACAGGTTCTTCTGGTCTAATTGGTTCAGAAGTTGTTAACTATTTCTGTAAAGAAGGATGGCAAGTTTATGGTATTGACAACAATCAACGAGCCGACTTCTTTGGTCCTGCTGGTGATACCCGCTGGAACCAAAAACGTCTTTTAGAAACACACCAGAACTTTCAGCATGTTGAACTTGATATTCGCGATCGCCTAGGGATTCTCCACTGTCTAGAAACCCTACGCCCGAACATGGTAGTTCACGCTGCAGCTCAACCCAGCCACGACTTAGCAGCATCTCGACCATTCGATGATTTTGATGTTAACGCTGTTGGTACTCTCAACCTTCTAGAAGCTGTTCGCCAACATGTTCCCGAAGCAGTGTTTGTTCACATGAGTACCAATAAAGTCTATGGCGATCGACCCAATACTATCCCTTTAAAGGAGGTAGAAACCCGCTGGGACTATGATTCACCAGATTACTACAATGGTATTTCTGAAGATTTTCCCATTGATCAAAGTAAGCATAGCCTTTTTGGAGTTTCTAAAGTGGCAGCTGATGTCACAGTACAAGAGTATGGGCGCTACTTTGGGATGAAAACCTGTTGTCTGCGTGGTGGCTGTCTCACAGGACCAAATCATAGTGGTGTTGAATTACATGGATTTCTCAGTTATCTCATTAAGTGCAATCTGGAAGGTAAACTTTACCGGATTTACGGATACAAGGGTAAGCAGGTCAGAGATAACATCCATTCCTTGGATGTAGCTAGGTTCATTCACGCCTTTTGGGGAAATCCTCGTTGCGCTGAGGTGTATAATTTAGGTGGTAGTAGGCAAAACAGTTGCTCAATTATCGAAGCTTTTGACCGGATTACAGCCCTCAGCGGCAAGAAAATGGAGTATGAATATGTAGATAAAAATCGAGAGGGAGATCACATCTGCTACATCAGTGACTTGAGCAAAATGCAGACTCATTATCCCGAGTGGAGTCTTACCAGATCGTTAGATGATATTTTCGAGGAAATCTACAACAGTTGGCAGCAACGATTGTAGTTAACCCAAAACTGTCCTGCCTCAGCAACAAGAATGATAAACTTAAAACATATTGTACTTACTGACCCAATTCTCAACGGTTTTGCATATGGAATGCTGAGAGATTTTGAAGATGAGATAGTTCGCATCACAGGAGGACATAAAGTAGTGATGCCAAGGCGAAAATTACCAAAGTTTATTGAGGATCGCACTGCACATGGAACTCGATATGCTCCCTTGCGGAACTTTATTCCAAAAGTTGAGTGTGACTTAAAAGCTGACGTACTTTGGGTGATACTCATGGGTCCGGAAGACTTCCCTCTCGATTTATTCAAAAACTGGGATCGAAATGTAGGGATTAAAGTCCTTTACATATTTGATACTTTTGAGCGTCAACTACCTTCCATTCGTCGGGTTTTACAGTCGGCAAAATGGGATCTTGCCATTACTTCCTTTCATGGAGCACTATCCTTTTTGGAGTCACATACGCAAAGAAAGTGGCATGCTGTAGCTCAAGGTGTGAAGCTTGACAGATTTAAACCAGTTGCCAAGTCAGAAAAATTAATTAGTTTTACTGCCTATGGTCGCCGACTAGAAAATGTTCATAACAGTATCAAAGAATATTGTTTGCAAACTGACAAGTATTATGAATACACAACTACCACTTCTCTACAACCGCAGCTTGATCCGCGCGAAAATTACAGCCAATATGCATGGCATCTTGCCCACAGTTTTTTTACATTCTCCTGGCCTGTGGAATTAACTAATCCCAAGAGAGTCATGACATTTAGTCCAATTACTTGTAGATGGTTTGAAGCAGCTGCAAGTGGCACAGTTATTTTAGGTAAACCTCCCGAAGATCCTGAATTTGAAAAGATATTTGGTTCAGATTTAGTCATACCGATTGACTATACAAATAGTAATGAACATTTAAATTTAATCTGGCAAGAGTTATGGGAAAATCGCTACTATTATTTCCAATATGCCTTAAAAAATAGAGAAATATTAGGGAATAATTGGAGTTGGGAAACTCGAGTAGTTGAAATTTTAAAGCTAATCAATGAGCGTACATAAAAGTTACTGATATCCCAATTAATCAGATTAATTTGCTTCATCATCCAATCACAAAAAATTGACGTTATTTTATAGATGCTATTAATTATAGTGACGTATCACGGCTATGAGAAGTATTGCAACTATTTTGTTGAATATCTAAAATACAGTTGGCATAACCATCCGGAAATTTGGTTTTTGACAGATGGTCAAGCTATCAATCATCCAAATGTAATTACAGTGGAATCAAATGAATGGGTGATTATTTTGTCTGAAGGTTTGAAACAATTGAAAAATCGATATAGCAATCTTGAGTATGCTTACTTGGTGTTAGAAGATCTGATTCCTCTTTGGCAATTATCTCATTCATATTTGTCAAAAATTGAAAAAATGATTTATACATATCAACTAAACTGCGTTAGTTTTATAGTATATAGTAAGAAATATTTAGAAAATGATATTGTTGAATTTGATGATATTAAATTGTATAAAATACCATCTAATTTTCCGTACTATAGTCAGCTTCAACCTGCTATATGGAATGTTGAACATCTACTTTCTATCTGTGAACATGCTATAGATAAAGGAACGTTAGATCCTTGGTCGTTTGAAAAAATTGTGCTAGGTGATAAACACTATGTTTCTGAATATTACTGGCCTAGCGTAATGCATGGCTTCTTACATAGTAAACATCCTGTCTGGGAGGCGATATGGAAAATAAAACTACCAGAAGGAAAAGAATTCAGAAATCAGCTAATCAAAGATTATTTATTTTGGGCAATAAGGCGCTCAGCAAATAAACTTACAAGATTCTGGCAAATATGAAAATATTTCAAATACCCTTGTGCTTCTCATCAGTTTAAGGGTGCTATTTCTAGAAATCGCCGTCAATACTTTTAAATTCAAACTTTACTAATGTGGCTTAAATGAAAAAAGTCTTGATTGTAGGATATAACCTAGAATTAGGGAGTACTGAGGAAGTTTACGGACGAAGATTTTCTGCTTTTGGCTGTAACGTTGAACATTTCACATGGAAAGAAGCTGCACCCAGTTTATTTTCTGGTTCATTGCGGGATAGAATAGCTTGGCGACTTGGATGGCAAGTGTTAGCGAGGTCAGCAAATCAAAAATTAGTTGAGCTGGCAAATCAGTTTCAGCCTGATTTAACTTTAGTTATTTCACCTCTTTTGGTTCATCCTGACAGCATTCAGGCTTTTAAGCAACATGGTCTAGTCTTTGTCTTTTTTACAGATAATCCCTTAGATACACATCATACTCATAGTAATTCCTGGGTAAAGCGGGGATTTCTCATGTGGGATGCAGCTTTTATCTGGAGTCGCGAACTAGTTGAACGCTTAATTGAAAACGGAGTAAAAAAAGCTGTCTTTCATTCCTTTTGTAGCGATGTTGAATATCACTTTCCCCTCAGGCAGACTAACCCAGCTTATGACGTAGCGTTTATCGGTAACTGGGATGCTAGCCGTAAGCGAGAGCAGTATTTGAAGGCGATCGCTGATTATCGTTTAGGACTTTGGGGATCTAATTACTGGAATACTCATTGTCAAGAAGCTTCCTTAAAAGGTCTGTGCCAAGGAATGTGCAGTTATACACAAATTCCTGAAGTTTTAGGTTCTGCCAAAATGGGTCTTAATATTCTGCGTCCGCAAAATGAAAAAGGACACAATATTAGAACTTATGAAATTCCTGCTACAGGGACACTGATGCTAAGTGAGCGCAGTGAAGAATTACTGAGTCTATTTGCAGAAGATCGGGAAGCTGTATATTTTTCTAATCCTAATGAGTTGAGACAAAAAGTAGAGTACCTATTGCAAAACCCTGCTTTAATTGAATCTATTGCTAACGCAGGTTACCAAAAAGCGTTAAAAAACACGATTACTAATAGAGTGACAGAAATTGCTAACCTTTATCAAGAACTAAGGGTTCCTCAATGCAGTGACAAAATAATTACTAGTTCGTAATTCGCAATTAAGGCTACTATAGGAATCGGTGCGGAAGAGTGTGAAAAATCTTCAGTAGGCAGAGCTATGCCGCACATATCCTGGTTTTGGTGGGCAATGCCCACCCTACTAAAGATTTCTGTTAATGTGTAAGTCCTACTAGCAACTAGACTGCCCCGCAACGCGAGGCAGCTACGCGATTTAGGGAAAATAAAAAATGCGATCGCTACTCGTAGAGTAATTACGAATTATGGTGACATTCAGTTATTGCACCGTAAAGAGGCATAGTATAGCAATGAAAGTCACTATCTCAGTCTTTAGACGTTTTTGGGCATTTAACCTGGCACAGCAATTGCAGTCAAGAGGCTATTTGCAAAAGCTAATCTCTACTTATCCAACTTTTGCAATGACTAAGTATGGTATTGATAAAAAGTTTATTCATTCTCTATGGCATTTGGAAGTTATATATCGTAGTTGGTACCGATTACCGAGCTGGCTTAAGGGCGATCGCAACTTACAGCTATGGTTTTCAGAGCAATTTGACCGCTCTGTAACAAATAGTTTATCACCTGGGTTCGACTTGTTTGTTGGTTGGTCAGGATTTAACTTCTGGTCTCTGCATCGGGCTAAAGAACTGGGTGCTAAAACAGTCGTTGAGCGCGGTAGTAGCCATATGCAGTACCAAACCATAATCCTTCAAGAGGAATATGAAAGATGGGGACTAAAATTTACTGGAACTCATCCCGGAGTATACGAGAGGGAAATAAAATCCTATGCTGATGCTGACCGAATTGCTATTCCTAGCCTTTTCGTTAAACGTACTTTTTTAGAACAGGGAATACCAGAAAGTAAACTAATTCATGTTCCCTATGGAACTTCTCTAACAGAGTTTTATCCAGTGCCAAAGTCAGATAATATTTTTCGGGTTATTCATTGCGGCGCTGTCACACTGCGTAAAGGTGTGCAGTATTTATTACAAGTTTTCCATGAGTTAAATCTACCCGAAGCTGAACTGTGGCTTGTGGGTTCAATCGCTCCAGAAATAGAGCCTTTTTTAGCTAAATATCAGAGCGGTCGCATCCTTCTCAAAGGCACACACCCTCAAAGTCAACTGCGTTTGTTCTACTCTCAATGCTCAGTATTTTGCCTTGCTTCAATCGAAGAAGGTTTGGCAATGGTTCAACCACAAGCAATGGCTTGTGGTCTGCCTATCATTCATACGACCAATACAGGTGGTGAGGACATTGTACGAGATGGCATTGATGGTTTTTGTGTCCCAATTCGAGATGTCGAAGCTCTCAAAGAGAAAATTTTATTTTTCTATGAAAATCCAGAGTTGCGGGATGAAATGGGAAAAAATGCTTTAGAGCAAGCGCGTCAATCTCTCTCTTGGGATGACTATGGGCAGAGGATGATCAATGCCTACTTAAAGATATTGCAGCCAGCATATACCTAATATATAGAAATGAGTAAAAAAAGTATCGGAATGCTTATTTATGCAAATCCTGACCAATATCCTCCAACAGTCAACGCAGTTCATTTATTATCAGAACATTTTGATGTGGTTTTGATTGGTCGTAATCACGACCCTGCTAATTGGGAATACCCTTCTAATGTCAGAGTTCATCGTTTGGGGCAATACACCTCAGCAAGAGAACGAGAGCAAGCATCTGCTCTTACTAAGCTTTGGGAATATATCAACTTTGTTGCTCAAGCACGTCGCCTTCTCAAAGATGTATCTCTCATTTATGCCTATGATGCTTTTGCGTATACGGCGGCATACCTGTGCCAACTAATGCGAGTTCAGCCAATTCCACTGATTTATCATAACCACGATCTCTTCAATAAGTTGCTTCCTCTTTCGTCTTTGTCAGGATGGGTTCAAAGAGGAGAACGAAGGTGGGTGCATCAAGCTAATATTGTTGTCTTTCCTTCTGAAGCTCGGGCTTTGTTTTTTCAAAACCTAACGAGTTTTAATGGGCAACTCATGATAGTACCTAATTTTCCCAGAAAATCTTTTTTTAAGACATATCAAGAATTTAACAATATTATACTGGAACGCTTCAAAAAAAATCAGATATTGCTACAAGGTACTATTTCTGTACACACCTCTATGTTAGAGTTAATTGATTCTCTCACTTTTTTATATAACTCCATAGAGCTTAAACTTATTGGACCAATTAAAGAAAAAGAACATGATTTAATGATAGATTTTGCTGTTCAAAAGAACGTGGTTGATCGTGTTAGGTATTGTATGCCAGTGCCATACAATGAGCTGAGTTCACACACTTGGATGGCTACTGTAGGTGTATGTTTGTATAAAAAAATAGATATAAATCATCAAACAATGGGGACAGCATCAAATAAAATTTATGAGTATGCTGCTTGTGGCTTACCTATTATTGTCAGCGACCTACCAAACTATCGAGAACATCTGAAGAGTGAAACTTGGGTTCGTTTTGCCGATCCTGACGATTCTCAGTCCATTGCAACTGCTGTTCAAGATATCCTAAACGATTTTGAAAAATACCAGGAAATGTGCTTAGCGGCTCGACAAGCTTTTGAAGAAAAGTATAATTATGAGTCTGCTTTTTCTCCGTTGATATCAACAATCCAAGACTTAGTACAAAATTGCACAAGTTCGTAGCGATCGGGAAAATAAAGTCTATCGTTCGTAGTTGCGCTTTAGCGCGCTAAAGCAAGCCAGTGCGTTGGCGGGGTTCCCCCGCTTGACTGATATCTTGCACCATTCTCAACAAGGAGAGAGAAACCGGGTTTCTCAACGAAAAATTTAGGGTTTCAGCTTTACATATTCGCAAGAAACCCGGTTTCTGGTGGTGGTGCAAGATGTAAGTTGAAGCATCTGGCGCGCAACTACGAACCAAAACGCGACGAATTCAGGAAAAGCTGTACTTAGTAAATTGTAGTGAAGCAGCAAAGCATTAAGTAAGCAAACACTATGTATGATTATAATCGCGAGAGTGAGGCTGACTTCAATCTACAACAAAACTATTATGAAATTGCTATTATTCAAGCCAAAATCAAGCAAGAACGTTACTTTAAAAAACTGTGGTTATTTCTCATATTTATTCTAGTTGTAGCTAGTTTTTACTTGTTAGATCACCATCCAGAATTACTCTCAACTAATCAGGCGCTTCTCGCATTGGGTATAACTTGGCTAGGTCTTTTGCCCAGTCTACAGTATTTATCAGACCGCAAACGACCACCCATACCTTTTTTCCCACTAGTAGGGCTTTTTTATGCTACGAGCTTTGGTTTACCCCTGTTTTCTAAGCATGTGAAAGTTTCAGGTCGCATGTCTTGGGCAAATGTCAACGCTCAAGCTTTAATCCTGGTACTCCTAGGGATACTTGGAATGAACATTGCCTTCTATGTTTTTAAATTTTATCTATGGCGCAATGTTACTCCCATTAAGCTATCTGGATTATATTCACGAAGTAAACTTCTAACCCTACTATGGGTAATTTTGTCAGCGCATATTGCCTTTTTATATATACCTTTTATTAATACAATTCCTTCTTTAGGACAGCTACTAGACCCTATTGGATATGTAGCTTATGGGATATTTTATATTATCTTGTCACGCGGCAAGCTACCTGTTTTTCAAGCTTGGATATTCTTAGGTGTATTTGTCCCACTTGAGGTAATTAGACGGATTTCTAGTGGGCTTTTAGCTGAAATAATGCTCCTAGGTCTATTCATGGTAATTATTATTTGGTATGAACGTAAACGTATTCCTGTGATTTTTATCAGCATCACAATGCTAGTTTATTTGATTTTTAGTCCAGTCAAATCTGAGTATCGGCATTTGACTTGGAATCGTAACTTTTCTGACGCAAGTGCCCTAGAAAAAACCTCTCTATTTCTAAACCTTACAATCAAACACTATCAAGGAGTTATGACTAGCTCACAAGTTAATAATTCTGATGATTCTGCAAATAACGCTGTTATAGAACGCTCTGCACATATTCTTTTATTTTCAGATGTAATGCTAAAGACACCAATCATAGTTCCATACTGGAATGGTGAAACCTACTTACCCTTATTTACAAGTTTCATTCCTCGTGCTTTGTGGTCTGATAAACCTGTAGAAACAGTTGGTAATCAATTTGGACACCGCTACCGTTATTTAGATAGTACCGATAAGAACACTTCTTGGAACCTTCCCTGGATTGTGGAAATGTATGCTAACTTTGGCACTTTAGGTGTGCTAATAGGAATGCCTCTCGTAGGAATTTTCTCAGCTTTTCTTGAGCAAAAACTTAATTCTCCAGCAATGGATTCAGTGGAAGTTGTCATAGGAGCTACGGTTTTGTTTCGTCTAATTTACCAAGAGTCTAATTTTTCCGTCATGACAGGAACTGTAGTTAATCTTACCTTAGCTTTATATGTAATGTTTAGATTTTTGGTGAGGAGTCAGCCTCAAAAGCCCTTGTAATTTAATCTTAGTTTAAGTAGATAGGCGATGAAAAAGAGATATGAAAATCAATATTGCCAGATACATCCGATTAATCAAACAAGGCATTACGGATTACAGATGGTTGTTATATTATCTCCAAAGGCTGGATTATCATCCGAATCACCGCAGGTTTATATCATCTGTAATATCTTACTTTCTTCCTAAAAATCCGCAGCTTCCAACCACTGTTGAAACACAAAAATTAATTCAACATCTTAAAGAAGATGGATTGGTTGTCTTGGAAAACTTTGCGAAAAAAACTCAAATTGAAGAAATGAAAGCATACCTTGCCACGAAGTTATGTGTTGATCCTCAGCGTCCGGAAAAAGGAAAATTTAGTTCACCTGAATTGGCTCATAAATCTTGCTTACATGCCTATTATACAGTCGAGGAGTTCGTTGGTATTCCACATCTATTGTCTTTGGCAAATGATTCGACCATTTTAAGCGTAATCGAGAATATATTTGGAGCAAAGCCTACAATTTCTTTGCTCCAAATTTGGTGGCTATTATATGGTTTTGATGTAGAAGAAAACTCTCATGAACCATATGTGAAAAATCCAGGAGAATTTCATAGAGACGTAGATGACTGGTCAGAAATTAAGTTGTATATGTATTTAACTGATGTAGATGAAGATTCTCTGCTGTTCAAGATATCCTCAACGATTTTGAAAAATACCAGGAAATGTGCTTAGCGGCTCGACAAGCTTTTGAAG
>CAXTSI010000026.1:0-33745 GCA_964246695.1 uncultured bacterium
AGTTACAGCTTGATTGCCGGGTGGTGCGCCGCAGGCGCACCCCCTGAACGGTTACTTGAAAGCAACCGCAAATGTTCTCAAAATTGACCCTCGATATACAGCAATTTTAGAGAGTTGGTACAGCGGTAGAGGTGTCCAAGATATTGTCACTTGGAATGAGTTACAATACTTTATCAACCCTAAAAAATTCGATTATTTAGGTTTGCGGTTCGTTAGCTTAGACACTGTTGAACTGTTGTCGCATCTGACTGGTAAAAAACTCAGCAAAATTGATATCACTCCTCTGGTAGTTTTCTTGTCAGCTTTGCTAACAATTACTTGGGGAGTAATGCTTGCTGATGGTGTGCAACAAGAAGAAGAAAAGCGACTGCTGGCAAAAACTATCAAACGCTTAATTCCTCAAAAAAGCAATGATGTGCGGGAAATGATGGAGATTTTGCTCAAGAGTATCTCACAAAGTGATATTTATCGCCATCATCAAGAATGGTTAAAGGTGACAGCATCTCTATCGGAATCAGAAAAAATATTAATGCTAAGTTTTAGCTATGAAATGTCTGCAGCAGATGGAGATATATCAACCGAAGAAAGAAAGTATTTACAAGAAACTGCTAATTGCTTAGGCGTTGAACCAAAATATGCAGCAGTTTTGGCAGCAGGTTTTGGTGGTGATGGTATCGATGATACAGCAGCCTTTGAAAGTTTAAAATCTGTAATTCATCCAGATAAATTTCAGGAAATGGATGAAATTTTTGTTAATGCTGCTAGATACATCCTTGATACTTTAGAAGTGTTAAGTTTTTGAAACTTACCTCGGCAATTAGCTAAGCCTGTTCTGAAGCGAAATAACTTCCATTAAATAATTAACACAGATATAACCTCACATCTTGCACCTGGGTGAAAAACCGGGTTTCTTGAGAATGACTAATGGTCAAACCCTTAATCTTTGGTTGAGAAACCCGGTTTTTTAGGTCTTGTTGAGAATGGTGCAAGATATCAGTAACCGTTGATTTGTGTTATTCCTATTACTTGTGAGCAAAGCAACGTGAACAATGTACTACAAGCTTGGCAGGCTGTTCTCACTTCAGATTATTTACTAACAGACACAGCCTTTATTTCTACTTACGAACAGGCAACCTTTGCCACTACCCAGAAAGTGTTTGCTTTCCTACGTCCGGAAAATGTTGCCCAAGTCCAAGAATGCGTCAAAATTGCTAATCAGTATAAAACCCCTCTCTATCCCATCAGTCGTGGGAAGAACTGGGGTTTAGGTTCACGGGTTCCAGTACAGGATAACTGTGCCATTCTGGACTTGAGCCGCATGAATCGGATTGTAGATTACAATGAAAAGCTCGCTTACATCACTGTAGAACCGGGTGTCACCTTCCGTCAGGTATATGATTTTCTGCGCGAACAAAACTCAAAATTATTTATCTCTGTAATTGGCGGTTCCCCAGAAGCCAGCGTAATTGGTAATACTTTGGAACGGGGTGATGGTACGGGTCCTCACGGCGAGAGAGTTGCTCATGTTTGTGGTTTTGAAGTCATTTTGCCGACAGGAGAATGCATCCATACAGGCTTTGGTCGCTTTGCCAATGCTAGTGCCAAAGCTATTAATCGTTGGGGTGTCGGTCCTGCACTTGATGGGTTGTTCAGCCAATCTAACTTGGGTATTGTCACCCAACTCACTGTGTGGTTAACACCTCTACCCAACTTTTTCCAAACATTTAGTTGTGTAATTCAGGATAGCTCTTATTTGAGCAACTTGATGGATAAACTCCAACCTTTAGTATTACAAGACACGATTAAGAGTAATTGTTTTACCCTTTGGAATAGCTATAAATTCTTGGCAAAACAAGGGCGATATCCCTGGCAAGTCATGGCTGGGAAAACGCCTCTATGTTTGAAAGAATTAAAAGGGTTCGAGCGATGGCTTGGTAGTGGATGTTTATATTGTGCCAGTCGAGAACAGGGATTAGCAATTCGCAAGCTCATTGAGGAAACTTTAGCGGGTCAGGTAGAATCACTGAGCTTTATGGATCAAGATAGTCACAGTAATTTACTGATAGACAACTCATCTTTAGGAGTTCCCAACGACCAAAATATCAAAAGTACTTATTGGCGTAAGAAAACTCCCTTTCCGCAGCAAATGAACCCTGACCGAGATCGTTGTGGTGTCCTGTGGCTTTGTCCAGTTTTGCCCTTTGATGGAGAAGCGATCGCCCAAGCGATACATATTATTGAAACAACAGTCAACAAGTATGTGTTTGAGCCAAATATTGCCGTCAATTGCATCTGTGCTAGAAGCGTGCAGATTTTTATCGCCATGATGTTTGATCGGGATGTTCCTGGAGAGGACGAACGGGCCATGTCTTGTCATGACCACCTGCTGCAACTGTTAATTCAAGCTGGACATCTTCCATACCGCCTGGGTATTCAGTCGATGAATAGTCTTCCACCTATTGAGGATAATTATGGAACGTTAATGCGTACTCTCAAGCAAACACTCGATCCAAACGATATCCTCGCTCCTGGTCGTTATGATTTTAGAAAGGATTGGACATAATTAGTCAATTCGGGTTGGGCATCTGATTTATACTCTTCTATCTGGGATAAATTATGCAACACAAATAAATTGTATTATGCTGTTCAGAAAGTATTTCCGTAGGGCAAAAGCAAGGATAACAGAAAGCAGAATCTCTAGATTTGTTCTACCTCACATCAACCAAATATCTAATTTCTGACAAATTGATATTTTTGCAGTTACTCCTCCAATCCTCTAGTTAGGATAATGGGGGATATTTTATTGAGTATTTGCTAACAAAAGCAATCGCTACGTCTCATTTTTTACTAAAAAACCAGTAATTTTACTGAAGGTGTTTTAAAAAAAAGCGTATTAAATAGAGAAAAGACAAATTCATTTTATCGCAAAGGAATTAAAAAATATGTCAGCACAAAATTTAGAAAACTTCACCTCTTTTGTTATGTCAGATGCTACTCTTAGAGAGCGTTTGGCATCAGCTCCCGATCTAGACAGCGCTACTAAAATTGCCTCGCAAATTGCTCAAGAAAAAGGCTACGATTTAACAGTTGAAGAAGTGAAATCTAAACTTGAAGAAATTTATCGTGCCAATCAGTCGGGCGAACTAAGTGACGAACTATTAGAAGCTGTAGCTGGCGGTAAAGGTGCTAGCGGCAGCGTCTCTTATGGAGGCTTCAGTATCGGTGGAAGTATAAGTTGGTAAAACTTACGCATTGCGACTTAACTGTGTAATACTAATTGCACTGGGAAGAGTATTTGAAGGGAGGTTTGTATCGACAGACCTCCCTTCAGATATAAATGATAAAAATCTTAGCAATAACTGCGGAAAATAAATGATTTTTTTTACTTTTTTTCACATAATAAAACGCCTAAAAAAATGTTTTACGTAACTACTAATTTTATATTTACAGAGAGCCTAGAATCAAACTGGTTACCGATCAAAGAAGAGTTCACAAAACTACAACAAGGTAATTTTATACCTTGGCATGAAAAGTTTCTTTATAACAAAGGCTGGGATGTCTTTGGTTTATATGCCTTTGGGAAAAAATTAGAGGATAACTGTAACTTGTGTCCACAAACAACAAAGTTAGCAGAGTCTATTCCAGGAATGACTACAGCGGGTTTTTCTTCTCTTACACCTGGAACTCACATTGTTCCTCATGTGGGATATACAAATACAGTACTCCGCTGTCATTTGGGTTTAATTGTGCCTGAGGACTGTGGTATCCGGGTAGGACAAGAAACGAAAAACTGGAGAGAAGGCAAGTGCTTGGTTTTTGATGATACGGTTGAGCATGAAGCTTGGAATCGCAGCAACCTTCCGAGAATAATTTTGTTGATCGACTTCAAAAAGCCCAACTTTGGAAAGTTGGCTCAAGCTGAAGCGCTTACTACAAACTATCGACAATGATAATTGAAATTGACCTGTTCACGGAAGAAGAATGTTGGCATGGTAAGAGGTCGCAAATGTACGCACTGAATATTCTCGAAAAATCAACAACAGGCAAGTATGAAAAGTTCACTTTCCCATGCTTCCGGGATTTGCTGCGAAATATAGATGGCGATCGCTCTGTAATTGCGATCGCTGCTTCACATCAAGAGCAGCCAGTTGGTTTAGCCCTTGCGCAAATTCGCTCCGATAGTAAATCTGCGGAGGTTCTCTCTATATTTGTTGAAGCCGCACACCGCACTAAAGAACTGGGAACAGCTTTGCTCAAGCGCTTAGAACAAGAGCTAAGAACCAGAGGGTGTACAACAACAGAGATGGTCTACATGACAGGACAGCCTACAACGCCAGCGCTGGAACGCCTTCTCCAGAAATGCAACTGGCAACCCCCGCACCCTCGAATGTTGGTGTGTAAGGGGGACTACGGGAAAATATCGCTTGCACCCTGGATCAAGAAATACAGCCACCTTCCTTCCTCCTATAGCATATTCCCTTGGCAGGAAATTACCGCACAAGAACGACAAGCGATCGCACAACAACAAGAAACTCAGCCGTGGATTCCCGAAGACCTGATACCCTTTAAACACGAAAATAATTTTGAACCATTAAACAGTTTAGGTTTGCGTTACCAAGGGCAGGTAGTAGGATGGGTGATTAACCATCGGCTTTCTTCAGACACCATCCGCTACACCTGTAGTTTTGTCCGCAAGGATTTGCAGAAAATGGGGCGGATTATTTCTCTATATGCGGAAGCTGCTCAACGTCAATATAAAGCTAATATTCTTCAATGTATCTGGACTGTGCCACTGCAACATGAGTCTATGGTAAATTTTGTTAAGCGTCACTGGGCACCTTATTTGAATTCTCTTGAAGAAACTAGAGGTACTTGTAAATCTTTAGTATAAAAGGCTTCTGTCTCAGAAACCCGGTTTCTTTTAGAAACCGGGTTTCTCCATAGATACATCAAGCAGTATGTTTTTCTTCTTCAGAACGAATCAATCGTGCATAGTAACCATCCATAGCCCACAATTCCTCATGGGTACCGCGCTGCACTATCTTGCCTTTTTCCATAACGATAATTTCATCGCAGTCTCGGATAGTGCTTAAACGGTGAGCAACAATAATGCAAGTACATCCTCGGCGGCGAATATTTTGGTCAATAATTTTCTCTGATTCTGTATCTAGGGCGCTAGTTGCTTCATCCATCACTACAATCGACGGATTAGTTACCAAAGCACGGGCAATTTCTAAGCGCTGGCGCTGACCGCCGCTTAAATTTACCGCCCCTTCCATCAATTGCCCATTATATCCGCCTGGTAGTGCCATCACCACATCGTGAATAGCTGCATCTATACAAGCTTTAACTAATTGACCATCGGGTATCGTTGCATCCCATAAGGTAAGATTCTCCCTTACTGTCCCAGTAAAAAGTAAGATATCTTGTTCTATTACTGCTAGGGAGTTAGTTAGTACCGACCGAGGAATTTCTGACCTAAGTTTACCATCAAAGAGAATTTCTCCTGACCAAGCTTCATACAAACCAGTAATTACTTTTCCAATAGTAGATTTGCCAGAACCACTACCACCTACAAACGCTACTCTTTGTCCTGGTTTGAGGGTCAAATTGAAGTTTTCAATTAAAGGTGCTTCAACCCGACTGTAACCAAATGTGATATTTTTTAACTCTACATGACCTCGCAGACGGTAAGTGCTAATTGGTGATGCTAATTGTTTTGGTTCTACCTTGCTCTTATTTTCTAATTCGGGATCAATTGGGTTGTTTAAAACATCATCCAGTCGGTTAATATCTCCTTCTAATTCCTGGATTTCACTGGCAAATTTGACCAGATTATCTACCGGGTGTTGAAAGCTTTCCATCAAACTTTTAAATGCTACCAGCATCCCGATACTAATGTGACCATCCATCACGCGCAACCCGCCAACTACTAATATCAACATAGAAGTTAAAGCGTTGAAAAGTGGTGGTAAAACTCCTACAGTTTGGTTAGTAATCGCCAAATCTTGTAGTGAGTTAATTCCTTTAGTATAGTAACCAGCCCAGCGTGCAAAGAAATCTGATTCTAAAGCTCCTGCTTTGAGAGTTTCCATGCTTTGCAATCCAGCAATTCCTGCCCCAGCAGCTTTACCCATGTCTTGGGCTAATCTCAAATTAGCATCTACACGCTGACGAGATACCTGCTGGAAAGTCACGATATTGACAACAGCAAAGAATATGCCAATTAAGGTAAGTAGCCAGTCATAGGTGAACATGACCAAGGCATAAAATACTACCATAATTGTATCGATCGCATTGCTAACTAATTTTACGGAAATTACCTGAGCTACCTTGTCATTAATACTGACGCGATTGCTAATCTCACCAGCAAATCTTTGGGCATAAAAACCTGCTGGTAAGCGTAGGATATGCCAAAAAAAGCCACTAGACATTCCCACAGATAATTTAATTTTAAGCTGTCGTAAGTAGCGCTTTTGCAAAAATGTTAAACCTATCTGCAATACGACTGTGACGCCCATAGCTATCAGCAAAGGACGCATCCATTCAGCCCTTAGATCTATGACGATATTGTCGATAAATATCTGATTAAATGCTGGGATCGCCAAGCCGGGAATGACTAACAACAATCCAGCGATTAAACAGTAGATAATAGCTGCTGTAGAACTCCTTAATCTATCCAGCAGTGATAGAATCAGGTTGGGCTTGCGCCCTCCTTTTTTGAATTCTTTTCCTGGTTCTAAAACTAAGACAACGCCAGTGTAAGCTTCATCAAATTCTTGCACAGAGACGGAGCGCGGTCCCGTAGCGGGGTCATTCAAATAAACCCGTTCTTTACCAAATCCCTCCACTACAAGGAAATGGTTAAAGTTCCAAAAAACAATTAGTGGTGGTTTTATTTCTTGTAAACTCGCAAGTTCCCTTTTATAACCTTTAGCCTCCATACCATAGTTTCTAGCAGCTTTGAGAACATTTGAGGCTTTGCTACCATCACGCGACACGCCACATTCTCGCCGCAGTTCTGCTAATGGCGCTATACGACGGTAATAACCGAGAATAATTCCTAGTGCAGCAGCACCACACTCTACAGCTTCCATTTGTAGAAGTGTGGGAGTTTTAGCTCGTTTGTAAGTTTTAGATTTAGTATTGGTATTGGTCATTTTCAATTAATTAAAAGTGATTGTTAATTGTTAATTGTTAATTGTTAATTGTTAATTGCTAATTGCTAATTGCTAATTGTTAATTGCTAATTGCTAATTGCTAATTGTTAACCTATAGCAATCCTAAATCATTCGGGAAAAATAAATGATTTTATAGGGTGGGCATTGCCCACCACTACCTGCTTTTGTGGGCAATGCCCACCCTACTAATAATTTCATAAATCAAATAGGACTGCTATAGTATCTATTAACTATTAACTATTAACTATTAACTAAGAACACTTAAAAAATTCCCGTCCACTCTTTTAAAATTGGCAATACAAAAGTGATAGGTGCTTGTTGTTCAACTTTCACCCGAACTGTGGTGGTAGTTCCTGGTGAAATGTTTAATTGTGGTCCTTTTGACGAAGACCAGCGATAACTACTAAAAGTAGATTGGTCTGGTTCTAGTTCGGCGGTTACTTCAATTCTCGGTTCCTGAGCAGTTAACTTCTTGACTAATTCTGCATTCCCTAATACTGAAAAAGCGCCTTCAGCAGTGATGGGAAACGGAGAAACTGCCACGACTTTGCCAACTATACCACCATATCTTTCCCGCTTCACTGTGTCAGGTGTAATTTGAATGGGCATTCCTGGTTTAATTTTCTTACCATCTTTAACAGGAAAATAGGTAATAGCTAACATTGTTCCTGCTTCACCTTGAGTGTTCATGGTAGCAATAGGAGAGCCAGGACTGACAATTTGTCCAACGCTGGCGGTGATTTCTAAAATACATCCGGCTTGTTTACTGACAATCTTGCCATTCTCAGCTAATCTTTGCTCTAATTGAGCGATATTACGCTCAACTTCTTTGATTTCATTTAATTTGCTGTTAGAACTTTCTAAGTTTTCTTGCTCTAACCGTTTGGTTTTGGTATTGACTTCTTGCAATTGGGTTTGCAATTGAGAGATGGAGTTGAGATTATCAAGGTATTTTTGTTGCGCCTGGGTTTGTTTGATGCTCAAGTCTTTAAGTTGGACTTGAATATCACTGCTTTTATTGATATTAGTTAAATATTGCTGTTGTGACTCTGTGTCTTTGATATCGAGCTGTTTTAACTGCACTTGCAGATCGGAAACTTGCTGTAGTGCTTGGCGGTATTGTTGTTCTACCTCTAAAACTGTGTCGGCGGGAATTGCTCCTTCGGCTAATAGTTGTTGGCGCTTTTCCAGTCTTTGTTTCTGTACAGGGACTAAAGCTTGAAAGTCCCGCAGGCGTTGTTGAAGGCTGAGTTGCTCTTGGGCGATCGCATTTGATGCCTTGTTTTTTACAATAGGAGTTAGTGCTTGTACATCGTGCAACTGCTGTTCTAGATTTTGGCGCTGTTGGGCGATCGCCTTTAAATCTTTATCTTTAAGTATGGGCGTGAGGTCAAAAGCAGCCTGCAAGCGTTGCTGTAAACTTGCTTTCTCAGAAACTAATGCCTCTTTTTCCAACTTGGTGCGCTCACTTAGCAGCGTTCCGCTATTATGCGACTGTGCTAACAATTGTACCCGTTTAGCACGCTGTTGTTCTAGCTGTTGCTTCATTTCACGGGGGTCAATGGTTGCCAGCACATAGTCTTTTTCTACACACTGACCTTCTCGGACATTGACTGTCTGTAACTGTCCGGTTATAGGAGACTGAAACTGTGCGACTCGCTTTGGTCGGATTAACACCCCTGAAGCATTCTCTGTGATCGGAATGCGTCCAAAAATACTCCAAATTAAAGCCAAAAATACAAAGATACCTAAAGTAGCCAATGGTAACCAATCTCGAGGATTGACTACTTGCATTAACTGGTCTAAGCGTTCAGGAGATGATAGCCTTTCTAGAGACTCTTTACGGAACAGTTTTTCGTTATTCATGGAGAATCACAAAATCTAATTGCAGCCAATCATCGACATAACCTAGTATTCCCATCCAACAGAATTGAAATCACATCAATTCAAAATTTTACTAAACTGCCATACAACTACTGGTAGTTAAAACAGAATTTGCTGAGAATTCAAGAGTCTGACCTCGCTTAACTTTGTCATCATATTTAATATGCAGTATTCAAGGTAATCTTTAAATCCAAGCAGGGAAATTCACAATTCCATCACCCTAGATTAAAAATATATTTTTTTGTATAAATTAGTACATATACTTTTAAATATATTCAGACTTATTGAGAATTTACCCATAAGGTCTAGTTAGCGTAGTGACCATTTTACGGACTTCGCCGTCATCATGGCTTGAGCCTGTGCGCTCATAAAACAGATTACCAGCGCTTACCCTGGCTCTATTTTGGAATAAAACGTATATTTTAGAACTATATTTTCCAGATAGTCAGCCGCAAATATACTGAACAAAAATCTCCGGGAATTTAAATGTACGAAAAAGTACATGAATTTATAAAAATCATGAAAAATCACTGGTGTTACCTAGAATCCGAAATACAATGTGGTTGTATCGTTAAATACCTGTCATTATTGTATCTTATAAAGACCGAGAATCAGACCGCATTCGGGGTCTAGAAGTTGGCGCTGATTATTACTTAACTAAGAGTAGTTTTCATGATGATACGTTGTTAAATGCTGTGACTGGTCTAATTGGTGAATAATTGAATCTCAAAGTTTGTCAGAAAAAAGCACGTTTTTTATAATAAAATAATAGCTTTTATAATTATTTGATTGCCATGAATATCTGCCAGCGATTTTTAACAGAATTAGGTAATTTTTTGCACAGTGTAGATTTGAAAATTGGGGAAACTTCAATATCTCTCGATTCAATCTTGCAACTGATTTTATCTTTGCTATTAGTCATTGTATTTTCTCGCTATCTCAATGATTTTCTCAAAAACAAATTGCTTGTAAAATTTGGAATTGATGAAGGAAATCGAGAAGCAATCGCCTCAATTATCACCTACATTATTGGCTCCTTAGGACTGATAGTTGTTTTGGAAAGTACTGGCTTTAACCTAGCTTCCTTAGCTGTTTTAGCTGGTGGGTTAGGAATTGGAATTGGCTTCGGAATTCAGAACATAACAGAAAATTTTCTCAGTGGTCTAACTTTACTAATAGAAGGCTCTGTAAAGGTTGGGGACTTTGTTGAACTTTGGATATCGGAGGAATTTAAGACACTTCAAGGAACAGTTAAAAAAATTTCTCTACGTTCTACGATTATCCAAACAAATGACGGAGCTTATTTAGTTCTTCCCAACAGTAATTTGGTAGAAAAACCAATTCTTAACTGGAGATACGACAATAACAGTAATCGGATTACTATTCCAGTAAAAGTAAAGTCTGGTAGCGACCCATTGGTAGTTACAGAGGCTCTATTAAATTCTGCTTATATGGAACCATTAGTTATCAAAAAACCACCTCCTAAAGTTATTTTTAATAGTTTTTTAGATGACCATTTTGAATTTGAACTTAGGGTATGGATAAATCAAATAGATAAAAAAACAGATATTAAGAGTTCTTTGAACTTTCTCATTGAGTATAATTTGCGCTCCTTACAACTTCTGCCCTGCATTCAAAAAGAAAGTGACCAAAATCTTCTTCAGTCCAAACAGCAATCCAACGAAAGATCTGCCCCCCCCTTATCTCTCAGTGTTTTATTGCGGCAAGTGATTTACTTTCAAAACTTTACTGACATAGATTTACGGCAATTGATTGAAGTCGGATATCGCCAACGCCTCAAAGCGTCAGAAATTTTATTTCGGGAAAATGACCCTGGTGACGCATTTTATATCATTCTTTCTGGTTCTGTAGAAGTTTTTGTGGAAAAGATTAATAAGCATCTCGCCACCCTCCAAACTGGACAATTTTTGGGAGAACTTGCTTTAATGTTGGCAATTCCTCGCACGGCGACAGTGCGAGCACTAGAAGATACAACTTTGTTTGCAATCAACAATAAAGGCTTTGAAAAACTTTTAAAGGAGTATCCAAATGTAGCCGAAGAGATTGTTCAAGAGTTAGAGAAACATCAAGAGGAATTAGCATCACGCCAAAAGCAGTTGCGACAATTGGGGTTGGTAGATGCAGCCGAAGACGACAACAATCCTGTCGTTTGGGTTCGCAACCGCCTGAAAAAAGTCTTCAGCCTTTAATGATTCATTAGTCATTGTTTACTAACAACCAACAAATGAAAGCGTCGGGCTTGTCACCATTATAAATGGGTATAATCACATCTTGCACCAGTTGCAATAACGCTATTTTGGTAGGGTGGGCATCGCCCACCATTGACCGATCGGGCCTATTTTTGCGTTGGTGGGCAGTGCCCACCCTACCCTGATTGAGAATGGGGGTAAGTTGTATAAAAAATAACTATAGCTTTTATTTTTTATCAATATTTACATTTACAAGCGGATAATTAAAATATTTGTTATGGTGTGAGTTAATGATTCCGGATTTTGATGAAAATGGCAATTTGCCACTAGGAGTGCATTTTTGCGAATGGGAGGAATTTAAGGAAAGATTTGGTACTAATTTAACTAGGCGGCGGATGATAGATGGTTTGGAACTGGCAATGACACAATTAAAATCAGCTGGTTGTCCGACAATTTTCATAGATGGTAGTTTTGTCACCAGCAAACAAAAACCTGGAGATTTTGATGCCTGTTGGGAAGACAATGGGGTTGATATAAATTACTTGGAATCTATTGCTCCTACTTTATATAATTTTGCGCTGCGGCGTACCGAACAAAAAACGAAATATAGAGGGGAAATTTTTCCCTCTAATTACCCAGCTAATGATTCTGGTACAGCATACATAGATTTTTTTCAATTTGATACAAGAACAAATACGCAAAAAGGAATTATTGCTATAGATTTACAAAGGTGGAAATTATGATGATAAAAAACGAGCAGCAGTATCAACACTCTTTAGATTGGTTGCAGAGATTTGAACAGTCTATATCTGAATTGGATAGCAATGAGAAATTGAAAGCAGAACCAAAGCGTTGGAAGCTTCATAGAGACTCATACCAAAGTCAAGTTGATGAGTTAAAGGAACAAATCACTGAATATGAAAGACTTATTAATTGTGACATTAAGGAGCCTTTGAAAATTAAAGTTGGGAGTTTAAATAAGCTACCAGATGCTTTAATTAAAGCTCGTATAGCAGCAAAAATTAGTCAAAAAGAACTGGCTGATAGATTAGAAATTGATGAACATCGGGTTAAGGACTACGAGGATACTGATTATCAATGCGCAAGTTTTGTAGAAATCCTCGAAGTCAGCACTGCTTTGGGCGTAGAATTTGAAAATGCGATTGTGCTGGTGGATTTTGAAGAAATAGATTCGGTCGAGCGAACTATCCAAAAGTGGGATAAAGCAAGAGTTCATCTTCCGACTAAAACCTAATGGATATTAGAGACTTTTCACCAAACAAGTAATGTCAATTTTTTTACCATTATTTCTGTAAGTGTTATTTTCCGATCGCTCGTCTTTAGTCTAAACTCCAATAATAATTGCAACAGCAAGCTTACTATGACGTTCAATCAAAATTCGCTTCCACTCAAAGCAAGTCCAATAAAACTAAAATCTATGTTATAATATTGTGACGTTAAGTTTGACCTACACCTACATAATTTATTCAGATGCCTAGCGAAAGGCACAATTGCAATCTTAAACAAAGGCAAGCATTGCCAATGGATTCCCACTGCTTGAGAAATGGCACAAAAATATCTTGCAGCCGTGGAACTCAGAAGCGCTGCCTAAATGGACGTATGTGAACGAGAGATGAAGGATGCATCCTCCTAAAGACGGAAAAAGCGGGAATCCCCAGTTGCGAAAGCCGGGAATCCCTCGCTAAACTATGTAGCGTATGTCTAGCTAAAAATGTAAAAATAGTAGTAGTATATCTGTTCTATTCAGACTGACAAACTAACACTCCCTAAACCCATATATATAGAGGTAGGAATGGCTGTTAACACCACTGATAATGCTGGCAAGCAGAAAGCGCTCAACATGGTACTCGGTCAGATTGAGCGTACCTTTGGCAAAGGGACAATCATGCGCTTGGGCGATGCTACCCGGATGAAGGTAGAGACCATTTCTAGTGGAGCACTTACCCTAGATTTGGCATTGGGTGGCGGTTTACCCAAGGGGCGGGTGATTGAAATTTATGGTCCGGAAAGTTCCGGTAAAACCACAGTAGCCCTACATGCCCTCGCCGAAGTGCAAAAAACTGGCGGTATAGCTGCCTATGTTGATGCTGAACACGCCCTTGATCCTGCATACGCTGCAGCATTGGGTGTTGATACGGCAAATTTGCTGATTTCCCAACCTGATACTGGGGAAACTGCTTTGGAAATTGTCGATCAGTTAGTTCGCTCTGCTGCGGTTGACATTGTAGTTATTGACTCGGTAGCAGCATTGGTTCCCCGCGCTGAAATTGAAGGCGATATGGGTGATGCCCACGTTGGTCTTCAGGCAAGGTTAATGAGTCAGGCTCTACGTAAAATTACTGGTAACATCGGTAAATCTGGATGTACAGTCATTTTTATTAACCAGTTACGGCAAAAAATTGGTGTCAGCTACGGTAACCCTGAAACTACAACTGGCGGTAATGCTTTAAAGTATTACGCTTCGGTGCGCTTGGATATTCGCCGGATTCAAACCTTGAAAAAAGGCACCGAAGAATTTGGTAACCGCGTCAAAGTCAAAGTCGCCAAAAATAAAGTAGCACCGCCTTTTAGAATAGCGGAGTTTGACATTATTTTTGGTAAAGGTATTTCTACTTTGGGTTGTCTTGTTGATTTGGCAGAAGAAACTAGCGTTCTTGTCCGCAAAGGAGCTTGGTACAGCTACAACGGTGAGAACATTTCCCAAGGTCGAGACAACGCTATTAAGTACTTAGAAGAAAAGCCGGAATTGATTGAACCAATTAAGAAGCTGGTGCTTGAAAAGCTAGAACTGGGCGCTGTTGTTTCTGCAACCTCTGTAAGTAAAACTGATGAAGATGAGGAAGACGAAGTAGAAGAATTAGAAGAAGAATAATTAGAAGGTTGCTAATTGTTAATAGCTAATTGCTAATTGCTAATTGTTAATAGCAATTAGCAATTAGCGGTCTTAAACAAGAGGTGTTTTTAAGCATCCAGTTAAATCGGATGACTGGGTGCTTGTCTACTGAAAAATCTGTCTAAAATTTTTGACTTTTGCTCGGCAATTAGCAGTTTCTCATCAGCCAACGTCTCAGACGGTTCTTGATTAATTACGCTAGGGTTACAGAAAATCTGTAAAGTACTATCTGAATTTTCAGTTAGAGATTGTTGTTTGGCATAGAGGTAACTTGATGTTTCAACTTCACTACCCATTCGAGGTACAAGCTGCATCAATAACTCTACTGCTACGGTCGGTAGAATGCGGGTGGTGAGATTGACGAAAAAAGAAAAAGTTATACTGCCTAGCCGGATGCGATCGCCATCTTTAAGCTTTGTGGGCTGATACACGGGTTCACCATTCACATAGGAACCATTGGTGCTATTGAAGTCTATTAAGTAGAAGCCTTGATTGTCAATATATTGAATCGCAGCATGGCGACGAGACACATATCGTTCAGAAACATGGATACCACATGAGCGATCGCGACCTATTGTCCAGATTTGCTGAGGCTGTTGTAGACTTAATGTCTTGCCTTCGCACAAATTAGTCATCACATAAACAGCAGAACCGTCCATAATACCTTGTACATAACGAAGCTTCACCCCCGTCAGAGATGGCTGAGATGAATTTTCTAGCTGAAGAATTTCATCTAGAAGGCTGCTATGGTGTTCATACAACTTCAGGAATACTTGATATAGAGTTAATTGCCGTTCTAGTTCCTTTCCTCCAAACTCCATCATAGATGAGCCTTTGACTGCCAACAAATTTGACTTGCTAATGTTGGTCATGAATATTTTCATCTCAGCCTACAATCAGGGACAATTACTTTTTTACTGTCTGCGACAATCTTGATAATTGAGCTACAAACAGTATTAAGCGTTCCAACTTTCAGATTAAAGTTTCTGCCTTGTTTGCAGTAACCGCATTACCACTTAATATCATGAAAAGTTTTCATAAAAAACTTATCTTGAGATAATTTTATGTATATTTTTATATACTGATAACTAGTGTAATTATTTTTAGATTACACAAGGATCTAAGTTGTGTATTATACACGACGAGTACAAGCTAGCTCATCGCTATCAGCACATCTCAAATCTAAAATTACAGTAAGCCGCGTTTACCATTCGGGCGCACAGTCATCCAATTGGTTTTAGCTAGTGCTAACTGCTCCTCAGAAATTTTGGCACCCGTAAGATTCGCCCCACATAGATTAGCGCCCCGGAGATTGGCTTTGTTGAAATCGGCATAGTTGAGGTCAGCGCCTCGCAGGTCTGCCCCTTCTAAATCCGCATTGTTGAGGTAAGCCTTACTTAAATTAGCGTCTCTGAGATTAGCTTGGTTGAGATTAGCTCGTCCAAAATCGCTATTCTGAAGGTTAGCTCCTTGGAAATTGGTTTTCTGCAACTGGGAGGAATGGAAATTTGTCCCTGATAAGTCAGCCCCCTGTAGGTTAAGCAGACTCAAATTGTGTACAGCAAAATCTCGTCTTCCCTTCAAATAAGCTGCAAGTAAACCCTGACTATCTAACTGGCGCAGAACTTGAGACTTTTGAACTTCTGAGGAGCTAGTGTTGCTGCTGGGCAAAGTTGTTGGTTTTGCCGTCATAACTCGTTGTCGTGTTAAGGGCGCTACACCAGCGCTTTCTGCTGCCTTAGCTCGTCTTGCCCGAATTGCTGCTGCTTCCTGCGCCACTCGTACACTAGAGATGCTAGCATTCGGGTTGCTGTAAAAACCATCAGATTCTTCTAAGCGATTGTGCGATCGCTCTTTGCTACCAGTAAATGATTTTGCCAGTAAGCCCTGTGCTAAAGTATCTAAGTATGGCTCCATTTCTAGCGCTTTCAGTACTTCAGCAGCTGTTTGGTATCGATTGCTTACTGAAACTTCCAGCATTTTCCGCAGCACGAGGCTCAAGTGAGCGCTGACTTGTACTTTTTTCTCCCACATCATTTCACCTGTTGTGGGACTGTATTCCAAATCTTTAGGAGATTTGCCAGTTAGCAGATAAATGCATGTCACCCCCAACGCATAAATGTCACTAGCGTAGACTGGACGCATTGCCATTTGTTCTGGAGGTGCAAAACCAGGAGTACCGATCGCATATACAGTGAATGCGGTCTGCTCCGATGAAAGCGATGCTACTTGCTCCACTTGGTTTTTAACAGCACCAAAGTCGATGAGAACCAATCTGCCATCTTGAGCGCGGCGAATCAAGTTGGCTGGCTTGATATCACGGTGAATAACCTTTTGCTCATGGATGTATTGCAGCAATGGCAAGATATCACTTAAGAATTGCTTAAGTGCTACTTCGCTCAAGACTCCGCCGCGTTTAACCTCCTGTTGTAAGGTTGCACCACTGATATATTCCTGAACCAAGTAAAATTGTTCGCGTTCTTCAAAATAGTCCAATAGTCTTGGCACTTGGGGATGATTGCCAATCCTACCTAAGGTTAAGGCTTCTCGTTCAAACAGTTCCCTTGCCATTTGCAAAACGTGTGGTGTGCTTCCTGAAGGACGTAGTTGCTTGATCACGCAACTCGGTTCCCCTGGTAAGGCTTCGTCATTAGCTAAAAAGGTAGCTCCGAAACCACCCTGACCTAAAGATTTCACCACTCGATAGCGAGATCGCAACAGAAGCCGCGACCCACAAGACTGACACCTTTCACTAAATGCCATATTTTCGGGATTAGGACACGTGGGATTTAAGCAGTAGCTCATGCACCCTCAACTCGCTACACGAATAATAACCGGGAGCGTTACACTCTCCATCCCATTATTAAGATCAAAATCTACTTTTGCCAGGTAATTTTTGCGGTAAATCCCTTGAAGAGTTGCTAAAGCTGGGCTTAGTTACGTAAAGCGATCGTAAACCAGTGAGGAGTGGTTAGTTGTTAGTTGTTAATGGTTAGTGGTTAGTGGTTAGTAGTTAGTGGTTAGTGGTTAGTAGTTAGTGGTTACTTAGAAAATAAAACTAACAACTGTACGGTAACTCCTACAGGAACACCCCTACTAACAACTAACAACTACCAACTAACAACTAACAACTAACCACTAACTCTTAAATTACAGATTAGACATTACATCTTGTGCAGCTTGTAGTGTCCGCTCAATATCTGACTCAGTGTGAGCCAAAGAGGTAAACCCAGCCTCAAACTGAGACGGTGCTAAGTAAACGCCGCGATCTAACATACCGCGATGAAACCTGCCGAACTTGGATGTGTCCGACTTTTTGGCATCCTCGTAGTTATGGACTGGTCCGTTTGTGAAGAACAAACCAAACATGCCGCTGATTTGACCGCCACAAGCCGCATGACCTGTTTCGCGAGCAATTTGTAGTAAGCCATCTGCTAGCTTCTTAGTCACCCTATCTAGGTACTCATAAGTACCAGGCTTGTGCAGTAATTCTAGGGTCTTAATTCCTGCAGTCATCGCTAAGGGATTACCAGAAAGCGTCCCAGCTTGATACATCGTCCCGGCGGGAGCAACCATTGACATGATATCCCGACGACCGCCATAAGCTCCCACAGGCAAACCACCACCGATAATCTTGCCTAAGGTTGTTAAATCAGGAGTGACGCCAAATTTTTCCTGAGCGCCGCCATAAGCGATGCGGAAGCCTGTCATCACCTCGTCAAATACCAATAACGCCCCATGCTCATGGGTAAGTTCCCGTAACCCTTCTAGGAAACCAGCATCGGGAGGAATAAAACCAGCATTACCGACAACTGGCTCTAGAATCACACCAGCAATCTCGTCGCGATTTTCTTCAAATAAGGCGAGAACTGCTTCCAAATCATTGAAAGGCGCAGTCAGAGTGTTACTAGTGACTGATTTGGGGACGCCTGGGGAGTCAGGTAAGCCGAGTGTGGCGACACCAGAACCCGCCTTCACCAAAAACATATCGGCGTGACCGTGGTAGCAGCCCTCAAACTTGATGATTTTGTCTCGTCCAGTAAAAGCCCGCATCAGCCGCAGCACTGCCATACAAGCTTCTGTACCCGAGTTTACAAATCTTACCATTTCAATGCTCTTAACAGCATCAATGACCATTTCTGCCAGTACATTTTCCAACACACTTGGCGCACCAAAGCTAGTACCTTTTTCCAAGGCGAGGTGCAGTGCTGCAATCACTTCCGGATGGGTATGACCGCAAATTGCTGGTCCCCAAGTACCTACGTAGTCGATGTATTGGTTACCATCCACATCCCAAATGTAAGCGCCTTTAACGTGGTCGAAAACGATGGGTTGTCCACCCACAGATTTGAAGGCTCGGACTGGGGAGCTTACCCCTCCTGGCATTAAGTTTTGGGCTGCAGCGAAGATTTCTTGTGACTTTGTAGTTTTAATCGTGGTATTTACCAAGGTTCTCTCCTGTAATTGAATGTAAAAAGCTCTATCCTAGGATAGGGGGAAAGGCTGCCAAGAACATATATATTAATTAGTTAATTGTCTAAAGTAAAACAATAAGAATATGTTATATAAGTCAAATCAAGACTTGCCTTTAGAAATCCGCACTCGTTTATCTGAGGCTTACCAAGATATTTACCGGGCAGCTTATAACTCGGCAATCCATTGGTACGGTGAATCACCAAAAGCTCACAGAGTTGCTCAAAGTGCGGTTAAAATGCAGTCGGCAATGCATGGAAGTGCTCTTATTTAACAACAGAAAATCAAAAATGACTTGGAAAAAAACATACTAGTTACTGTATATAGAATGGTATCGTGAATCAATGAACCATTCATAGTAGCTCAAAACAACAGGTTATGTTTCCGAACGATCTCCATTCACTAAATGACTCTATTCCTGTTGAAAAAATTCGTTACGATGAACGGGGTCTTGTGCCGGCAATTGTCCAAGATGATTTGGATGGTACAGTTTTGATGATGGCGTGGATGAATCGGGAGTCTTTACAGAAGACTTTGGAAACAGGAGAAACTTGGTTCTGGAGTCGTTCCCGTGGAGAGTTGTGGCATAAGGGTGCGACTTCAGGGCATATTCAAAAGGTGAGCAGCCTTCGTTATGACTGTGATAGTGATGCGCTGCTAGTTGGGGTAGAACAGGTAGGAGATATTGCCTGTCACACTGGTGAGCGCAGTTGTTTTCATCAGGTAGATGGGAAAAAAGTTTCGCCGCCACCAGATACTTTGTCACAAGTTTTTGCTGTTATACGCGATCGCCGTGACCACCCAAATGAGAGTTCCTATACTTGTAAGTTATTTGCAGGTGGTGACAATAAGATTTTGAAAAAGCTGGGAGAGGAAACCGCTGAGGTGGTGATGGCTTGTAAAGATGATGAGCCAGATGCGATCGCCTCGGAGGTAGCTGATTTATTTTACCATACGCTTGTGGCTTTGGCTCATCATAATGTTGATTTGAAGGCGGTTTACCGCAAGCTGCAGGAAAGAATGAAGTAATACGAACCGCCGAGACGCCAAGGACGCAGAGGAAGAGAAGAAAAGAGAAGAAAAGAGAAGTTTTTCGTTAGGTTGTTGTATGATTCGAGTTTTTTGGCAGTAATCGGTTGAGGTACTGCAAAGTGGCGATGGTGAAAATGACGCTTAGGGAGAAGCCTAGCCAGAAGTTATGTGCAATGATTGGTGGTTGATCTAATGCCCAACCGCCTAAGGGAGGACCAATAAAATAGCCAATTGCCCAGCAGAGGGAATTTAAGGAGAAATATACGCCACGTTGAGATACGTTAGCTAAGTCGGTGACTAAAGATGAGGCAGAGGGGGTGTAAGAGGTAATAGCAAGGGCAAATACTCCTAATGCCGAAGTTGCCCACAGCAGACGATCGGATGGTGCAATGCCTGTAACCCAGATGAGGGTGAAACCTGCTGCCCATAGTACAGCCGAAACAGTGAGTGCCTGGGGATGACTTAAGCGCTTTAAAAAACGGGCAACGGGTAGCTGGGAGAGGATAGCTACGGCAAGATGCCAAGCAAATAATGCACTGATAGTGGTTTCAGCAAATCCTTTTCTCTTGTTCCCATCAGGCACAAAGTTTTTGAAGTAGATGGGCAGAGTGCTGTGTAGTTGGGAAACGTAGATGGTGAAGATGATATTGACGAGGATGTAGACTTGGAGTGGGCGATCGCTTAATGCTGCAAACCAAGAAGCGATATGTGGCTTCTGGCTAGAGGATGTCATTTGCGGTTGATGGGTTTCATGAATCGCCACAAAGACAACTACAAAAAATACGATAAAAGAGATGGCATCAATAATAAATAGCGATCGGTAATTACCTGTCATTGCTACTAAAACGCCTGCTAGGACGATTCCCATTCCCAAACCAAGATTGTCTGCCAATCGGGTCAGGGCAAAAGCTTCACGACGATTTTCAGTTGGCGTCAAGTCGGCAACAACTGCTTCAGTTGCAGGCCAATATAACCCTATTCCTAAGCCACTAATTAAGTTACCAATCACAAGGGTTACAAAGTTATAGCTGACAGCTAAGATTAGAGAACCAATTGCTGAAATCGCTGCCGAAAGCAACAAAGTACGACGGCGTCCAATGTTGGGGGAATCAGAAAAACTACCACCCAAAATCCGTCCCACAATGCCAGAAATTGAAGCACTACCCAAAGCAAAGCCGACAGCAGTTGCAGATAAACCTACTTTATTAACAAAAAAGATCGGGGCGTAAAACAGTGTAAAGCCAGTGCCAAGTTCTGAGAGAAATCTACCCACTGCCAAAATTAAGACTTGGATATTTAATTCTGGCAAAAAGCGCAATTTGTGCTTATTCAAGAATTTCACTTCCTACTCACAATAATTTATAATTAGTAATTCGTAATTCGTAATTATTACCCCCAGTATAAATGCAGGGGATTGAAAAGTAACGCCAACGCAATTATTGATTTTTTCATTAATAAATCGCGTAGCGATGCTTTGCGAAAATCAGCATAGACATCGCCGCCTGTAAGAGAAATGAGGAAGTACAAGAATTAAAAATGCACTCATTAAATATTTTTAATTTTTAATTTTTAATTTATTTGTACGGGCGGGGTTACCCCGCCCCTACGCCCTAAAAATTTTGGTTTTTGTAATTCTTATCATTTACTGGACTTTTCCTCACTGATTCCACAGAGTTTCCACAGGCGCTTTGTAAGTTTTCCACAGAGAGTACACGATGTCATCAGCTGTTGCGGTTTTACTGGGGATTGTTTCATGGCAGTGACAAGAAACCTGATAAACTGAGTTAATATTAAGAAGTGTTACAAAAACTAACCTCAAAGCCTGATTATTTCGTAGATGTTTATTTTTGCTCAATAGCTTCTTAACATTTCGCCGCATTGACAACACCACCCCCTTTTGCTGCAAAATGATGCGACTTGGTTTTGTAGTCTGCCCTTGCAAGTGTGTTAAATTGCCAGATCTGGGGGGCGCAAATTGTCGGACAAGGCTAAGAACCGTGGGCATGACGCCCTTTGGCTCTACTACAAGCAAGTTTCCCCATTGATGAACTTCAAAGGCGAAAAATTTTATGAACGCAACAGTTAGCATTTTTACAGAAATTCCCGAAACACTACATGAATCTCTCAAAAACTACTTAGAGAAACATCCGGATTGGGACGAAACCCGAGTACTGACGGCAGCATTGTCTCTATTTCTACTTCAAAATGGAGATAGCGATCGCCGTGCCGCTCGTGTTTATTTGGAGACTTTGTTTCACCACTGCTAAGCAGAAATACGCTCTGAGGATTCACTCTGATACAGCAAATGTACCAAGCACCTTGGCGAGTTCCACACGGTCCACACGGTCGAATGTAGCGTTCCTCATAACCAGATTTTAGTGACTCTAAGCAACCGTTGGGTTGGAGGAAAAATCACAACCAAAAAGGTAGTCTGCTAGAAATGGGAATATCCCAATAGTTTTGTCAGGATGCCTAAAATCAGATCTTGCACCATTCTCAATAAGACCTAAAAAACCGGGTTTCTCAACCACAAATAAAGGGTCTCAGCCTTGAATATTTGCAAGAAACCCGGTTTTTGATGCTGGTGCAAGATATCAGTAAACAAACAATTACTGGCGCTCTTATCTGGGATTAAAGCAAGACTTGGATTGGCTGATGATTTGCTTTGTTATATCTACCAAAACGATCGCTCTTGCTGATAGTGCCTCTTAGTCCCCCACATACTTTAAAGCTACAGTTGCTAACGAGCGTGGGGGAAGTTAGGGGCGTGAATTGGTGCATCAAGATTTGTTTTTTCGGCGCTTTTAGTTCTTGAAAACAACAAGCGCGAACTAGCGCCGGTTGCTAATAAATGTCTTACAGAACTTTCAAATTTTGTAGCTATTGTAGTATTGCAGTAATTATATTAATGGTGTGTCTTGGATAACTGTATAAAACTAGCCCTATGTAAAGTCAATGAAATTAACTATTTTTGCAGCTTAGTTATTAGTCCAAAGTCATCACCATCAACTTTTAACTATTGACTACTGAGCTTTTTCTAACTGTTGGTGGGTTTGAGTAGGACATTCAAACTTATACCCGACGCCCCGCACGGTTTGAATCAATGCAGGCTGGCTGGCATCAGCTTCAATCTTCTTCCGAATTTGACCTATATGTACGTCTACAACGCGTTGGTCACCCACATATTCATAGTCCCACACCTCCTGGATTAGTTCAGCTCGTCGCCAAACTCGACCTGGATGGCTGGCTAAAAAATGCAACAAGTCAAATTCCAAAGCAGTTAAGGGTACTGGTTGGTTGTTAAGTGCTACCTCCCGTCGCACAGGATCAATCATCAGTTTTTCAAATATTAGGCGTTTTTGTTCTGCCGTAGTTACGACGCGCTGACGCCTCAATATAGCTGCTACTCTGACTTCTAGTTCTCCCAAACCAAATGGCTTGGTGAGATAATCATCAGCACCTTTAGAAAAGCCGCGAATCTTGTCAGCTTCGTCTGCACGGCTAGTCAGCATTAGAACAAAAACACCATTACGGCTTTGCATCTCTTGGCAGAGGTTAAACCCAATTACATCTGGTAAATTTACATCTAAAATCACCAAATCTGGGTTAAATTGCTCAAAAGTGGCTAAGGCGGTCTTGCCATCTTCGGCAGATTCCACCTGATAATTCTGCTTAATTAAAAAGCGTTGGATTAAATTCCGAACCGCAGGGTCGTCATCAACTACAAGAATCTTGGCAGGAGCCATGACCATCACTTTGCACAAAGATTTATAGGATTAACTGGCACAACGCGTAAAAAAACGCGGTATTCGCGAAAAGAAGGCAACAAGAAACTACAAGGCTAAGGTAAGAAATCCCAGATTATTCAAAAACTAGTTTAATCAGGATTATTGGCGTTTTAATCGCCAATATTATGGTAATACCACCTAGGCACTTCAGTTTTAGGCTTGTAATTGTCAACCTTGTGAATGGTTACGCAGATGCTCTGATTTCAACCGCAGCACTTGGGTAAAAAAAGACACTTTACTAACCCAGTTGCTCGCTCGTTTAAAACGCCTTAATTTTAAATCGATATGCGGTTGATGACACAAGGCATTCTGAAGTTAATTATCAAAAACTTGCTCAAGGTACTGTCAATTGCCAAATTTGAAAGATAAAAGATAATTTTGTCATAAAAAAAATGCCTTTTAGGTATTCCTAGCTCAAATTCTAGAGTAAAGCCCCAACTAATGAACGACATGAGGGGATACACGGAGTTATGGCGATATGTTAAAGTAACTATAGTTAAAATTACCAGATCAATTAAACTTACCCGTGCTACTATCCAGGTAGGACATCAAAGTCGAACGAGACATTGGTTTCGTGCGACTTAAAGCCTAAAGTTGTTTTTTCTTCAACAAAAGACTGCCGCTGATTAAGCCTCTCAGTAATCAACTCTCATGAGCGATCAAAATCCCTACGAAAAACTTGGGGTGTCAGAGGATGCTAGCTTCGATGAAATTCAAGATGTTCGTAACCGCCTAGTAGAGCAATACAGAGGCGATACTAAGCGTCTAGAAATGATTGAAGCATCTTATGATGCGATTTTAATGGAGCGCCTGCGGATGCGCCAAGAAGGCAAAATCAAAGTGCCTGAACGCATACGGTTTCCAGAAGCTCGATTGCAAGTGCCGCTAAAAGAAAGTCAAACCCCTCGCGCGCAGTCCCCTGTATGGCTGCAACGAATGCTGGATAAGCCAACTCCTAGGGACGTACTATTACCCGGAGCTTGGTATTTGGGCTTGAGTGCCATCAGTGTGTTTTACCCAACGGTCGGCGATCAAGCTTTGCAGTTGGCATTGGTGCTGGGAGTGGGTATTAGTATTTACTTTCTCAAGCGCAAGGAAGGTAAGTTCGGTCGAGCAGTTCTGTTGACACTAGTCGGATTAATAACGGGCTTAATCGCCGGGGGACTAGTTGCTAACTCGCTCATGGTACCAATACAGCAATTTACTCATCTGAGTGTGAATCAATTTTCTACAGTCGTGACGTTTGTATTGTTGTGGCTTATTAATAGCTTCCTTCGATAGTGGCTAATGGCTAATGGCTAATGGCTAATGGCTTTTAACAATTAGCAATTAGCAATTAGCAATTAGCAATTAGCAACCAACAACTAACGACGTAGAAGTAAATCCACAGCTGAACTTAAATTCTTAACAATTAAGTTGGGCTGGTGCTGTTCTAGTCGAGTGCGATCGCGGATTCCACACTCTACAGCTATCACCGGAATACCGTGTTTTTTAGCAGCAGCAATGTCGGCTTCTGTATCCCCCACCATCCAGGTATCAGCAACGGGAGGTAATTCCTCTATTGCTCGTGCCATTAATAAAGGTTTATCATCAATATCACGAGTTTTGACGTAGTCGTTGCTAAGGCAGTAACAGCGATTTTCCGGAAAAAATTTACCTAAATCAAATTTTTTGAAGGCGTAATCCAGTTCCCAAACTCGGCGCATGGTCATTACTGCTAAATCTACTCCAGCTTGTTGAATTTTTAACAGTGCATCCACAGCACCAGGCGCGAGGGTATCATACTGAAAGTATAGTTCTGTATGTACGGTTTGCCGACGTAACTGGGCGAATTCTTCTACCTGCGCTTCATCTAACCCGGAAGCCATACCAATTTGTTTTTCAGGAACTTGCAATCGCTTCAGATGCCAAAATTCGGCGAGGGTAAGTTGTTTTACCTCTTGGTTTAAGCGTCGGGTTTTTTCTAAACAGAATTGATAGACGCGGTAGTACCGTTCGGAAACATCAATAATGGGACCGTCAAAGTCTGTAATAAGTCTTAACATCTTATTTTAAATGTTAATGTTTATTTATAGATTAACCTAGTATGTACATACAATAATCTGTTTTGAACGCGTAGGGGCGGGGTCTCCCCGCCCTTACAATGGGGTCCCCCCGCCCTTACAATTGGGTGTTCTCGTTCCCAGCCTCTGGCTGGGAATGCCTAATTAGCGGGCTGCTGCCTCCACATTTTGCAAGCAATGAGGCAGCAGCCCCACTGACTGCATTCCCATGCAGAGCACGGGAACGAGAAAATTAGATATAGAATTCCTATTTGATTTTTGAAATACACTTAGGGTATGTTAGACGAGAGTACGGTATCGTCCGAATCTCTTGGTGTCGTACTGCTGCGTCCTAACACACCCTACAAATACTTAGATTTTTTTTAATTCAAATCAGACTGCTATAGTATTCTAAATAAAGTGAATTCAACAATACCACAAGTAAGAATTTGTTTTGTCGGTGACTCTTTTGTCAACGGTACTGGCGACCCAGAATTTCTTGGTTGGGCAGGAAGAATATGCATTAATGCTAATAAAAAAGGTTATGATATTACATACTATAATTTAGGAATTAGGCGGGACACAAGTACTGATATAGCAAATCGTTGGTTAGAGGAAGTATCACTTCGACTACCCAAAGAACACGACGGTAGGGTTGTATTTTCTTTTGGACTAAATGATACAACAGTTGAAAACGGTTTAACTCGTGTTGAATTCACAAAATCAATCGAAAATGCCCACATTATTTTGAGTGCAGCTAAACAACTATATCCGGTTTTAATGGTGGGTCCAGCGCCATATGCAGGTCAGGAAGATAATCAGAGAAAGCAGAGAACTACCGAGTTATCCAAACAGTTTGCTTTGGTTTGTCATAAATTAAATGTGCCTTATTTAGATGTTTTTCCCAGATTAGAAAAATCAGATAAATGGATAGATGAAGCAAGAGCTAATGATGGTGCGCATCCAAGAGTAGGAGGTTATGCAGAATTTGCCGAAATCGTGCAAAACTGGCAAGGCTGGTTAGATTGGTTTAAATGATGAATGTATTCCAGTTTGTGGCTTAACTTTTCAACCAAAAGATAGGTGAACAGCAGTCACCAAAAAAACTTAATATTATTTTAAGAACTTAGCTTGAGCAGACAAATTTATGAATTACTACATATCTCCTCGCTTTCTAGATAAAGTTGCTGTTCACATCACTAAAAACTTCCTGGATATTCCCGGTGTCCGAGTCCCATTGATTTTGGGTGTTCATGGGCGTAAAGGCGAGGGAAAGTCTTTTCAATGTGAGTTAGTCTTTGAGAAAATGGGTATTGAAGTGACTCACATATCTGGCGGAGAATTGGAAAGTCCAGATGCAGGAGATCCAGCACGTCTAATTCGGCTGCGCTACCGAGAAACGGCAGAACTGATTCGTGTGCGGGGCAGAATGTGCGTACTGATGATTAACGATTTAGATGCGGGTGCAGGACGGTTTGATGAAGGCACTCAGTACACTGTTAATACTCAGATGGTAAATGCCACACTGATGAATATTGCTGATAATCCCACTGATGTGCAACTTCCAGGTAGTTACGACTCAACACCTTTACATCGTGTACCAATTATTGTTACAGGAAACGATTTTTCCACTCTCTACGCGCCGTTGATTCGGGATGGTCGCATGGATAAATTTTACTGGGAACCTGACCGAGACGACAAGGTGGGGATTGTTGGCGGAATTTTTGCTGAAGATGTACTTTCGCGCCAGCAAATTGAACAACTAGTTGATACTTTTGCAAATCAGTCAATTGACTTCTTTAGTGCTTTGCGATCGCGCATTTATGACGAACAAATCCGCAACTTCGTCCATCAAGTGGGAGTCGAGCATGTATCATTACGTGTAGTGAACAGCGTTGAAGGACCACCAGAATTTAAAAAGCCTAATTTTAGCTTGTCTAACTTAATCGAGACGGGTAACTTGATGGTTGGTGAACAAAAACGGGTGGAAAATTCCCAATTGGTCGATCAGTACAATCGATTAAATAGAAAAACTTCTCAACCAGCTCCTCCTTCCCCCAGTGTTACAGAAATACCCAGTCAATCAATCAATAATGGCTCAAGCTTACCTACAACAGCTAATAGCTTACAGAAACAGCAGGGATCAAGTACTCATTTGACCCTGGAAACACAAGAACAAATGCGTCAAATTCTGTCACAGGGTTATAAAATTGGGGTCGAGTATGTAGATGAGCGCCGCTTCCGCATCGGTTCTTGGCAAAGTTGTCTTACTAACCTCATTGATGGAGAGTCAGATGCAATCTCAGCTGTGGAATCCTGTCTAACTGAGCATAGCGGTGATTACGTGCGCTTAGTAGGAATTGATACAAAAGCGAAGCGGCGGATTGTAGAAACGATTATCCAACGCCCAAATCGAAATTCGTAATTATTTCCCAACTGCTTATATCTAGACTAGGAAATCTATCAGAATCTATGACAATCCTATAGATTCTGATAGATTTTTTAAATCTAATATCATTGATATAGGAATCCTAAATCATTCATGAAAAATTTTAAGTAGTGTAGTGGGCACTGCCCACCAAAACCCGGATCTGGTGGGCAGTGCCCTACGTATATTTCCAAAATCAAAATGATTCCTATAGGATTTATAGCGGTTCCCGTATTAGTAAAGTACATATAGCGATCCTAAATCAATACTTCAAGGATTTGGCACTCCCTTACCCCCCTAGCCCCCCTTCCCTACAAGGGAATGGGGGAAAAATTCTTACCGATCCTGTAAGGAGAGGGGATGTTCCAAAGGTTAACCGAGAAGTATTGGATCCTAAATGATTCGTGAAAGCCGAGAAACCCGGTTTCTTTAAGAAACCGGGTTTCTTGCACTTTGAATTTTCACAAATGATTTAGGACTGCAATATCTTGTGGGATGGGCATCCTTGCCCGCACGAGACATGGACGGGCTGAAGATCTGATCCCACAATTTTTAACAGCAAGCGTATTAACCTACGAAGCTAATTCATGTTCGACAGCCGAAGAATTATTCTTGAACGTCCTAGGCAACTCTACCCCAAGCATCACCGCTCTGGTTGCCATGAACGCTGACACAGCCAACCACAAGATATGATTACTGTGAAAATGCCATGCGGAAACAGCCAGGGGCGCAAATCCCAAAAAAGTGCCCATTAAAGCAGCATTGCGGATGATATGCCCTTGTACTAAGCCCGCAAAGTACCCCTCTAGACTAAAAGTAATTGCCGCACATCCCAAGACGAGGAATAACCAAGGAACATAAATTTTAATTGCCTCTATGACTTCGGCGTGGTTAGTGAATAGCCCAAATAGAGTCCCAGGAAACACCGAAAACATTCCGGCTAAGGTAAGTCCCAGCAGCAGACTAGTTCCTACCGCAGTTTGCAATAAAGGCAACAACTGATGGTTCGCTTGACCTTTAAAGTTGCCGCCCAAAGACGCCGTGGCAAATCCTACGCCTTTAAAAATGGATGTGCTGAGCATTACTATTTCTACGAGTAAGGCATTTTCCGTCAGGACAGTTGTCCCCATTGCGGCACTAAGGTTGGTGAAAATTGCCCACGTGGATGCAGTGGCTAAAGCTCTGACAAATAGGTTTCCATTCAAAGTAAAAGTGGTTTGAAAAGCTGGTAAGTCCCTAAGCTTTCTGGCTACTGTCCGTACTTCTTTCCCAGAAATTTGCAGGCTGACCAAAATTAGACCTACCAACAACATGAGATAGCGGCTAACAGCCATAGAAAGTCCAGCCCCCGTGCTCGCCCAGTCCCAGTGGATAATCAACAGGTAGTCCAGTGTCATATTAACGATGGTGCCAACCACCGTTAACAGCAACACAAAGCCACTCATCTCCCGTCCGAGAAACCAACCAATCAGTACGAAATTGAGTAAAGCTGCAGGTACTGCCCAAATGCGGACGTTGAAATAAGCAATCCCAGAAGCTTTGACCTCTGGGGCGGCACTCAATAAGGCAAATCCCAGTTCTTGTAAAGGGTAATGCAAGCTCAAGATCGCGATGCCTAGCCCTAACGCGATTAAGGCATTCCGCAGTCCCACCAGCAGCATCGCTTCTCGGTCATCTTTTCCGACAGCTATTGCTGTCATAGCAGTGGTTGCCAACCGTAAAAAGCCCAAACCATTGTAGATGTAGTCAAACAAAATGCTAGCTAGAGCAACTCCAGCTAAATGACGAATTTCTGTTAAATGACCCAAAAAAGCTACACTCAGCAAACCAGCTAGCGGCACTACAATATTGGAGAGAATATTGATGACTGCCAGTCGGTAAAAGCGAGGGAGAAAGTCATACTGGTTCGGATGCGTTAGATTCATGATTAGCCCAAGTTAGCGGTTACAATAATATTTGTCGTGGATGGGGATGACTGAGAAAATCATGATGGGAAATATCCCAGCCATATGCTCCTAAATATTTAAATATAAGTACATCTCCAATTCGGACGCAGTCTACCAAAACGTCTCTGGCTAATACGTCGTTAGGCGTACATAATTCTCCGGCGACGGTCACAAGAACTTCTTATCATGACTAATATTTTCTAAGTGTTCTGCCAAATTAGTAATAGTATAATTAATTTGACTACTAAGTAAATATTGACAATAATTTAGCTTTTTAAATTTCATTACTAAGAATCATCAACAGTTAAAATATATTTATCATTTTCCCACTCAAGGGAGAAGAATAATATTTTTATTACTTATGATTCTTGCAATCTACCTTTCAAGAACTTTTGCTTTGGGTAGACTTCAGAGCGATGCTCCCCAGGAGCCGTCATAAGCGATCGCACCCCTTGTGAAAAATGCGGGGTATCCTGGTTGATACCGAAGGTGCGGCTTCGCCGCACCGAGAGCAATTGTGCCAGTTGGTAAGTCCTGAATGCTTCAGGTTTTTTGCAATTTAAATCTCTATTTCCTTCCTGATTCTACCATCTTTATCACGCCTCTGTCCGCGCTTAAAAAACAAATTTTCTCCTTAATGAAAATGCCTGATTCCCTTGTTCCTGGAAAAAGGAGACATACTCACGCAAGTAGAATTTGTGTCTCAAATTTTTGGAGTTGCTGCATAATTAGAGCTGATTGTCAGCATTGCTCTGTCATTGAAAAGTTTTTGCAACACAACCTTCCAAAACACATATGCAATCTTAAATCATTCATGAAAGTTGAGAAACAAGTCAAGAAACCCGGTTTCTTTAACTCGACTGCGCGCAAATTCAAAGTGAAGAAGCCAATTATCACTACATATTTACCACTACCCAAAAGTTTTGGTCTAGTGATTGTTAGTGAGCAAGATTTATGGTAAAGTATCGAATAGACCACCTATAGAGCCAGCGAGCTATGAAACTACCAATTGTTAGACCAACCACCAAAGCACAACGATCAAGTAAAGTAAATGTCTAAAGTAAAAGCATTAGTCATCAACACCAACAAACCAAGGTTTAAGCTCGCTCATTATCGAAATCTTCGGATTATGGAAAAAATTGCCTCAATTTTTGAGAGATTTGGTGGTATTGACCAGGGAAAAACATACTATGTTGCTGATAAAACTATAGTTCTTGAATTTAGGGAGAACCAAAAGCTCATCAAAGATGCGCTGATCGAAAGCGAAAAGGATTTTTTTGGTGGAATTGTGCCAAGAGCCCACCAATCAACAAAGGCAATAATGCATCCGTTGGTCAGTAGAGAAGCAGCTTGTCCGCTAGGATGGTCTCATGAATTTTCGCAAGAGCTTGTACACCTCGAGCTTGTCCTTCCCGGATTCACAGTTTTTAACATTGAGGATATCAGAACAGCTTTCAACCATCTCTATGATAAAGGAGTGTATCAAATTCGACTCAAAGATCCGCTTGGATATTTAGGGATGAACCAGTTTGTAGTCACCTCTTTTCAGGAGCTAGAGCAGTTTATCTCCGACAAGATTGTGAATAACGAAAAGCTCCAGCAATACGGACTAGTGGTAGAAGAAAATCTTTGCCCAGAGGATTTGAAGATATATAGTGTGAGTTTTGTTACTGTTGGTTCTCACCAAGTACAGTGTATAGGAGTTCAAAGGTTCTCTCAAGGACTATACAGGGGAACTGACCATGTAATTATGCAAACAGGCAAACGCATTATTCCTGAGTTGCTTGCTCAGGTTGGCATTTTCAACAAAGAAGATGCACAAGTAATTATAGATAAAGCACTCCTTTTTAGAGCGCTTCTCAATAAACACATTCCAGAGATTAAAACTGCAAGATTCAATGTGGATATAGTGTCGGGAATCGCATCTATATATTCAAACGGCACTTGTGAGTTAGTTAAGCGGTTCGCATTGCTTGAGCAGTCTTTCCGTGTTGGAGGAGCATCTGCAGCAGAAATTTGGGGTCTTGAATATCTTTTGTGCCATCCTAGCGTTGACGCAGTATGTGCCTCGACGTACTATCGATACGGAGACGAAGCATCCCAAATTGTATCTGGGGAAGAGAACCTTTATTGGGGGGTGGACAGTCGCCTAGGACCGATATCAACATCAGTAAAGGTTCACGCAGCATAACCGCCTTTTAAAAAATCCTCTAACACGCTAGCCACATCCTTACTAATTGCCTTTTGCGTTCGGGTTCAAAATAATCTTCAAAAGATGTTCGTCCATGTATAAGAATCTGATTATTAACCAGCAGTATGTCACCCACCTCTAGTCTAAATGTTACTGCTAGTTCTTCTCTTTGAATTACACTTTCAAACAAATCTAATGTCTCTTTTTCGATAATAGTTAAAGGAACTCTCGATTTTTCATGCCCTTTCAGGATTCGAGGTAGTGAATAACGCACCTTGAGACTATCATCATAAGTAAAAATTGGCGCAAAGATTGTTGGTGTCTGCTCTTCTTTGATTTCAGCACGTGCGAAGTAGTAGGGGTTGTAGAGACGTTCCAGGTATTCTGGGTATTCCTCTAGAAGTATATTATGAATTGTTTGAGCGCTGATAATTTTCGATTCATCATAAAATTCTAGAGCCAGTACAAAAAACTTAACGGGTAAGTGTGCCTCAATGTCTCTTCGATGGAACTGGAGTGCTTGAACAATTGGGTCAGTTTATGGGCTGGTGTTTCTCGCTTTTCTAAAAGAACAAAAAGCGGCGTTAACAAATTAGCATCCGGGTCGTCGTCAAGTGCTACCTTAACCGCTTGCAAAATCTTGGTGGCGTTATTAAAAATATCTTCGTTGTCAAACCCAAATTGTGCAGAAATTTGGTGACAAGCTGCGTCGGGTATAATTGCTCTACCAAGCAAGGATTCGTCTAAAACAAGACCTTTCAACAAAGCAAGCAAGCTAGCATAGATAGAAAAATCATCACAACTATCAAAAGCTTTAAATTCAATGCGACCTACTTCCGCTGGTATGCGTGCTGTTTTTGTCAGCGAAGGTACGCTATTAATCAGTTGTTCCGGTTTCTGAACAAAAACCCTTGCTGCAGGTCTTTTTCCTGTTCTGATGAACGTCCTTACTGACAGCCCTTGCCACAAATCGCCTTGATAAAACGGAGAACTATAACTAAAAGGAACAATGTAAGGACTATAATAAGTCAGCTTAGAGCCTATATCAATCACCTGTTCAGAAGACAAGCCAGCCAACGAAATATTTAAATCTGGACCATAGGTAAGCATGGCGATGGTGGCTGTTTGATCTTCAGGAGAAGCCTGTCGCAGCTTTAGTTCATAATCAGTTAATGGTGGTTGCGGCTCAAAAACAGTCTCGTATGGATTAAAACTGATCAAGACTGGTGAAAAGCCAAAGGTACTAGCCACTTCACACAGCAAGTGAAAACTTTCTGATAATTCAGTAATAGTACTTTGGATGTCAGAGTGTATGGTTGTTCTGATCTCAATGCCTTTAGGAAGACATTCAATCACCTTTTCGTCATCCACAAATCGTTCAAATCCCTCAATATACCATCTCTTCTCCTTGATGCCAGCGTCCCCGACACGCAGTTGAGAATAGTCGTTGGGGTATAGGGGTAGCTGAGCGATAATTTGAGCGAAATCAGCAAATTGTGTTCGGGAGAAATCAGCAAATTTGCCTTCACTGTTTAGGAAAGCAACTTCATGTTCAATGCCAAAATAAAACATTATTTAAATTTTGAATTAGTTTTTAATGTCGCTAATTGCTAATTGCTAATTGCTAATTGCTAATTGCTAATTGCTAATTGCTAA
>CAXTSI010000027.1:0-33556 GCA_964246695.1 uncultured bacterium
AAAAGATAATTTTATACTCTTTTACCACAGAAAGGTTCTATTTTGGAGATGTCTAATAGTAATATCAGTTTTTAAATGAGTGTTATCTTCAAAAATAATATCTACTGCCACGCCATCGCTTTTCAAGTCAATAACTTTCTTGTCAATGTGAGTAGCTGAGATATAGTCTTGGAGTAACTCAACAATTTTATCAGCGGAAATGTGATAAGCGTAGGTTTCGCCAATCGGATAAAGATTATGCATGAATTGCTCATACTTAACTCCCCAATTCTCAAAAAAGATGCCATACTTAAGGGTAATTTTGCATCTATCTTTTAACTCAGGATAGTACAGACCAGTAATATGAGTGAGCCATGTTGGAAAGTTTGGTGTTGTTCCTTCACCTACTCCAATTGTGGGTATTCTAGAATCATAGATGTGATATAGCTCAAACTGAGGAAAGTATTTGGTTAGATGGGCAGCAGCAATATAGCCTGCTGTTCCCCCACCTATTACTGCAATTTTCATGATATTTCTTCTTCTTGACTAATATTAAAAACCGAAAAAAGCTCAATGCTGTAAATTAATCACTTAACCGTTGCTTACTCCCATAGCAAAACGGAAGGAAGTGAGTTTGGATACGCCAGTCTCAGTAGTTGATAACCGATGCCAGTGGTGCCTTGAAAGAAACCAGGGTTGTAAACATCTCCGGGAAGTTCGGGAGATAGATAAAAAGCACCGACTTGCTTTGCTCTTGCCACAAGCCATGCTGTCTGTTTTTCGACAGTATTCCAAAGTTCTTTCCGCGACAGCTTATCGGCTCCTACTAATAGCACGTCCATCCTGCCAAAATTGCCGCAGCAAAGATGGTCGATGTTCTGCAAACCAAACTGTTGAGTGGTGTTTAAGGCGACGGCAATCTCTTGGCGAATTTCTGGTGTATCAAGAATCGAAAGACCTCCTAAACGGGCTAAACCAATGCCAGGAGCACCATGACACCAATTGGTCGTCAAGAAAAGCTTCTGTTTATCAAGGCTAAAGAACCTCACGTCAGGCCAATTTCTAGCGCTGGTAGAAAATACACTGCGTTCGTAGGCGATCGCTTCAGAGGCTGCTTCCAGAAAAACCGTTTCTTGCGTGATTTTGTACAATCGCAGTAAGGCGTAGGCGATACCCGCCGCACCATGAGAAAATCCCGTTGCTAACTTGCCTTCTAGGGTTGCCCAAGCTCTAAATCCAGTATTGCTCTTGAGACGGTTAATCAGTAGGTGATAACCACAGGCAACAGCTCGATCCAGAACGGCAGGATCTGCTGAGGCTTGGTACAAACTCAGTAACCCTAGTATTGCCCCTGCTGCCCCAGTTATCGTGTCAAAGGAGCGATCGCTAGCAATGCTTTCTTGGGTTATTAAGGACGCTCCCGATCTGGCAATATCCAAAAGTTCCGGTTCATCCACAAATTGACTGACCCGTACCAAGGTGTAAACAATAGACCCTAATCCAATGCCTCCACCAATACCGATTTGCTTGGTAAATTTACGCTGATAGTTTGGGTCTGGTGTGTCCTGCAACAATTTTCTTAGGTCTTGCAAAGCGCTGAGAGCTAAATCTCGAAATGCCGCATCACCAGTAATTTTTGCTACCGCAGCTAAAAATAAAGCGACCCCGCAAACACCGTCGTACAAGCCATAGCCCAAAGCCTGAAGTTGCATCCGCTGTTCCTTAGGCAGGTATCCCATGCCAATCCAGGTAACACTATTGGCGGCGTGAATTGCTCGTTGTTGCAGTTCTTTGGCAATCTCCACAGCCTCCTGTACCAACTGTGCTTGCGCCAAAGGAGCCGTTGCATTCAAATCTAAATCTAGACTAGCACAATTAGTGGGTGCGACACTGGTCATGCCACGCGCCACCCGCGAGTAAAAAGAACCACGAATAATTGCAATCTGTTGGGCTAAATCTGCATCATTAAGCTGCCGCAGACAAGAAATCATCCGCTCATAGCTGGGTTGTTTTAAATATCCCTCTACGATCGCGTTACTGTTGACACACAGAACATCACTGCTTGAGTCAGCAACAAAGTAAGGAATATCCATTTGTTCTAAGGCTTGTAGTTCTACTGCTAGCAGCGACCAGACCGAAGGTTTGCGATCGGCTGTTAGGAACGCCCAACTCAGCACTTTAAGTTCAATACTCCAGTCTACACCATTGTGCAAGAATTTTGGGTTCATGGCTTTATTGAAGACATCAGCGTAGACTTGGCTAGGACGAAACATAAACCGTACTTTGCGATCGGCTAGGGCAGCGATTGGACTATCAGTTGCCAGAAGCGCTTCTCGCCGTTCTGACAGGAACTGATACATTTTTTGGAAACCATTTACAATTTCATTAACGTAATCATTAGGTAATAGGGTGATGCCATTGAGGGAAGGTACATTGGCTTGGGCTGGGATTACGTCAAGCTCAAACTTTAGTACCATGTTGTCAGTATTGATGTTTTCCCACATGGGCATTTGCACGGCGATTAAGTCGCCAACTCCCCCCAAACCACTAATGTCGTGAGCCTTCCCGGACGATCCAAATTCCCATCTTGGCAGTAGTCCAGTTCGCAGCACGGAGTCAAGAAATTGTTGCTTCGCCTGGTATTGCGCAGAACTGACTTCTTCTATTTTGGGGTCAACTAGGTGAGCATGAGGCTGTAAAAGGGTTTCCAGATCTATCAGTACAGGGTGTTCTCCACTAGCAATCAGATTTTCTTGATGGCAGTCAGTTCCTTGCAGTATATGGAGTAGACACAACACCATCCCAGCACGTTGGTAGTATCGCTGTGCTGCAGCTTTGTCTTCACAGGGCAAATGCTCTACATACTCCATCCAGCCATAGGTCTTGCGATCGATAACTTTAACTATCTTGAACGGGTGTAAAGACCCAAGATATTCAGTCAAGACAAAATGCTGATTACACCAAGCTAGTAACTGAAAATAGGCAGCTTCCAAGGCTAAGCCTCTAGGTTTGTATATCAGTTTCAATCCAGAGGCAAAGGTGAGAGCTATCACAAAGCGCCCGCGATTGTGAGGATCGGAGAGATTCAATTGAATGTCAACAACTTGAAGAGCATCTTTTTGAAAGGTTTGCTGGATAGTTGGCAAGTCTAATGTTAATCGCTGGAGAAATTCCTCTTTTTCTTCTACCCAAAAATCTACCGCTATAGACATGAGCCTTGCTAAGACAGTATACTTCTGTAAAAAGGACAGTATTTTACCTGTTTTCAACTCTTGGACAAAGGTTTGGTACTGCTTGTTAGAACCTATGTCTTGTTCTCGTCCCCATAAAAGAGTGAAAGCAGATTGCTTGAGCGCTTTAAATAGTGAAAACTCCAACTGTAGAGACTGGGCGCATAAAGACGCTAACTGCAATAACAGTTGCCGTTCCAGACGTATGTGAACTTCTTCCGACAGTATTTGCCAACTTGCATTGACCCGTGCAATGAGCTTCTGCTGCGCTACGTACACAAAAGGTAGATAAATTTCTTCAAAGGGAATTGGCTTTTCGGTATCCAGACAACGAGATGCACCTACACAAGCTGTTTCCCAATCCGTTTGCAAAGCGAACCGCAAAGTTTCTGTCCACGCTGGCAACTGTTTTGGATTGGCGAGACGGACAGATCCGAGAAGACTACCGACAGCTTTAGAATCCAGATCATCCCACGCAAGGCGTTGAGCAAAATTTTCTGCGTTGCCTTGTGCGACAACCTGACACCAGGTTTCCCACCGGGAAATAATCAGTTTTTCGTCAACTTGTGCCTCATTAGGAATGAAGCGTAGATGCGTAGCGTCTTGTTGCAAGACATTGCCCAATCTTTCGGTGAGGGTACTAGCTTGCTCGACTATTTTGATTAAATCTTGCTGTGAAACTTCCATTTAAATCATGACCTTTTAGAACCTTCAGTTTTCTTCAAATTTTCCTCTCGTTCCCTGGTTGCTGCACTGACACTTTGAGTTGTAGTTTAGGATATGTCAACCCCAAATTACAATTCAAAATCTTTCGGTCAGACTAAGAATTTTTTAGCTAATGCTTGATACCTAATGGTTAAAGATAGGTCTTGGTCAATCCACAGGTATTTTTTACTTGATTTTTAACTAATAAAATACTTTTGCTGGTAATACATTCATTTAGTTTTGATTTTATCGTTTTGCCTAAAAATTCAGTTCAACTTTTATTTAAAGCAACCTATTACTCCTAATTCTTTTGATCGCTACCTAAAAAAATCCAATTGACGCTTTAGTTTCATTCTCGATATTCTGGTTAGTGTCAATCCTAAATTGACAAAAGGAAGTAAGGAGAAAAGAAAATGCACGAAGAACTGAAAAATGTCATTTCTCAAGCAATGAACACCCGGTTCGAGTTCGAGCAAAAGCTCATTCAGCACGCTTGGGAAGACCAGACTTTCAAGCAAGAATTGCTCAGCAATCCCAAAGCAGTTTATGCGAGGGAGTCAGGAGAACAACTGCCAAAAGATTTTGAAATTGAAGTCATCCAGGAAACTACAAACAAGGTTTACTTAGTATTGCCAAATAACCCGGCTGCAGCTAATACGAATGAAGGAGAATTATCTGAGGAAGCTCTGGAGGCAGTGGCTGGCGGTAATTGCGTTACTGAAACTAACTCACAGAGAGTCACACCTTTTTGTAACTGGCTGAGCGCCTCTTCTGGATACAGCGCTAACAAACTAGTTTAGTGTAAGTATAAGCTTAGCACGCCAGTAACTACTTGGAGTGACAAACTGTTTTAACCTAGTGAGCCTTGACAGAGAATTCTGCTGTTCTCACTAGGTTTTCTTGCATAATTCACATTTAATTCTCTCAGTCCATTACTCCTAATTTTTTTGAATTTCTTCCTAGATAATTCAAATTGACCGATGATTCCTTGATGGTACAGAGCAAGCGGATTCATCTGTGGAATAAATCTAAAATCTATAGAAGTTCCTTAAACGCCATGAGAGATTTGAAACTCCTTCAAACAATCGTTACGTCAGGGGTGATTGCGACGGCTGCCGCACTCGGAAGCTTCGTTGCCGAGGTCAAAGCGGCTACCTTCACCCTGCCAATTGAACCCGCAGCCAAAGCTACAGGGGTTGATGTTTTGCGCGATCGCTACGGTCTAGATGGCAGCGGAATCACCATTGGCATTCTATCCGATAGCTTTGCCACAACAGAAACCTTCGACGCCGGAGGCAATAGAGATACCTATGCGACTGACATAGCCAATGGTTATCTACCATCTGGTGTTAATGTCCTCAAGGACTTCGCTGTGCCTGGTACCACAGACGAGGGTCGCGCTATAGCGCAGATCATCCATGCTGTGGCTCCGGGGGCTAATTTGGCGTTTTACACAAGCTTGGGCGGTACAAATTCCCTCGGTCAAGGCATTCAGGCTCTAGCGGCTGCCAAGGCAAACATTATCGTCGATGATTGGGGTTATAATTATCCCCCGGTTACTCCTCCTGATTTACCTTTAGACCTATTGGATCAGGAGCCTCCGAACGGATCGATCAACCAAGCGATTACTAAGGTATTTAATCAAGGAGTTTCTTACTTCACTGCCGCTGGTAATGATATTCAATACCCAATATACGGGCACTCGAATAACCCGAATGCGCTGACTGTTGGAGCAGTGTACTACGGGAACGCCCAATCCTACTCAAACAGAGCGGGTGTTGTTACAAAGCAGGGGCAACTGGAACCCTTTTCTAGGGAAGGCAACCCAAATTCCCTCAAACCTGATGTCGTCGCTCCGGACGGGCTACCGATTTCTTTTAACTTAGGAGGTGAAGACGCTCGTCGTATTGCCAACCCCGGCTTCTTCGACTTCTTCGGTACCTCAGAGTCGGCTCCGTTCACGGCTGGAGTGGCAGCGCTACTACTACAGGCAGACCCAAGCGCAACGCCAACTCAGATATATGACGTCCTGAGAAATACGGCTGACACTCCTTTGTCAGGCTTCGACTCCAGACTTGGCTATGGCTTAATTCGGGGAGACAAAGCAATCACGGCACTAGGCGAGAAAACCAAGCCAGAAAGGGTTCCTGAACCTTCCACAACCCCAGCCTTGCTGTGTGTCAGTGTTCTAATTGCTAGTTTGCTCCTGAAACGCACTCCGCAGAGATCCGAGGCTATAGCTAAGCCTAGCAACAGCCTCACCCTAGTTCACTCACGAAGGGACGCAGTTGCCCGATGAGCCAGTGTGCGACACCTGAAGGCAAAGACAAAAAAACGCATTTAGCCTGCCTTCGCAGGCTTTGTTTTTGAGCCAGTGACACGAATTACGAATTATCAATTACGAGCAGGGAGATAGCGACTTGACCCAGGAGGAACGTTGGCGTAGCCTCCCTTGCCATTATGGTATAACTAGGGTATAACTAGAGTGTAGTCACCAAGTGCGAGAGTAGCGATGAAAACTGCAATTTCACTTCCAGATTCAGTTTTTGAAGAGGCAGAAGCACTGGCTGGGCAGTTAGGAGTATCACGTAGTGAACTTTATACCAAGGCATTAGTAGCATATTTACGCAAATACAACCGTAATCAAATTTTGAATAAACTTAATCAGGTTTATTCTGAGGAGTCCTCTGAACTAGATCCAGTGCTGGCAAAGATGCAATTTATGTCCCTGTCACGTGAGGATTGGTAGTGTATCGTGGAGAAATTTGGTGGGCAAATTTGCCCGATCCAGTCGGTTCGGAGCCTGGGTATCGCCGTCCAGTTTTAATTGTTCAAGATGATACTTTTACACAAAGTCGTATCAGAACCATAATTGTCGTGATTATTACCTCTAACACTCGGTTGACCGATGCACCAGGTAATGTATCGTTACCGTGTGAAGCTACAGGTTTACCCCTCGATTCTGTAGCTAATGTGTCTCAAATTTTTACGGTTGATAAAACGTTTTTAAGCGAACGTGTTGGAGCGCTACCAGAATATTTACAGGAAGAAGTGGACGAAGGATTGCGAGCCATCTTGTATCTTTAGTAGCACACGCAGGCTAACACTTCCTTGCTGCGGACGGAACAGAGGCGATCGGTAGGAACCGCTCTCTCGATGGCTAAGTTGGTCAGTTGGTCAGTAATGGCTGGGAGGACGTTGGACGTTTCCCGATCGCGATTGATGAACTGCAAGCAGATTGAAGGCACTTGGTGGTGAGCCTTAGTGCTGCCCTAAGCGCGCTGTGCATTGCGCCAGACTTGAGGTGTTGTTCCGAAGCTTTGGCGAAACTGGCGAAAGAAACATCCCGTATAGCGATAACCTACTGCCTCAGCAATTTGCTCAATTGACTGGTCAGTCTCTTGGAGCAATGAACATGCTGCTGCCATCCGGCGCTTGATAATCCATTGATGCAGTGGCTGTCCGGTCTGGCGTCGCACTAAGTCAGTTAGGTAAGCAGCAGAGTAACCTACTGCCAGCGCCACATCATCTAGACTAATGGGTTGATGATAATTAGCTTCGATGAAGTCGAAGACCTGACTCAGCTGGGGAGAGTCCGGAAAGAATGATTCAGAATCTGCCGATTCAGGAGTCACAGCAGGCTCAGGCGCCGCGTTTAGCAGGCTCAAAGCAGCGTACCACTGCTTGTAGGCTGCTTGTTTTTCTAGTCGGGCGGCGATCGCTGCCAATATTTCCTCTACCGTAGTTGGCTTGGTGAGATAGTCATCAGCTCCCAACTTCATAGCGTTGCGAAGTTCCGCCTTGGTACTTTTAGCCGTCAGAAAAATGAATGGAATAATCGCCGTCACCGGGTTTTGGCGTAGCGTGGCTAGGACACCGTAACCATCAAGTTCCGGCATCACAATGTCGCAAATCACCAAATCGGGCAGATGTTCCTGCGCCCGCTGCACCCCGACCAGACCGTTTTCCGCACCGATGGCGTCGAACCCTTCCGCCTCCAAGGATTCTAGAAACATCTCTCGGCTTTCTGCCTGATCTTCTACCACTAAAATCTTTGTCATTGTTACCTCTGATGTTTAGTGATTTTGAACTATAAAAATGAGAACAGGAGTCAGTTGCAAGCAATTTGACTATTGTCAAGTGCAATTAGACCAATAATGGAAGGTTGAGGTTGGCTCAAGATTGTCCAAGCTATTCCACCAGCGACCATCTCTAGTTGGGAGTCACTGAGTTGTTCGTTATTCGGATTCATGGGAATGACCAAGTGTTTGACAGTTGACTTGTCTTCGTAAAAGTAAATAGTTAAATCCTCAGGCACGCCGTTATCCAGTGGAAAAAACTAACGCTTTTTTAGCTTCTACTTGCTGCTGACTAGAACACCGATTCAGTAATCAAAAACCTAACCCCCCAACCCCCTTCCCTACAAGGTTCGGGGGAGCAAAACTCCCCTCCCCTAGGAGGGGAGGGGTTGGGGGAGAGGTTCTTCCAGGATTACTGATTTGGTGTTCTAGCTGCGTTGGGCATCGCGCCAATGGTAGCGTGATTGTAAAAGTTGTACCCACCCCAACTTCACTCGCGACAGATATTTGACCGCGATGTATGTCCACAAGTTTTTTAACAACTGCTAGCCCTAGTCCGGTACCTGGTATGTCGCTGACATTATTGCCGCGATGAAATGGCTCAAACAGTCGTTGTTGATCCTTAGCCGGAATGCCAATTCCCTGGTCTTTAATCTGGAAAATTACTTCTCCATCCGGGTAGGAAAGTATCAAATCAACTGTGCTGCCCTTCGGGGAATACTTAATCGCATTTTCCAGCAGATTTGTGAGAATCGGCTGTAGCAATTTTTCATCCACGCAGGCTGATGAGCACTCACCAAGACTTACAAAAGTGACGGTATGCTGACTACCGTGGCTCAGTTGCAATTGTGCCACTAAGTCACTGCAGAATTGCTCTAAATCAAGCGCTCTTGGCTCAAATTTTAGTTTTCCTGCTTCCGATCTACCGATAATTAAAACGTCATCCATCAACTCACTAAGATGTTCGACGGCTGTTTGGATGCGATGGAGATTCTTAAGTTTTTTTTCCTCATTCCATTGATGGTTGTGACGTTTCAATGCGCTGGTGGCAAATGAGATGACGTGCAGTGGGTTGCGGAATTCATGAGAAACCATACAGACAAACCGCGCTCTTAGTTCGCCGATTTCTTTTTCTTGTTCTAGAGTTTGCCGAACTTTTGCTTCTGCTTGTTTGCGCTCAGCAATTTCGCGGCACAATTGTTCATTGGCGTTCCTTAATTGAGCTGTGCGCTCAAGCACTCTGCACTCTAACTCTTGATTGGCATTATCTAGGCCTATTTCTGCCTGCTTGCGTTTGGTAATATCGCGGACAAAGATACAACCATACTCCCTACCATAGTATTCCAGATAGGTAACAGTGAGTTCCACTGGAAAGCTCTGGTTCTCCTTAGTCCAATACAGAGATTCAAAGTAGAGGGAACCTTGTTGCTTGATAGTTTTCCAGTATTCCGACCAAATTTTTGGCGAAAAGTCTGGGTCTACGTCGTGCATAGTCATCGAGAGTAATTCCTGACGAGAATACTCAGCGATGCGGCATGCCGCATCGTTGACGTACAAAAACCGTGCGTGTGGAGTCACCAAGAAAACAGCATCTGCGGCACGATCCATTAGGAACTTGGTAAACTGCAACTCCTCTTCTGGCTGTAGTGTACCTAAGCGTTGGTCTGAAATATAGTTGCCAAAAGTCATAGTCCACTCGCTGCAATTAATGATTACTAAGAGTCATGCTGTTGCAATCTGAGTAAAAGGGTAGTATTAGATGTTGTTCTACTTCTCTCTCTGGTAGCTGCGGTTTCTTTTATGCTAAACGGTAGTTTTTTTTACAAATCTTTATCTGAAATTGTAAACATTTGTAACAAAATTGATGCTTTCGCATAAAACGAAGGGCAGTAGCGAGAGAAAAGAATAGAGATTCGCTTCTGCTTAGAAATCAGGTTTGGAGTCTCAAATGAATGATTTAGACAAAGATGAACTAGATGCGTATTTACTACAGCTAGCTATTTCAGCTCAGCAAAGCCCACCGAGATCCCCAGGGCGTCAGATCGCTTTAACAAAGCTAGTTAATGGCATTGTGAGATCTGGCAGGCTTTGCTATCCGCAAAAAAGTCAATTCCCAGATCAGCTTTACCAAGATATTTATCATGAGGCACGCCAGGAACTCTTACTTTATATTTGTGAAAAAATTGACAAGTACGATGCCGAACGCGGTAGCGTCATGACATGGGTCAATGTTCTCTTGGATCGGCGATTTTTTAAAGACGCCATTAGGAAAATCCAGGCTCAACAGCGCATAAAAAAAATCACCTTAACTGACCTAGATAATCTTATTGCCTCACCTGAAGAACCTCCAGACATGACAGAAATCCTGAAGAAATTTATCGAATCAGACCCAGAAGACATTTTCAAAAAAGAACATATAGAAAAATGTCCTAAAGCCAATTTTCAAGCATTGGCAACGCGACGAATGTCTGGAAAATCCTGGAAAGATATTTCTGGAGAATTCGCCATAAAAATTCCCACAGTCAGCAGCTTTTATTACCGATGTGTAAATAAGTTCTCTTTAAAGTTAAAAGAATACTGTGGTAACGAGCTAAATTAAGCAAGAGAGCAACAAATGATGATCAACCCATCAGAATCTTTAACTTTTACCGTCCCCATCAGCTTAGAAGATCATTCTGTAGCAGAATTTCGCACAAAGCATAGCAATCCTCAAAAAGCGAAACAGGTTTATCTCAATATTTTGGCGGTGTCTGCCGTCAAGTTTTACCTGCGTTGTATGGGAGTTGAAACAAATTGGTCAGTATGTGCTAGTTGGAACCCAGTGATGCAAACTGTGATGGATGTCGCTGATTTAGAAGTCATCGGTTTGGGAAAACTAGAGTGTCGTCCTGTATTGCCAGACCAAAAGGTGGTGCATATTCCGCCGGAAGTTTGGTCAGACCGAATTGGCTATGTGGCGGTACAGTTTGACTCTTCACTTCGAGAAGCAACGCTGCTGGGATTTACCAAAACGGCAGGTAATGGTGAGTTAGATGTGAGTCAGTTGCGATCGCTCGAAGAGTTCATCTTACTATTAAGCGAAACCGAACAGACGCAATTAATCGCCTCTGTACAACAGCCAATTCACCTCAGCCAGTGGTTAACAAATATTATTGATGCTGGTTGGCAGACAATAGATTTGCTTTTGAGTCCGCAACAACCTAAGCTAGCTTTTAGATTTAGAAGTGCTGAACACACTTTAGCTCAAAATCAAGAAAATTCAACTTTTCCTGTGCAACAAGGCAAAATACTGGACTTGGGACAACAATCTGCTTCAGGTCAAGTCGCTTTAGTAATTGGACTGATGCCTGTCTCTGAAGAAATAAACATCTTTGTGAAAGTGTGTCCAGTTAGCGGTCAAAAGTATCTACCAGAAGAACTTGAACTGATAGTGTTGGATGATTTGGGAAAAGCTGTGATGCAAGCTACTGCGAGAAGCACCAAGAGTATTCAATTAAACTTTAGTAGCGAAATTGGAGAACGTTTTCAAGTGAAAGTAACATTAGGTAATATCGGCTTCACAGAAGCTTTTGTAGTCTGAAGGTCAGTATCAAAAAAAACCGGGTACAAATTGTCACAATCAACTTATTTATGGTGTTATTAATTTTTAATTTTTAATTTTTAATTCCCCGAAGGGGTTGACAAGCGGTGTCAAAAGATTTTCAGTATTTGGTAGTGTTAATTTGACGATCCAAAATCCCCACTTTCAAATGGGTATATGGCAAAGTTAGTTGTTCTGAAACTGGATGGTAATTTGTCAGACCAAGGATGTCGGGCAACACTGGAAATCGGAGCAGAAAATGCTCGCCCAGAAATAGAAATTTCTGGCTACCTGCCTGCATGCCCCGACCTGGCTACTTACTTAAATCAGTGGCAGGATAAGTATCGGAGTTTGGGAATATCTAGCCGCATCAAGCCTCAAGAAATTATTTACGATGGCTGTATCAACAGTCGAATAGAAAAATGCTGCCGGACAGCTAAGGTATTAAGCGATCGCCTACAAGCGTGGCTGGAATCTGAGGAATTTCGCTGCATAAATAACACATTACGCGAAGAATTAAACCGAAAAGAACCAACTCGGGTATTAATTCGTACTGATGATAGCCAACTACAAAGTCTTCCCTGGCATTTGTGGGCTTTTTTTAATCGATACTTATTAGCAGAATTTGCTCTGAGTGCAACAGCTTCTGAAACACCTCAGACACCACCGGGTAAAAAACCTAAAGTAAGAATTTTGGCGATTCTGGGCAATAGTACTGGAATTGATGTGCAACTAGACCGCCAGGTGTTAGAAAATTTACCTTCTTCCGAAACAGTTTTTCTAGTAGAACCGCAACGCAACGAGTTAAACAATTATCTGTGGCAGCAATGGGATATTTTGTTTTTCGCAGGGCATAGCGAAACTTGTGGTGATACTGGTTTAATTTATATCAATAAAACCGATAGCTTAACAATTGATGAGTTAAGGTATGGTCTGAGAAAAGCGATCGCACTAGGGTTACAGATAGCAATTTTTAACTCCTGTGAAGGTTTAGGATTAGCACGGCAACTTGCTTGTTTACACATTCCGCAAATGATTGTCATGCGGGAACCAGTGCCGGATCGGGTAGCACAGGAATTTTTAAAGCATTTTCTCGCAGCCTTTTCGAGTGGAGAGTCTCTGTATCTAGCATCGCGGCAAGCAAGGGAAAAACTGCAAGGCTTGGAAGATAGATTTCCCAATGCTACTTGGTTACCAGTAATTTTCCAGAATTCTCGGGTTGTTCCACCAACTTGGAAACAGTTGTGTTCTCCAAAGACAGGGTCTAAACGTAATTTACTTACCGTACTTGTGGCGAGTGTGTTGATCGCAGCATTGGTTATGGGAGTGCGCCATCTGGGAATTTTGCAACCTTGGGAATTACAGGCTTACGACCATTTAATGCAACTGCGACCAGCAGAATCGCCAGATCCGCGCTTGTTAATAGTCACTGTCGATGACAAAGATATTGGTTATCAAATTGAGAATAGGATGAAAGGGAGAGGGTCGCTATCGGATCGGGCACTTGCTCAACTCTTGCACAAACTGAAGCAGTATCAACCAAGAACTATCGGTATAGATATCTATCGAGATGAACCTGTAGACCCAGATTATCAAAATTTTTTAGCGCCGCTTTACCGGAATGACAACCACCTTTTTGTCATCTGCAAAGTTATTGATGCTGAATACGATCCCGTGGGTGTTCCACCACCGCCAGAAGTCCCAAGAAAACATTTAGGCTTTAGTGATTTTTTGTCTGATGACGATGACATTCTCCGTCGTCAGCTTTTGAATTTTCAGCCTCCTCGATCTCGCTGTACGGCAGACAAGGCATTAAGCCTTCAGATGGCAATTAACTATTTAGAGACAGAAGGCTTCAAGGCTCATATTACCCAAGATGATGAGTTGCAAATCGGCAACGTCGTGTTTAAGAGATTAAAGGAACACACAAGCGGCTACCAAAAAGTGGATGCGTCGGGTTATCAAGTGCTACTCAATTATCGTTCCCTACGCCCTGCCGTAAAAATTGCCGAATCAATATCTCTTACAGATGTCTTGAACGATCGCGTTAACTTTGACCCTGAGTCGTTGAAGGATCGCATCGTCCTGATTGGTGTTACCGCCCCAAGCACTAGTGATGATTGGAAAACTCCTTACAGCGCTACCGCACCACTCAACCAAAAGCAAATACCAGGAGTGTTTGTGCAGGCAGACATGGTAAGCCATATCCTCAGTGCAGTTATCGATCGTAGACCTCTGTTTTGGTGGTGGTCTGGGTGGGTTGAAGCACTTTGGGTTTGGGGATGGTCATTGGTGGGAGGAATTATAGCGTGGCGCTACTCCTCGCCGATTTACCTTGGGCTAGCTGTGGTAACAGCGCTGTTGTCACTATTTGGGATCTGCTTTGGCATCTTTACACTGGCAGGGTGGATACCACTTATCCCGCCCGCCTTGGTATTGATGTTGACGGCTACGGCTGTTGTGTGGAGGATAGGTCGGATAAATTCCGTAATGTAGGTGTTACATCTTGATGAGTGTAGATAGCATCAGATATTTAAATACTGAATTATGAACAGCAATAATCTACCTCAAAACCAGATAAAACTTGCTTGCGTTATCCCTTTGATACTGTTTATGCCGATCGCACAAGCACAGGGTTCGCGACCAGTAACTAACAGTGTTGCTAACACACAAAACCTGCTTGCCGAATTGAATTTTCCCAATAATGGTACACCTAGTGGACGTCGTAAAGGAGGAGGAAGCCGTGATGGTTGCCCACGCTTGAATAAGTCTATTACTGCCTTGGTGCCTGGTGAAGAAACTAACAACACATCTTTCTTGGCATCAACAGTTGCTGAGTATCCAACCGTTTGGATTTATGTTCCTAAGTTACCCACGAACCTAAGATCTGGAGAGTTTTTGTTTCAGGATGAACAGGGAAATAATATCTGGCGGACAGCGATCGCGTTGCCGAGAAAGGCAGGTGCGATCAGCATTACTATACCACCAAATCCCCAATCTGCTCTGAAGATAAACAAGAAGTATCAATGGTATTTCAAGGTTTATTGTGGAGCAGCCCAAAACACATCTGATTATTTTTATGTTAATGCATCGTTGCAACGGGTCGCGCTCACCCCCGACATGGAAAATAAGTTAAAGACGGCAAAAGCAAGGGAATACATTGTTTATACCAATAATCATATTTGGTACGATGCCGTCACTAATTTAGCTGACATGCGCCGCGCTGACCCAGCCTCGCACGTGCTTGTGGAGGATTGGACTAAGTTGTTAAAAGCTGTTGGCTTGGAAGAATTTGCGCAAGAACCGATTCTTGGGCATTATGGTTCGGAAAAATGATGGCAATGCAGCTTGGATGATTATCTCACGCAAAGACAAGGCAGTGCGTTGCGGAGCCAGCGCGCATGAGGCGGGTTTCCCGCGCAGTGGCGACTGGCGTTGGGGTTCCCCCCGTTGTAGCAACTACCCCGAAAAGACGCAAAGTTTTGATTAGCACATTCTTGAATTACTAATTTCTCAGGGAGTAACGAACATGGCAATTATTTACGGTACCGCTGGAAACGACTATCTAGTTGGAACTGACCAAAATGACCAAATATACGGCGGTCCTGGCAATGACACTCTAATAGGTGGGGCGGGTAACGACAGGTTAGAAGGGGGACTAGGTGATGATATTCTCACTGGCGGTCTGGGTCGTGATACCTTTGTCCTCTATTACTCAGGTGGCGGTATTGATACAATTAAAGACTTCAATGTTTATGAGGATCGTATTGTTGTTACTAGCGCTCCTATTGGCTCCCAGTCAATAATACAACCATTCTCTACGACTAATGGAGAACTGACTGAAGGTGCTGCTATTGACTCTACTGAGTTTATAACTAGTAAACTAATAGCCAATGGAAAACTGACTGAAGGTGTTGCTATTGACTTCACTCAGTTTACAACTAGTCAACTAACTATGGGAGCGAGTAACCTTGTCCCACTTCAAAATGGCATTTTCACATACGACACAGACACTGGTGCTCTATTTTATGGTACTCAGCAGCTAGCCTGGCTAACTCCTATCCCTGAAACACCACCTATTGTGTTTCCAAACAACCAGAACTTTTGATGTGACACTTATAGCCTCGACTTAAGTGAAAATGATATTTTTCCGATTTTAGGAGACAAATTGTGATATGTCAAGAAGCTGGCTTGCTCGGCATTGCCAATTAGGTCTGTCGAGCTTACTAATTCTAGTTGGTGCGATCGCAGCAGAAGGGGTCTATCCTACCTTCGCTCAGGTCACTGCCGACCCCTCTTTAGGAACTGAAGTTAAACCCAACGGCACTACCCTAAACATTACAGGGGGTACAAGCGTTGGCGATAGAAATCTATTCCATAGTTTCAGCAACTTTAATGTAAATAGTGGGGAGGTAGTGGATTTTTGTAACGCCTCTACCATCAAAAATATTTTGGTGCGAGTTACTGGGGGAAACCCCTCAGAGATCCAGGGAACACTTCAGGCTCATGGTAACGCTAATCTCTTTCTCATAAATCCAAAGGGCATAATATTTGGGCCAGATGCCCACTTAAATATTGGCGGTTCATTTATAGGAACAACAGCCAATGCTATCCAGTTTCCTAGTGGTGGAGAATTCTCCATGACCTCACCCGTCAATCCGCTTAACCCGTTGCTGACTGTGAATCCTTCTGCATTTCTATTCAATCAAATTGCAACTGAGTCCATTTCTATTAAAGAAGCATATCTATCCGTCGATCCCAACCAGAGTTTACTGCTAGTGGGCGGTGATGTGAAGTTGGAAGGAGCGTTACTGCAGGCTACAAATGGTCGAGTCGAGTTAGGAGGATTGGCAGGAGGAGTGGGAACGGTAGGGTTAAACATTGATAGCAGCAATCTCCGCTTAAGTTTCCCCGATAGTGTAGCTAGAGCAGATGTATCTCTCACAAATGCAGCCAGCGTAAGTGCTAGTGGTAGTGGTGGCGGTATTCAGGTGCAAGGCAGGCACATTCAACTTACCGATAATTCTACAATTACGGTTACTACCTTATTAAGCTCAGAACCGGGAACATTAGTCGTAAAAGCATCGGAGTTGGTAGAGCTTCTGGGAGGAAGCCGTCTGTTGACTAATACAGAAGGATCTGGATCTGCCGGAGAATTGAGAATTGAGACTCCACAGTTAATCCTCAAAAATGGAGCACAAGCTTCAGCTACCTCTTTTAGTCAGGGACAGGGGGGAAGGTTGTCCGTTACCGCAAGGGACTCTATCCAACTCAGCGGAACTGACGCTCAAGGTAACCCCAGTGGCTTATTTGTTGGGGTGGCACGTACTGGATCTGCCAGATATGCCGGAAACTTAGAAATAGAAACTGGACGATTGACTATTCAGGATGGGGCAAGGATTTCTGCTGCAACCACATCAGGTGAGGGCGGCAATATAGATTTGCAGGTGCGAGATTTAATATCAATGCGCGGACCAAGTCAGATATCTGCTAGTGCCTCCAACTATGCCAATGGCGGCAATATCACTATTAATGCTAAGAACGGTTTCATCGTGGCCGTTCCTAGTGAATATAGTAACATTATTGCCAAAGCCGATGAAGGAAGGGGAGGTAATATTAAAATCACATCCTCTGGTATATATGGGTTTGTGTTTCATCCGGACTCCTTCCTTAGTAACATCAACGCTAGTTCTAAGGCGGGACCTCAGTTGAATGGCACTGTCGAAATCAAAACACCTGATGTTGACCCCAGTCGAGGATTAGTTAGCTTACCCATCACACCGATTGACACCAAAGTTTCCCAAGTCTGTCAACCAAGTGTCGGTAAAAATCAAAGCAGTTTTATCATCACTGGACGTGGTGGCTTACCTCCCAATCCTAGAGAACCCCTTAGCAGTGATGCTGTACAGGTAGATTGGGTAACGCTTAACCCAAAGACAGAAAACCGCTCTCGTCCATCTGTTACCAAAAATCCCACGCCCGCCACACCAGTACAGATTGTCCAAGCTACTGGGTGGACAAGAAATGCCAAAGGCGAGGTTGTACTCACGGCTGATGCGCCCACCGCCACGTCCCATAGTTCCTGGCAAACACCAGCTAATTGCGGTACGGCTGAATCAATTAAATAAGTGAGAATATGGGGAGTAGTATCGAAGGCTACTAATTTATAATCAATATACTTACGCAAGTGCCTACATCTGATACTACTACTTAACCGTCATTAAGGTAAACCAAAACCTTTGATATTCCATTAGTCCGCGTAGGCGGTGAGTCCAGCCCTGAAGGAGGGTTTCCCTCCGTAGGGGACTGGCGTTAGCGAAGCGTTAGCGACGTTAGCGATAGCGAAGCGTTAGCGAGTACTCGAGCGTCAGCGGTAGCGAGGGACGAGCGTCAGGAGCGTCACCCGAAGGGACTTTGTTTGTGTAGCCGCGACTTCCAGTCGTCAGGGCTTTTTAATTCGTATTGGGGGGATCTTCAGTCCGTAAACAAACTTTTCCCGCCCATGGCGATCGCTGCGGATTTTTGTAATATTGGATACTTTTTGTTGTCATATTTTTAGGACTTACGCACTTTACAAGGTAATTCGGTTATTGCAAACAGAAAAGCAATCTCCCTCAAACAGAATTGACCACATTGACCAGAAGCGGAAACCACGCCCCTACGATTATATTGTGGTCTACTTCTTGGCGGAAAAATCCTTATGCAGACCTTTACTATTTCTGTCAATACGTAAGTCGTAATGTTTAAGATAGCTCGATGTCCGGCAGATGCCTTGCACCGTGAACCACACGCACAACTTCTATGCCGCCAGCAATCTCCCGATAAAGAATTAAGTAGCGACCTACGGGGAAATACCGTAAATTCGGGGCAATATCAGGTCGTGCCGGACCCAGATCAGGACTCTCAGCTAGTATCTGGCATTTGGCATCGATCCGATCAACCAATTTTTCTGCTGCTACGGGATTATCCGCAGCAATATACGTCCAAATTTCAATTAAGTCTTCTTCTGCACGAGCAGTGCGAATAAGGCGTCCCACAGTCATCAACCTTCTTGACGAGCAGTCTGCCCTAAGCGCCTCCGGGCTTCCTGCTTGATAGCATCAATATTGGCATACTGACCAGGTCCACTATCAATGCCCTCCTGCCAAAAGCGACGCAATTCATCGATATTCTGTAGCTGAAGCAGGCGCTTCTGCTTCCAGTCACGTAACGCCTCGCGGATCACTTCACTGCTGCTGGCATATTCGCCAGATTCCACAGCATCGCGGACAAAAGTCGCCATTTCGGGGGTCAAGGCAACACTGATTTTCTCAACATTAGGCATAGGTTTTCTGCTTTTTTACTCTAAAGTAGCAAAGATTCTTACCAAATCCAACGAAAATCAGCTAACCTCTTAGGTCATCTAATATGGGAATAGTACGGGTATCTAATTTGCCCTTGGTATTCCCTTTTCTCGCGATCAGTTCTGGTCTGACTCCTTTTGAGCCGCTCATTACTCATCCTTGGTTAATGCGGTCACAGCACTAATAGGTTTGCTTCAGTTTGTGGCACTTTTCTCACAACTTGCTTGGGGTCATATCATATGATAAACAGCAGTTTTCAATTGAATTGACCACATTGTAAGGGCGCGGAAACCGCGCCCCTACAACCAATTTCCTACCAGAACATAGGGTGCCCAAATATACGGATTTTTCTGAGTAGCAAAAACAGCTAGTTGGGCGTGCCGGAGTGCTTCGGCTTTAGATACCCCAGCCTTTAACTGTCGGTAAAACTCACTCATCAGAGCGGTTGTGTACCGATCGTCCACTGACCACAACGTTGCCAATGTACTGCGTGCTCCTGCTCTCACAGCTACTCCAGCTAATCCCAAAGCAGCGCGTTTGTCTCCCTCTGCGGTTTTACAGGCACTGAGGACGAGTAATTCGATCGCCCTAAACTTGCTTTGACCGCTAAGTCGCAGTAAAGTATCAAAATCCTTGACCTTAACCAGTTGATCCCAAGTGAGAATAAAGGTTTTTTCAGGATCGGAACTGAACTCGCCATGAGTCGCTAGGTGAACTACGGAGAAAGGAGCTAATTTCAGCTGCTTTTGCAGGTTCTGTTCGGTGAAATTTTCATTTAACAGTTCTTCACTTCTGGGTATCTCAGTCCGGATTTGTTTTAATTCCTGTGGCACATTTTGGAGTCGGGGAAACCCGAGACGTTCTTCACCTACTCCGCCAGTTAAGATATTTAACTGTACTTGTTGCAATGGTTTGGGGTCAAGGAGTTGCAAACCAGGAGTCAAGGCGATCGCATACTTCTCTACTAAATATTTCTGCTGTTGTTTGTCATAAAGAGCCGCCATTGGCAGATTTCGCAACGAACCATCCAGCACAAACACTAAGGTTTTGATCCCACTTTTGGCTAACTCTGCTTCAGCAGGTCGGATTAACCAGTCATATATCTGTTGAGACTGCTGCTGAACTGCAACAGTCGCGCTTACATCTAGTAAGTTTTTTCTCAGGTCTGCTACAATATTTTCCAATTTATCTTGGGCTATTAAATTCTTGTAGTAGCGCAACTCTTGGTTAGGCAGTTTGAGAATAACATCTAGGCTCTTCGGCAAAATAATTGGATAGATAACTGCTGCAAGTTGATCTTTTTTGTCAACCACTGGGTCAATTGCCTGCTTAGCATTTAAACAGGCTGACCGAAAGAAGTTATCCAATTCTGCCAATTGCAGAGATTCAATCACATCACGAGCATGCTTGAGATTTTCTGGATCGATCCCCCCAACCCCGCGAAATTCGGGGGATCGCAACAGTAATTCTACTAACTCTCGATACACAGGTTCCACATTTTCCCGGAAGGAAAACTGAATGTCTGGATTAATGGCGACTAAATCTGTACGTAGGGATTGGAGAGTTTTATAAGCTACATTATAGGATGCGATCGCTCCTTGAATATCTCCCCTATTTTTCAGTAAACGTCCTAGCTGCCATTCCCATTGATACGCAATGTCCGAGGCATTAATACTCTGGGCTACGGACAAAGCTTTCTCCGTGACGAATTGAGCACGGTCGAACTGCCAACTTTTTTCATACAACTCCCCAAGAGTACCAAGAGCATAAGATTCTGCTCGCAAGTCTAGCAAGCTTTGTGCCTCCTGGACTGCGGTAGCCAATACCTGGGCAATCTTTTGGGCAGTGAGTAGGGGCGGGGTTCCCCCGCCCGTACGTCCGTGGGGAGTAGTATCTTTCCCACTCCCTACTCCCCACTCCCTACTCCCTAAATTAATCAAACTTTGAGCAAAGTTAATTTTGGCGTAAACTGCCATTCGGCTGGGGGGCAATTTGCTAATTTCCGACTGGATTTGGGACGACAACGCCAATGCATTGGGAAATTGCTTTGTCTCTATAAGTAGGCTCAGTTGATTTAGCTGAGCTGGGACGCGCTTGCTTGGATCGGCAGATGCACCTTGTGCCTGGTGGTAGTACTGTAGAGCAGCTTTAGTGTCTCGTTGAGCGCGGGCTGTATTGCCTAAACTGAATAGCGCCTCACTGGTAGCTTGATTTGATCGCAACGCTTTTGCCACTTCTAAACTTTTCCCCAACACCTCTCGGGATTCCTTTAAATTACCGACAACTCGCAAAACGTTGCCTAGGCTACGCAGTCCTGTAGCTTTGAGAGATGAGTCTGGTTGTTTTTCTAGGGTTTTATCTACCTCCATTAAAGTCTTCTGAGCCTGAAGGTAAAACCCTGAAGCTTGTAAAGCTTGGGCAGAGTTAATGCGGTTACGGGCTAATGTCGCGTCATCACCGATTTGTTGATAAATATTAGCGGCTTGTTGCCAAGTAGTTAATGCCGCTTCAGTTTTACCCTGTGCCAATTGTAACCGCCCTTGCACATCTAAGACTTGGGCGAAAATTTGTGGATTTTGGATTTTAGATGGCTGTGGATATCCCAGTAAAATCAGACTATGTGCGATCGCATTCTCTGCCTCGTTCCACAAGCCAAGTTGCTGATAAGCCAAGGAGAGATTGCTCAGCGTCATCGCTTCCCCTAATCTATCCTTAGTAGCTTGAAAAGCTGCTACTGCCTGTTGCAACACGAAGACCGCCTCATTAAACCGTCCAGCCTCATATAGTGTTTTCCCCTGCTCCACCAAGCTGTCCGTCTGGCTTCCACTGCCCATATCCCCCTTCCCCATAGCCCGCGAAGGCGGGCTTTGTTCGTGTAGCCCCAGGCTTCTAGCCTGTGGGAAAAGTCCCGATGTTGCCAAGGGCGATCCCACAATGCATAAAAATGCAGTCATCAGCACCAGTACAAGCTGAGCCATCCAACCCCTACCTGAGCGTTTATACTTCAGAATGAAAATGGGCTGTAAAGCACGGAAAAATACAGACCGTTTTCTTGCCATGTTCTTTCTCTCGAATTAACAGAGACTAAAGGAATGCCCCAATCCAAACGAGCTGTAAACTCATTGCCCAGACGCAACTGCAAACCCAAACCGACGTCAGCCAGGGTGTTTGGGTTTTGATTTGGAACGTCTTGTTGAGAGTAGCCCCAAGCACTACCCACATCGACAAACGGGATGGCTTGCAAAACACCGTGCCACTTGGGAATCCGTAAAATCGGGTACTGGAGTTCTGCGGTAGCGACGAAACCATTGTCTGTTAGTAGGAGGTCTTGGCGGTATCCTCTGACACTTCCTAAGCCGCCTAAGCCAAACTGCTCTATTGGCACAAGCGGTCGGTCTGCTAGCTGCAAATTGCCACGGACTAACAGTAAGGTATCAGGAGCTAAAAGGCGCACCCACTGCGCTTGTCCCAACCACGAAAAAAAGCGGCTATCCGGAGCTTCTGTATTAATCGTGGCACCAAATGCACCGTTACCAAAGCTGAACTGAGAACGAGCGGCGATAACTTCACGGCTACTGCGATTCGTCCATTCTTGAAAAAATCGCACCGCTGATATTTGGGTGCGTCCCTTTTCATCAGCCCCAGATGAAGGGAAGAAGCCAATTCTTTCCCCATCTGTAGGATCTGGAACGAATGTGGCTTCACTTTCCCGTCGAGAAGCTGTCAAGCCAAAGGCGAATTCTTGAGTAGGAGTCTGAATTATTGGCTGACGGAATGTTAGTTCATAGTAGCGGAAAGCCGATTTGATATCTAAAATGTTGAACGGACGTTCGATAACATTGCTGGATGTGGTGCCAAAGTTGAAGGTGAGCGTACCGTTGCGGGGATTGAGAGGAAATGTGTAACTGGTATCTTCAGTATTACTGCCATCAGTATTTGTATAGCCGAAGGTTAGACTATCCCCAAACCCCAGTAAATTAGCTTGGCGCAACTGAAGGCGGCGTTGAAAACTGCCAACACTGGGCGTTCGCCCATTATCAAGCGCCACTTGAGCATTGAAGGTCTTCGCCTCCGTCACCCGGACTGATAGTATACTTGTACCAGGACTAGAGCCTGCAGACAGTTCCGCCGATAGGTTTTGAATCAGAGGATTTTGTTGCAGTAGTTGCAGTGCCTCTAGGAGGCGTTTTTGATTCACAGGCGGCGACGAGACTATGGCTAGGCGGCTTCGCACATAATTGGGCTGCAGTCGCCGGAGACCAGTCACTCGGATGTCTTCTAATCTACCTTCGACTACCTGAATTTTGACGACACCTCTGGTAAGGGTTTGAGGTGGAATATAGGCTCCAGAAGTGGTATAACCCTGCTTGATGTAGAGTTGGGTAATTAAAGAACCAGCATCTAAAAGTTCTGCAAATGAGATCGGTCTGTGGGTATAGCCTGCAAGTACTTTAGCTAACTTCTTTCTACTGAATACTGTACTGCCAACAACATCAAACCGTTCAACAATGAAGGTTTGCGCCGGAACGCTAGGAAGCTGTTGATTTGGTGTGGGAACTGGGTTTGAGGGTCGGAGTAAGTCGGATGGTGGGGGTAGTGGTACTCCCGGTTGGGATGGTGGTTGTGGCTTGGGTAAGGGTGGTTGCACATCCTGCGGTGGCGGAATTTCTGGGCGTGCGGGAGAATTCCTATTTGGCAGTTGTGCTATATTGACAGTCTGCGCCTTCAAAGGTCTAGTTGTTACGCAGCTAAGTAAGATAAATAAACTCACCTGCCAAGCTACGCACCGATTAGGCTGAAGCTGGGCTTTGGCGCAATCAAAACAGGAAGCGGCTACCCTCACCACCAAGCAACTTGCCAGCCCTATTTTGCGATCGCCGCCCAATAGGTCGCTTTGAGACATTGGAAATCTTGCACCCCCATAGAAGCAGTAGCCAAGTTAACTACAGCAAACTCATCGCGCTCTCTGCGCTACTACGAACCCAGGCAAAGTTGCTTTGATGAAGTACTAGGCGGAAGCCACACAAGAAAGATCTCCCAAGCATTGACTGTTCCCCTCCTAGCTTGCGGGGAGGGGTTATGGGTGGGATTATTTTATTATGGGCAATTAAATGGACTTGATATTAAACGTCTCTTATCATCTCCGAATTATTATTTTATAACAGAATTTCCTTACAAGTCAAAGACTTAAAAGTGAGGATATTAAGGTAAATTCTGACGATTTAGTGGTGTTTACTAGCTAATTCTTCTACACGCTGCCAAATTGCTAGAAGATTTAACTGCATATCTTTGCTGAGGCGACGCTCTATGATTGTGACTGGCATAGTAAACTTAGGCCAAATCTTAACTGTGTAGCAGAGATTAGTTCCTATTTGCTCGTGAGAATAGGGTTCTAAGCACCAGATGCCGGAAAAGTCTTTGAAATCTCCTTCTACCATCCGGAAACTAATTTCCTTCAGGAAAACTTCTTCAAGGTCAAGAACTACACGCGCAGAAAAATTGAAGCGTAGTAAGCGCTGAGAGCCTATTTGCTCCAAGCGAATACCTCCTGTGGGATGTTCTAGCCGACAACTTTTGGCAAGGTTGGGGATGAAGTCAGCCAAGGCTTCATAATCTGTCAGCACCTTCCAAACTTGTTCTACTGGCTGGGGAATTTGGACTTTAGCAGTGATTTGTCGCTGTCGTTCTGCTATTTTCTCAATTTGAACCTGTACAGCTTGTAAAGCAACTGCATCAGATAGCAAATTCTGTTCTAAGTAGATCTCGTCGCCAGCGGTGGTTAAATCTGGCGTTTCTGGGATGTTGTGTTCTTTAGTCACTTTTAGAATATGGTTTGCTTTCGTTAGAAAATTGGGACAGAGTCAAGGTGAAGCAAATACTGCTGAGGCTGGAATTATCTATTGGCATACTTTCAACGGTAATTGTCCCATTGAGATGCTGTACTAAGGACTTGACTAGCGCCAGTCCCAAGCCTGCGCCTGGAGTCCATCTTCCTCTGCCTCGACGGAATTTATCAAATATATAAGTTGCTTCTTCTTCAGAAATACCAGGTCCAATGTTAGTTACCTTAATAATAACCCGATCAATTTGTTGATGAACTTGGTGAGTGACTTGTAGTTGGACAGTAGTATCATGCTTTGAGTATTTGCAAGTGTTTGTTAATAACTCTTGGAGAATGCGGTCAAAACTCTCTACTTCAGTTTGTAGCTTCAGCGACTCAACTGGTAAATCTAGGGAAATACTTAATCCTTTATCTGCTAGTCTGTTCTCAAAAGATACTGCTAAATCCTGAATTTTGGAATTTAAATCAATGGTTTCTAATTGTAGACGTTCTTGATGGGCTTCTAGCTTTTGAAGCTTCAGCAGGTCATTAATCAAGTTGATTTCATCGGTGCAATCTTGCTTGATCATATCGGCGTATTTAATCTGACGCTCGTTTAATACCCCGAATTGACGCAAGTTATCGATAGCGATCCGAATCCTTGTCAGAGGATGGCGCAGGCGATCGCTAATGTTGCTCAAAAATTCATCTTTGAGATGGTTAAGTTCTCGTAGTTGCTCAACATACTGCCGCGTTCTTTCGTACAATTTAGCTTGGACTTCCAGACTGCGTTGTAGCTGTGCTGTACGCTCATCTACCAACATTTGTACTTGCCGCAGTGTTTGTGTCTGAATTATGGCATTGCTGACTTGAGCACAAACCATCTCCACCATATTTAACTCTGCTGATTGCCAGTTGCGAGTCACCGCTTGCTGTAGCACAATAAATCCTAAAATTTTGCCTTGACTCTCCAATGGCATTAACAGCACCGCAGGTAGCATCTCGATCGCAAACACTGGCGCAACAGTGGCGGTATCCCGAGGGTCTGTACTGCTATTGATGATTACTGGTTTTTCAGAGTCTGTAAACAGACGCTGGCTTAAACCACACTCAGAAAGCAAGAAAGAATTATCCTTGGAGTCTGGGTTACTGTGAAAACTTTCTGTTTCTCTGAACCATTCACCCACCACAGTAGCTTTGGCTTTCGGAACTTGTTTTTTCCCTCGAATCCTAAATAGGGGATCGGTATACTTTAGCAGTATCAGCAGACCTCTATCTGCCTGTAGAGCCTCAGCAGTAGAAGCAATTGCTAACTGGAGCATTTGATTCACCTCCAAGTTGCTCCGACTCAGTACTGTCAATTGCTTGATCAAGCTTTGATGCTGAGTGCAGCTTTGCAGATACTGCTGTTGACAGGCAATCAACTGTGCCTGTAGTACTTGGGAAAAAGCTAGAGCGCAAGAGAGTACAACAGCTTTTAGTAGATGTTCTTCTGTTTCACTCCAATCATAGGGCTGCGATTTGATGAGACTGATCACGCCGTTATTCTTGCCACCAAATCGGCTAGGGATTGCTAAAACAGCTTTTACCGATAACGGCAAATATTGACATTCTATGTCTAGACTGTTTTTAATCGTCGCAATGTCCTCAATAGTCAGTGGTTCAGCAGCACATTGCACCACTCGTAAGTCCATCTGTTCCACTGGAAACATCCCGTCTGAGTGTTGCCCCCCGAAATACTCTTGTGTACACCAATTAGCACTAATTGCCTCACCGGATACCTCGCCCATAACTGTAACTAAGCAGCAGCAATCTACTTTGAAGGCAACTCCTAGCACTTGGGCAATTTCTTGCAGCATCCTGGCTGGAGGCGAGTCCGCCGCGATAATTTGGTTAATTTTTTGTGCCAACTGGTGGGCAGGTTCTTCCTGATGCTGCATCAGCTTGACCGGGTATTGTTTTAGGCGATCTACTTCATCTGGACAGTGTGGTGGCGACGATAAACGCTTGTCCATTCCTGACACGCTCTTGGATAATGACCTCATTCTCTTTGTACCCAACCTCCTTGCATATCAATCACCCTTTTTTCTGTTGCTGCACCCTGATGAATCGTAAATCTCTTACCAATACTTGCTCTCACCTGTTATAGCCCTTTTCTATTTCAGATGACCAAATCCCTGGTATACCCAATAGTTTTCTATTTCAGTAGAAAAATATTGGGTATACTAGAATTTCGCGGTCAAATAATTTCTACCTGTTCTGCCTCGATTTAATTTACTAACTTTGACCTAGAATATCCTTTCTGTATCCAGACATAAACCGTAATTCCTCTGGAATTGAAACAAAAACTCCCTATATAGCCTCAGCGTTACTACTGAGGTGTATTCAGCATAAATGTAATATTTTTTCATCTACTGCTAGCCTGGGTCAAAGTAAACTATTGTTACGCGCTACGCTGGCTGGAAAAAGTTTTGACCAGCAAGGGAACAAAAATTTTTTCCTTTGTGTTGACTAACTCCTACTTTCGACAATCATTCATTTATTAAGCTCTACTTTTGCATCTGTCAAGTGTTGTCTAACCCCCCACTGCGTCGAAGCGTAGTTATCTGACAAGTGTTTACAGCAATATAAATAATTACACTATCAGGTTAATAATAACTTTATAACTAATTGATTATAGATTAATCCGTGCAGGAGTTGTCCCCCTTATCCCCTTGTTCATAAATGCAGTTCAGTTACGCTCAAGAAAGCGCAACTGAACTGCATTCACCAGAAAACGACGTTTAAAGGACTAAACTCTCGACACTTAGAGGAACCATATCGCCATTCCTTGTCAGTCCTAAGAACATCGGTTGTTGCGGTTGAATAATTTGACCCGTAAGTACACAGCGTTCTTCTTGTTGGGCTGTAGCGGCTATGCTAGCGCGAATATCGGCTTTTGAAAATCGGGGTTTCCACTCTCCTGATTTTTGCTGGACGTAATTCCAGAGAATATCTCGGATCAGAGCTTGATATCCCTGATTCCCAGCTAGTTCTTTGAGCTTCTCTTTGAGTTCCCGTTCCAAACGGATGCTGGTAACTTCCATGTCGGTGGTTGGGGTACGAGCGATCGTATGCATGACATTTTCTCCTTAAAGGTATAGACAGGATAGTAATACAAGTGTAGTATGTTTAAAGGAATGTTTAATAGGTGAAATTTTCTGTGAAATCCGTTTACCCCTTCTCCACTTCCAAGCGCGCTGCCAAGTCCCGATATTGTGGGAAATCGGCGGCGTTGGGAGTGGAGTATTTATTTATGGGAAACGGTAGTCGAAATCAATGGCAGCTGGAACAGGGCAATCATCATGATTTGAGATATGTCAGCATTAATGTATTGAAGATAGCAGCAAAACCAAATAAAAGAAGCGGGAGGTACAGGCACAACTGATACTGTACCGATATCAGACCAAAACACTTAATGGTCAATTCCCAACCCCCGCTTCCTCCAAAGAACAAGCGGGGGTTTTTTATGAGGAGCCAATCTGTGATCAGCGCAATACCAGTTTTAGAGCAATCCGTGGTGGTGTTTTCTCAAAACTACTTGCCACTGTGCCGGGTCAATATCAAGCGAGCAATAGTACTTTTAGTGACAAATAAGGCTGAGCCGCTAGAGCTTTCTACCACAGAAAGTGGATGGCGAGTTCACTCACCCAACTTAGTACTTGATGTGCCAAAACACATTCGCTTGAAAATCACCAGCTATGAACGGATGTGGAAAATTCCCCCAGTGAATCGACGGGAAGTTTTGCGGCGCGACCATCACAGTTGCCAATATTGCGGTACCAGCAAACATCTAACGCTGGATCATGTGATTCCCCGCTCCAAAGGTGGTCAACATACTTGGGATAACGTAGTTGCTGCCTGCGAACGGTGTAACTCCCGTAAAGGCAATTGCACCCCCCAAGAGGCTGGGATGCAATTGCGGAAAATACCTAAAACACCAATCCACCCAACTATTTCTTTTGCCGGACAGTTCTGGATGGATGTGCAAGCAAACCTGGAATAACAGGAGAGCATAAAGGAATGCTGAAATTAATATACACCGAAAATAGCTTTCATTTAGAGTATGTAACTCAGTCGCTGGAGGAATGGGTAGCACAGCGAGTGATTTTTGCACTGCGAGTCGGTCAATGTCTGTGCCTTAAACCCAGCACGGCTTCCTTTTTGCTTCCTGTTGATTCGCCAGGAGTAGAGGTGCTTCATGCTGAGGTAAAGCGCGACGATCGAGAAATTATTGCTCTGTCTGTCTGCGATCCTGAGTATCTCGAAGTCACTCTACAGGGTTTTTGGCTATCAGGTTTTGCTGAAGATGCTGACGGTTTGTTTGTCACAGCTATGAGCGATCGCACTGAATTTTTTGTGCACAAACTCTGGCAGGAGGCTCACAAAAGCGCCTCTGTTGTGACTGAATAATAGTTAGGGCTGCTAATTGTTAATTGCTAATTGCTAATTGCTAATTGTTAATTGTCTAACTACGATTAGCAATTAGCCACTTAATACGTCTGGGTGACAAACATTCACCCGATCGTATTCCCTTGTAGGGTGCGTACTTGTTACAGTACGGCACAATGATTGAACTGTTCTGAATGCATACGCTGAAGCGACATTGTAAGGGCGCGGTTTCCGCGCCCCTACGGTTCACATATTTTCAGATACGTTATCAGATCTGAAACTTGCGAGTCCCTTCCACTCCTACCTATGGGGGTGTAGCTCAATGGCGTCTGTCTTGCAAACAGAAAGATGTCGGTTCAAATCCGACCAGTATCCACTCTCGGTGTCTGAAGCCTGCATCGGTCCGAGGCGCTTGTTTGTGGCACAAGTAATTAGCGGGTTCAAGCCCCGTCAGACACCTTTAAGGAAGCTGCTGCCGAGAGGACGGCAACCTGTCTCGAACACAGGAGTGCAGTGAACAACTGTAGGGGTTCGACTCCTCCAGCTTCCGCTTTATGGAAGATGCCGCTGAATGGACGGCAAGCGGTCTTGAAAACCGTGGTACAGCAGCGATGCTGTAGAGGTTCGATTCCTCCATCTTCCTTAGCTAATTTTTAACAAAACGTCGTAATTCCCCTTCTTCTTAAAGGAGGGGATGTAAGATGGGGAAAAATGAGGTACACCCTTCACCTATAACTAGCATCGCTAGTTTGGTTCCCGTGTGTCCGAGTTTTTCCCAGTGTGAAGTTTTAGCGTGTCTATAAAATCTTCGATTATTTGGGTCATTGTTTTGTCTTCTTGTACCGAGTATAAGCGAATCTTATGTAACCTTCGTTCACTTATTCGTATTTGTAAGAATTTATTTTTATGGCTCATTTGTCACTACTTATTCACTACATTCATGTTATCATCGTTGGAGCCAGAAAAAAAGGAGGTGATAACAGATGAAGGTCAGCTACCAATATCGGATTAAGCCGACAACAGAACAAAAGCTTCGGCTAAATCATATTAGACGGTTGTGCCAGTATCTTTATAACAGGATGCTAGGGGATAAATTAAATTGGTGGGAAAATAACCGATGTCCGGTAAATAGTTGCTCCATCGTCTCTTGTCCCCTCCCCGAATTTAGAGATAACCCAAATTACAATATTCACCAAGACTTACTACCGTTCCTAAAAGAGGACTTAATTTTTGTTGAGTGGTCTGGGGAATTGCTAGATCTAAGTAGTGTTTATTCTCAGGTTCTTCAAAACACAGTTAAGCGAGTTCACTTAGCATTTGACCGCTATATTAAGGGGGATAAGAACGGAAAGCGAAGCGGAAGACCTCGGTTCAAGTCTGAATCTAGTTTCAAATCTTTCACCTATACTCAGGTTCTAGATGGATGGATTAACGGGAATCGAATTAAACTTCCTAAGATTGGGGAAATAGACATAATCCTGCATCGCCCAATACCAGATGGATTCAAGGCTAAGACTTGTATCGTTTCTAAGAAAGCCGATGGATGGTACATCACTCTTTCCCTAGAAGACACAAAAGTTCCGTCTGAAGTTACATCTGAGATTATTCCTACTGTTGAAAATTCAACTGGAATCGATGCAGTTCTACAAGGAGATACTTTCTTAGCTACTAGTGACTCTCAGCTAATTCCATCTGTAAAAGCCTTCCGCACCTCTCAAGATAAACTAGCCAAGATTTCTGAGAAAAAGTCTGCTAAGAAAAAGCGAAGTGCAAGTAGACGGAAATTAACTAAAAAGGAAGCTAAGTTACATCAGAAAATAGCTCGGAGTCGTCTTGACCATCATTTCAAAACTAGTCATCAGTTAGTCAGAACGTCCAAGAAAGTATTTTTCTTGGAAGACTTGAATCTCCTCGGTCTGACTAAGAGAAATAAACCAAAACAGGATAAAGATGGTAAGTACTTACCTAATAACCAAGCCCAGAAATCAGGTTTGAACAAATCTTGGTTGGATGCAGGGTTCGGACAATTTGGGGATATTTTGTCTTACATAGCCGGGAAAGCTGGGGGACAGGTTATCAAAGTGAAACCAGATTATACGAGCCAAATTTGTAGCAACTGTGATGAATATTGCCCGAAAGAGTTAGAGGATAGGATTCATAGTTGCAAAGCGTGTAATGTTGAGATGGATCGTGATATCAACGCGGCAATCAACATAAAACGAGTTGGATTGGGAGTTTTTCCAACTATAAAACGTCGGAGAGGGAAATTGATAATAGAGTCTCATGATTCTATGAGTACCTTGAAGAAAATTCAGGACTTAACCTGAAGCCCCGACTTCAGCCGTAGGCAAGTCGGGGTACTTCACTAAAATTAGTATCTTAGCTATAAAGTAATTTAGGCAATTAGTAATTGTTGTTTTACTTGACAAAAGTGTATATAACTGATCTACCTGAAGGGTGATTATATTGTACGGAAAGATAGAAAAAACCTCAGTCTTTAGGTTGATTAATTACCTAGTGTCTTCAAAGTAGAAAGAGATTAGACAGACTTAATATTGTCAGATCTCAATGTTAACTATAATCAAATAAGTAAGGACGGAAGCACTGCTAGGTTGTTTGAAGGCTAAAATTTGTTAGCAAAACGTATAGTCTTATTTCTTAAAGTAATACTAACTCGTCAGCATTGAGAGAGACTTTTTGAGTCATACCTAATTATCGTAAACTGTTATTCATTAAAATTAACAATAGGTGGCATTTATTGTGCTAGCCTGTTATTGGGTTCAAAACCTTGGTATTTTTTGAATTGCTTAGTCTCTGGAGGGTTTTTAGATGAAAAATAATGGTTTTGGTTTATCTATTTTGCGACCAGTACGCTTTCTAATTGCGGTTTTTACCTGTGCTTTAGTGTTTTTCTCTAGTGCTTTTCCCGCTGCTGCAATCACCAGCCCAACAAGTCATCCAGAAGAAGCTACTACACAGTTACTAGAAACCCAGCGCCTAACTGATGAAGTATCTCAACAAGCGCCTCCAGGACTACAACAGGTTACTGAGAAATCCAACGAGGGACTAAACGAGGTTCAGGGAGCTGCTGATATTGACAAACAGAAGCGTCCAGAGAATTCCCAAGGTGCAAAAACAGTGGAAGATGAAGTCAAGGGTCTTCTGGAAAAAGTAACAGGCACAAAGTAAGCAGTGTTGAGCGATCGCACTAGAGCAGATTTATCAGAGTGTGTTGCACTCTGATAACTTGAATTTTGGCGTTGCTGATTTCATGTATGAAAATGATTTTTACGTAATACCAAAATCCTTGTAGAGACGTAGCAGTGCTACGTCTCTACATCCGGATTCATACCTCAATTCAGCAATGACTAAATTTTGAAGAAACCTTTATGGCAGACATCTTGATGGCTCACAGTTGTCAAGGTGTTTTTTGTTATTTTATTAACCTATTTTTCTAAAAAGTTTCTTAAGTTTATATGACAATACAGTTCAGTTAAGCACCAGATCAGAAACCCGGTTTCGCTGGAGTTACCGGGTTTCTTTGCTTCCACCTATCCTTAACTGAACCGTATTGGTTTATCTGAGTGGAATAAAACGAAATTATTATTGAATGTTGAATAACTATGAGTTATGAGCGCGTTAGGTATATCAACATAACCTAATTAATCAGCCATAATCATTCCTTGGGTTGATGTTGGATCGGTGCTAAATTTGTGAATTTAGAAAAGAAGATAGCTTACGGAGCCAAATTAATGCGTAGAGTAAACATTGGTTTGACAGAAGAGCAACGCCAAGGTGTGATTAATCTGTTGAATCAAGATTTGGCAGATGCTTATCTGCTATTAGTAAAAACCAAAAAGTATCACTGGGATGTGGTGGGACCTCAGTTCCGCACTCTACACCAACTCTGGGAAGAGCACTACACAGCACTAACTGAAAGTATCGATGCGATCGCTGAGCGGGTTCGCTCCTTGGGCGGCTACCCAATCGGCACAATGGAAGGATTTCTGAAGGTTACTAGCCTCAAAGAACACGCTGGTGACGTTCCCACTGCAACTGGAATGGTAACTCGCTTGGTGGAAGACCATGAGCAAGTCATTCGGAACTTCCGGGAGCATGTCGATCGCTGCGATCAAGAGTACCACGATGCCGGAACTGCTGACTTCCTAACTGGACTGATGGAAGCCCATGAAAAGATGGCTTGGATGATGCGCTCCTTCATTGAAGGACAGTCACTTGAGCCAGACGGTTCTCAGCCAGCAACAGAAAAGAAAACACCTGTAGGTGTGTAGTTGTTAGGGAGTAGGGAGTGGGGAGTAGGGAGTGGGGGGAGATGAGGAAGATGAGGAAGATGAGGGAGTAATTTCTTCCCCTACTCCCCCTACTCC
>CAXTSI010000028.1:0-33554 GCA_964246695.1 uncultured bacterium
TGCTAATTGCTAATTGCTAATTGCTAATTGCTAATTGCTAATTGCTAATGGTAACAACTAACAACTATCAACTAACAACTAACAACTAACAACTATCAACAACCCCTTTTCAATTCTGCTGCTGTCCCTTAGCATCACATTCTTTGGTCCAGCACCGTGTTAGAAGGTCAACCCTGTAAATATACGCGAAGCGACGAGGATTGAATACCAGTTGAGTGTGGTGACTAAGCACGGGCTGGTTCAGATATTGCCAGAGAGGAAATCTAATCTTTTTATGTTTTGGAGTCATACAAGAAGGAATATTATGATGTAAAATTTGCCACAGTATTTGGCATCTTGTATAAAATATGCCAGCAACTGATTCCTTAGTTAAACTTTACACAGTAGCTATGCAACTGTCCTGGTTATAATTGCGGAAATTTTGGCGAAATTATCCACTTATCGCTTGAGCATTCCTACCTTTTCTCCCGACAAGAACCTTTCCTTATTTAAATTTCAGTCATGTAAACCCCAATATAACCGTAGGGGCGCGGATACCCCTTCGGGGAAATCAAAAATCAAAAGTCAAAAGTCAAAATTAAGAATTATTTAATTACTTTTGACTTTTGAATTTTGACTTTTGACTTGGAGCGAAGCGACGTGCCGCGCCCTGACAATGCGATCGATTCAGTTGAAAACTGCTGTAACATAATGCAAGATTTGCGTTTATCCCCTATAAAATCGAAAATCTCTAACATGTATAAATTAATATAAAAAAATAGTAAAATTACGTAAATTGTGACATTGACAGCTGTTGTAACGGCGATCGCCATTATAATGGGAATAAACAATCACTGACCAAAATAATTAAAAATTAAAAATTAAAAATTAAAAATTGAAGATTAAGAAATAAACATTCACTGAAAATACCAAATTGTAGGGTGGCACTGCCCACCTTCCTAAGTAATTGGTGGGCAGTGCCCACCCTACTTAAAAACCCTTGGCTTGCGGGTTTTGTTTGTGTAGCCCCATTCTAATCTGTGGCTTAATAATGATTGCCAGATTTGCGATGGTTGATGGCAGTAACGCTATCAGATTTGAGTAATTTACCGTTGTCAACGGTTGCATACACAACCCAGTGATCGCCACATTCCATGCGCTTGTTGACCGAACATTCAAGATAAGCTAGAGCGTCACCGAGGATAGTACAGCCATTATCCGCCACGTCTGTGACAAAATTTGCAAAGCGGTCTTCTCCTGGCAGGAAAGATTTACGAAAATGCTTCATGTAGTCTACTACATGATTGTCTTCAGCCATGATATTGAGGGCAAACTTACCGCCTGGATGCATGAGAGATTCAATCGCCCGGTCTTTAGCAATAGCAACCGTCAGACCTGGTGGGTTGAAGGTTGCTTGAGAAACCCATGCTCCCATCATCCCAGTAGAAACTTCTCCTTGTTTGGCTGTGACCACGCAAACAGAACCAACAATCCGACCTACAGCTTGTTCAACAGGGGTAGCAGCTGTTTGTGGCAAACGCACTTTTTTAGCTTTTTTCAGGGCTTGAGCAAAGTCTGTACCCGTTTCTTCACAAAGCTTGAGAGTGACATCGTCGGGTTTAAACTTGACCCGCAAAGTCTCAAATCCAAAGCGATGACCAGCATCCCGGAGTTTACCTTCTACAAAGTCAATCGCTTCACCACTCCAACCATAGGAACCAAACACCCCAGCAAGTTTGCTGTTGTCACTGATGGATAGCACAGTACCCAAAGCGGTATGAATCGGAGTGGGTGCATTACCACCTATGGTAGGAGTGCCGATGATAAAGCCATCTGAGTTTTCTACCGCAGTGCGAATTTCATCAGATTGAGCAAATTCGCAGTTGATTGATTTTACGCCGACCCCACCTTTGGTCAGTCCCAAGGCGATCGCTTGTGCTAAAGTTGCTGTATTTCCATAAGCTGAGGCATAAAGTAAAGCAACGGTGATGTCGCGATCGGTTTGAGCACGACTCCATGCCTCATAAGCTTTGGTAAGTTCTATTAAGCCGTAGCGGATCAACGGTCCGTGACCGGTAGCATACATTCTCACCGACAGTTCTGAGAGTTTCTCCAGCGCTGCTTGCACATGAGTAGCTTGGGGAGCCATCAGACAGTCGTAGTAGTACCGCTGGTCATCCTTTAAAACATCCCAGTCTCCATCATACGCTTCATCGCCACAGACATTAGCTCCGAATAGCTTATCTGTGTAGAGAATTTGGGTTTGCTGGTCGTAGGTACAAAGTCCTGATGGCCAACGCGGACTGGGCATGGGAACAAATTTCAATTGATGACCCTTGCCTAAATCCAGAGTTTCTTTTCCCCGCATGGTCATGATTTTGAGATCGCTGTCAGGAAAAGCAGCACGCAAATTTGCCGCGCCCGGAAGAGAACAGACAAAAGTTATCTGCGGGGCAAGTTCTAAAAGCACTTTCAGGGTTGCCAGTCGGCTGGGACTAAAATGACCTAGAATCACATAATCCAACCGTTTCAAGTCCAGGCACTGCTGCAATGCCTCTGGATAAATTGCGGTGAAGGTTTCCGGGGGTGGGTCGATAATTGCCGTTTGATCGCCTTCAATTAAATAGGAATTGATGGTAGTACCCCTAGCAAGCGCATATTCAATTTCAAATCGCAAGCGTGTCCAACTGCGTGCTCTGAGTACTGTAGTGTTTGTGGCAATTTGTAAAACTTGTATGTCGCGAGGATTGGAATTGCTCATGGTTGTTGAGTGAAGGGTGCAGATAGCTTTATAAATTGCTAATTGCTAATTGCTAACTGCTAATTGTTTTTTTAATTAGCAATTAGCTATTAGCTATTAGCAGTCTTCTTAGTAGTAGTTGCCTACCTTACGATGGCGAACAGCTGTGAGCGCATTTGGTTTGGAGACTTTACCGTCTTCGACGGTGCAGTATAAAAGCCAGTGGTCGCTGCATTCCATGCTGCTAACTACTTCGCATTCCATGTAGGCGAGAGCGTCTGTCAGAATTGGGCAACTGTTTTTAGCTGTTTGAGTCTTAACGCCGGCAAATCTGTCAGCACCTGGATGCAAGCGTTTGAGGAAGTGCTTCTTCAGTTCCTGATAATTTCCTTCTTCCAAAACGTTGAGGACAAAGCGATCGCCTACTTGCATCAAGGAGTCAATTGCACGGTCTTTGGCAACGGCTACTGTAAATCCTAGGGGATGTAAACTAGCTTGCGACACCCAGGATGCGAGCATTGCACCGTTAACATCACCTTTTTTGGTGGTGATAATGTATAGTCCGCTGCTGATCCTTCCCAACGCTTTTTCCATGTTGACGTCGAGGGACTTGATCTGCTTGATGTTGCGTTCGCGGACAAGCATTTGTCCCAAGTCGGTACCAGCTTCTTCAAAAAGCTGGTATGTGGCAGCGGTGGGAGTCTCTTTAATCCGAATCGCTGAGAAGGCTTCCTTGATGCCAAGGTCGATAAATCTTCTCCGCAGCGGATCGATAGGTTCATCATCTCCACCGTAACACTCAAATAGTCCGACTGATTGCTTGTCCTTAACGATACCTAGTAAGGAACTGATAGCCGATTGGGCTGCGAGGTTAGCACTTGGAGGCATACCAATAATAATGCCTGCAGCTCTAGCTGCTAGTTCTTGGATTTCTTGGCTATCTGCTGTCGTCAAATCCATGATTTCGACGCCAACCCCAGTTTTCTGAACTCCATGAGCAATTGCTTGGCTGAGGCGATCGCTATACCCATAATCGGCGCTACAAAATAAGCCAACAACAGTTTCTGCCTTCGCTTGTTTTTGGCTCCAGTTTTGGTAGCACTCCCGAAGAACGTCAAGATTGTGGTACAGTAATGGTCCGTGACCGTTGGCGATGACTTTAATGTTCCCAAGATCGCCCATTTTTTTCATGGCATTCAACAGGGAACGGGCGTTGGGACCCATGAGGCAATCGTAGTAAAATCTAAAGTCGGCTTCAATTGCCTCTAAGTCTTCGTCGAATGTACTATCGCTACAATAGTGCATTCCAAAGGCATCACAGGTGTAGAGAGTTTGGGTTTTGCGATCGAAGCTGAAGATTGTGTCGGGCCAGTGCAAGTTAGGCGCACTTACGAATTCTATTTCGTGTCCTTGACCTAAATCGATGCGATCGCCACTTTTCACAATCCGCTTGGAAAACGGATCGTGAGTCAGATTGACAGTATCAAGCAAATTTTTCCGTGGTTAGCAGGTATAACAGGATGGAAGGGCGATTCCTTGCAGGTTTTGTTGAAACAGTCAGTTTTGAAAACCATTTAGCTAGACTGATGGGGACGGAACTACATCAGTGGTACGAGAAGCTACATCAGCCGTGAGCGGAACTGCATTACTGATAACATCAGGCAGTTCATCTTCCACAAACCGTAGGCGAGGGTAGAGGTAAGCAATACAGGTTCCTAGAATGGTGAAGATTCCCATTGTAATCAGTAGAAGCCCCATACCACGACCAGGTCCGACACCAATAATTTGTCCGATGCTTGCTGCCAAAAAACCGTTAGTAGCCATTAAGGGTTCAAAAACCTTCTCGGCTAAAGGTCCAATCATGATATAACCCAAAGGTAGACCTGCGGTTTCGATCGCTCCTTTTATAGCAAAGACCCTACCTTGCACACCAGGTTCTACTTTATTTTGCCAGAGAGTTTGCGTGGAACTGGAAACGATCGGTTGTGTCAGGGAGAATAAGAAGATGCCAACAGTAAAGATGACAAGAGAGGGTTGCGAACCGGCGGCGAGAATACACACACCGTTTAAGAGCATACAGCCATATATCGCATTCATCTTACGCTCTAGTCCTCCCCAGATGCCAATCACCAAGCCGCCCGCTAGAACAGCAATGCCAAAGAGCGAAAGAATAGTCCCCAAAACGGTTACTTGCGCGAAGGTTAACACTAGGGGTGTAGTGATGACATTAACACCTCCGGCTAGGAAAAGGTTGGAAGCTGACAATAACAATAGTCCCAGCAGTCCTGGTCGAGTGGTCAAATATGTCAATCCGTAGGTCGCGTCCTTTAGGAATGAACTTTCCTCAGTTGCAACTTCTGGAGTGTTGACCTCAGGGAACCGTACCAGCATCAGGGAGACAACAGCAACAAACACAGCGGTTACGTGAAGCAAAACAATCCCTTGGAAATGGACGATGGCTAGTAGGACACCTCCCAGAGTTGGTGCGACTATTCGGGCAATGCCGAACATTAGACTCATTAGCGCGTTGGCACGACTGAGGTGCTGTTTCGACACCAGTAGAACCGTGGAGGCTGTATAAGCAGGTATGTGAAAAGCCATGAAAACAGCACTGAAGGTATTGGCTAGATAAACGTGCCAGACTTCCAACCGACCGATGAGAAATAAAGCGCCAAGCGCCATCGTTGCCAAACACGCGCAGAGATCAGCGATAATCATCGTCTTTCGGCGATCCCACCTATCTACAAAAGGACCTGCTATCGGGGAAATTAAGATGAGCGGTAGAGTAGTGGAGAGGGTGATCAAAGCAAACTGGGTGACTGAACCAGTGCGTTCGTAAACCCAGATATCTAAGGCAAAGCCTGTGATACCGGAACCAATCACGGCGATCAACTGTCCCACCCAAACGATAATAAATAATCGCATTTCACGCAAAATAGTCAGTGGTGTTTTCTCCATCGTGTGTACGTCCTTAATAAGTTTATTCGACTGATGCAATCTGAGATTTTCGGTAGTCCCTGCAAAATAGTGCAGATAAGCTGTTCCATATTTAGTGTGCAATAGCAGCATTCCGCAGCGCCGGACAAAACGGGACTTCCTTTACCCTGTCCAAGGGTGTTTAACGAATAGGCAGTCCCTATGAAAAAATTTCACCATCAAGCATGAAAATAGTCTTTCCCCACTCCCTAATCCCCACTCCCTACTCCCTATTTACTTTAAGTTGATCGTGGCTCGTTAATTCTTACGGTTGTCCAGTTTTGTCGCACATCAACCCAACCCCTTGTTTTTAATTTTTCGTCCCCATTTAATTGTAATTATTAAATTAATATAAAGCCGAGATTCCGAAGGTCTAGGTGCATTACCCGTTGTAGTGCGATCGCCTGACCCAAGAGTCGAAACGAGTAATGGTATTTTAAAGTCTAATATCATGTCCGTATAAACAGTTACGATATACCGACCGATGCCCCCGTCCCCTCTCCCAAGCATGGGAGAGGGGAGCGAGCGAGGGCGGGGTGAGGGTTCATATAATAACCGCTACACGGACATGATATAACTGGATTACCCGACCCTCTGCTAAATGGCTGAGGAGCAAACAAATACCTGAAATTCAAACCCAAGACATTGACCATCTGGGGATAGTTGATGAAATAGGCATAATCTGAGAAAATAGATGCCTTAATCTAAGGAGGTCTTTCCCCACTCCCCCACGGACGTAAGGGCGGGGTGACCCCGCCCCTACTCATGGACTATTTAAAGTCAGTGTCCACCCTACATTGCACGGCATTCAGAATTATGCCCCTGAAATAGTAAGGAAAGGTCACTCAGGCGGCATTCGGGATTGGTCACTAGGTGTTCAAGCAACACCAGAAACTGAGTTACTGCACGGGCAATAGTAGTAGCATCAAACAAGTCGGTTTTGTAGCACCATTTGCCTTCAATGCTTCCTAATGTTGTTTGTTGAAGATAAATATCCCAATCAAACTCTGCTGTTTTACTTTCAATCTGCCAAGAATGGACAGTCAAATTTGAAAGTTTCAACTCTGATGTCGGCAAGAAGTTAAACATCACCTGATACAACAGAGAGTGACTCGGGTCTGGTTTTGGCTGTAGTGCTTCTACTAACTGAGTGAAGGGAAATTGCTGTAGATCGTAGGTTGCCAAAAAACATGCACGCACCTGAGAAAGCAACTCCCTCAAACTTGGATTCCCCCCTAGGTATGTGCGTATTGGTAGCGTGTTGATGAAGCATCCAATCAGTCCTTTAGTTTCCACTTGTTGGCGGTTGGCTTCTTGAGTGCCTACGATGATGTCTGACTGTCCGGTGTAGTAATATAGTAATATTTTGAAGGCTGCAAGCAGAGTCACGAACAGAGTGACATTGTGCTGTTGACTGAGCTGCTTAAGGGCATTCGTTAGGCTCTTAGGGATGATTAAACATTGACTTGCACCTTGGTAAGTTGGGACTGGCGGTCGCGGACGGTCAGTGGGTAGCTGTAGTAAAAGGGGGCTACTACCTAGTTGCTGCTTCCAGTAGTTGAGCTGCGTCTGTAGGGGCGAACCGCCGTTCGCCCCTACCCCTTGCAACCACTGCTGCTGCCAATGGACAAAGTCGGCATATTGGATGGGTAAATCAGGAAGTGGTGAAGGCTGACCATTGCAAAACGCTTCGTATAATTTTGTCAGTTCCTGTAAAAACACACCCACAGACCAGCCATCACAAACGAGACGATGGACAGTCACTATGAGCAAATGCTCGGCATCAGAGAGCCGCAGAAGCTTGACGCGCAATAAGGGATCTTGTTCCAGATGGAAAGGCTGGTTTTTCTCCTCAGTAACAAGTTGTCGAGCCTGAGCCTTGCGCTCAGTTTTACATTTAGAAAATTCTCGCAGATCTACCACTGAAAATGGTAAAATGGGCTGCTGAGCAATTTTCTGAACCACTTGCCCGTCCAGAATGGCAAAGGTAGTTCGCAGAGCTTCGTGACGCTGCACAATTTCAACGAGGCTTTGCGCCAGAGCAGTCACGTTGAGTAAACCTGTTAAGCGATAAGCCAGTGGAATATTGTAGATGGGAATGCCCGGATTCAATTGAGCCAAAACCCAAAATTCTAACTGGGTCAAGGATATTGGCAATTTTGTGTCCCTAGACATTGGTTTAAGGGCTGGGGTTATCAGTCCTAAGGGATTTTGGCGGTGTTCTAAAATATACTTATCTAGCTCGACTATCGTAGGGTATTCAAACAGACAGCTTATGGGTAACTCCACCTTAAAGGTTTCTCGCAACCGAGAAATGACTTGCATTGCTAATAAGGAATGTCCCCCCAATACAAAGAAGTTGTCGTAGATACCAACTTGTTCCAGTCCTAAAACATTGCTCCAGATTCCTGCCAGAACCTCTTCAGTAGCAGTACGGGGTGAGACTGTCTTGACGTTACAGATAACGTCTCTACTCACAGAAGGTGCTGGTAAAGCGCGACGGTCTATCTTGCCACTGGGGGTCAGAGGTAGAGCATCCAGCAACATCACAAAAGCAGAAGGTAGCATATAGTCGGGTAGCTTCTGTTTGAGGTAACAAAGCAGTTCGCTAGTGTCTAGGCGCTGTTGTTTGGGGACAATGTAGGCGACTAGGCGCTTGTTCCCTGGTTGGTCTTCTCGGTGAATAACTACTGCTTCTCTTACCTGAGGGTGTGCGGCGAGTACGGTTTCGATTTCCCCCAGTTCAATGCGAAAGCCCCGCACCTTAACTTGATTGTCAATCCGACCGAGAAACTCGATGTTGCCATCAGGTAAATATCGAGCGCGATCGCCTGTTTTGTAGAGGCGATTCAATTTTGAATTTTGAACCGCACCCAGACGCACCCTGACGCTGATAAAAGTCTTTTCTATCTGCGTGTATCCGCACGGCACATGCTTCAAGCCGGGGAACCCTAACGCCCGTCGCCTCTGTCGGGAAACCCTCCTGCCGCGAGCAGTGCCTTGTCCGTCTGCGGTGATAATAAAGGGGTTGTGGATGAATTTCTCGGCAGTGAATTCTGGGCAATTAACATAATTTCTTGCTAAAGGGACACCGCCGATGTGTAGTTCTCCAGTAACTCCAATTGGTACTGGTTGCAGGTTGCGGTCAAGGATGTAGATTTGCGTGTTAGCAATCGGGCGACCAATGGGAGGATGTGGCGACCAACTGCTTGCAGCATTTTTTAAGGTAAAAGCTGTTACCACATGGCTTTCAGTTGGTCCGTATTGATTTTGCAGCGTACAACTTTGGAGTTTTGTCAAAAAGGTTACCAGATCTGGAGTTACTTGTAACTGTTCTCCGGCAGTAATAATCTTACGCAAAGAAGTGGGATAGGATTCAGCAATCGAGGCGATATTGGCTAACTGCTGGAGGGCGACGAAGGGCAGAAACAGTCTTTCCACCTTTTCTTGTGCAAGCAGATGTAACAAAGCAAACGTATCTCTTCGTACTTCTTCGGAGATTAAGACTAAGGTTCCGCCGTCACACCAGGTAGAGAAGATTTCTTGAAAAGAGACATCGAAACTGATAGAAGCAAATTGCAAGGTTTTGGCACGACTGGAAGCACTTTCATTGTCCCTGAGCCAATATAGGAGATTAACCAAGGAACGGTGACTCATGGCTACACCTTTGGGTTTTCCGGTTGAGCCAGAAGTATAAATGACATAAGCCAAGTTCTCTGGTGTCACGCCACTGACAGGATTTTCCTGACTGTTTTGGCAGAAAACCTCTGAGTCTGTATCCCAATACGGTTCAGATAAGCACCAGCCCAGAAACCCGGTTTCTTCAAGAAACCGGGTTTCTTTGCCCCGGGTTTCTTTGCCCCAGCGATCCTTAACTGAATCGCACTGGTCTGTATCCAAACAAACTACTGTTAATGGTTGATGGGATAAGGCATTGGATGAATTTGTCAGCAACACCGAAGCTTGAGAATTGCTCAACATATAAGTCAAGCGCTCTTGGGGTAATTGCGGATCTAACGGTACGTAAGCACCACCCGCTTTGAGGATTGCCAACAGTCCTACTACCATCATTAGGGAACGCTCGATGCAAATCCCTACCCGCACTTCTGGTCCTACCCCAAGGGTTTGCAAGTGGTGTGCTATCTTGTTAGCATGACAATTTAACTGCTGGTAGGTCAGTTGTTGGGATTGGAAGGAAACCGCTACTGCATCCGGTGTCCGTTCCACTTGCTCTTCAAACAACTGAGAGATACATTTGTCGGGATAATCTTTTTGAGTATCATTCCACTCTACCAAAAGCTGATGCCGCTCGGCATTCGTTAGCATGGGTATCTCGCCCACTGTCTGATGGGGGTTAGCGACCATACCCTCTAACAAAGTTTGGAGATGACCCATCATCCGGTTAATCGTTTCCCCATCAAAGCGGCTACCATCATAAAGGATGCGTAGGGATAACTCTCCTCCCGGCACGGCGATGACTGTGAGCGGATAATTGGTTTGTTCAATGACTCGCCGTTTAGTAATCTGTATGCTGCCACCTGGGTTGGATAAAGACGCATCTTGCGGGTAGTTCTCAAACACCACGATGCTTTCAAACAGGGGCAAGTCTTTGGGAACTTCACTAATAGCCTTAATTTCTACTAAAGGACACCAGGAGTACTGCTCTCGTTCTACCTGTTGAGACTGCAACTCCTTGAGCCAAAGCAACAGGGGAGCTTCTGTTGGTACTTTCACCCGTACTGGTAGGGTATTAATGAATAGTCCCACCATAGATTCCACTCCGGATAAAGTGGGGGGGCGACCGGAGACAGTTGCGCCAAATACCACAACAGACTCATCAGTGTAGCGACTCAGTAGAAGTGCCCAAGCTGCTTGGAGGAAGGTTGAAAGTGTCAGATGATGCTGCTGTGCCTGAGAGTGTAAAGCAGCAGTTGTGGTTGCCGATAAACAGCAGCGCAGCTCGTGGTAGGTTTTTGGCTGGTGGGAATTGTCTCCCTCAGCCCGATTGACTAGCAAAGAGGTAGGGCTAGTAAAGCCTTGGAGCTGTTGACGCCAAAATACTTCTGCTGCTCTTAAATCTTGTTGCTGTAACCAATTTATGTAATCCCGGTAAGGACGTGGAGTATTTAAATATAAATATTTACTTTTAATTAAGGCATTGTAAAAAGCAAAGACTTCTTTGAAGAGAATTGGCCAGCTCCAGCCATCAATCAGCAGGTGATGAAAGCTCCAGACAAGTTCGTAAGTATCATTTCGCACCTTGATTAAGGTGAAGCGCATAAGCGGAGCTTTGTCAAGGGCGAAGCCTTGGACTCGATCTGCTTGTAAGAAAGCTTCTAGACGGTCTTGTTGTTCTTGTGAAGATAAGGAACGCCAATCATAGTTCCTCCAAGGCAAATCTACCTGCTTACATACTATCTGAAGTGGCTTTTCCTGCTTTTCCCAAACAACAAGGGTACGCAGAACTGGGTGACGTTTCACCACTCGAAGACACGCCTGCTGAAGCGCTGAAACATCCAGATTTCCAGAGAGAGTCAGACAGAACTGCTCGAAGTATACCCCCGATTCTGGTTCGTACAGAGTATGGAAGAGCATACCCTGCTGCATGGGAGAAAGGGGGTAAATAAATTCAATATTTTGACTTTTGTTTCCTTTTTCAGCGATCGCCATTTTAATCTACCCCCCATCGCCAACAACATATACTTCTGTCTTTGTTACTTGCCAGTTCACCTTCAGGTTGAGCCAGAAATTCCACAGGGCAACACAAGCGATCGCCACCAATTTAGCAATGTATTCATTCACCTCGAATCTATAAAGCAGCAAATTCATAATTAAACTATTTAAAATTAGTCCAAAAAAACAAATTAGGTTAAACCTGAAAAAACGTTGCACCCGCTGAGCATTTAACTGTTGCTGAGTAGACACATCACCAAATGTCCATAGATCGTTCCAGACGAAATTATTAACGATCGCCACCTCTGTTGAGAGCATTGCACTCGGAGTTAACGCCAAATCTAATGAGTTGTGAAAGAGATAGAATGCTCCTAAGTCTAAAAATACCCCACTTAAACCCACTACTGCAAAGCGAATCAACTGACCTACAACCGTCGATTCAAGACTCAAAACGAGTCGATTTTTCAGGTTTAATTTTATCATCAATACTGTTCTCACAAATTTTTTTATACTGGTCAAATAGACTTTCAGTCAGTTGATCCCAAGAAAACTTTTCAACCGCCCGCTGACGTCCAGCTTTTCCCATAGCTTTGCTAATATTTTCATTCCTCAGTAAGTACAAAATTGCCTCAGCTAAGGCATCAGCGTCACCTCGTTCAACCAATAAACCTGTCTTTCCTTCTTCCACAAGTTCTGGAAAAGCGCCACTGCGAGTAGCAATGACAGGCAATTCCATAGCCATAGCTTCGATAATTGGCGTTCCAAATGGCTCGTTCCACACGGATGGGAAGATAAAAATATCTGCTTGTTGATAATATTCGATTAACTTGAAGTGTTTTACTAGTCCTTGAAAAAATACAGAACTGGCTGCATTTGCAGAAAGTATATTCCGTAATTGCGAACTATAATTTCCTTTATAAAACGGAATTAAATCCAGAACATAGGGGTCTTCTTTATTAAGCATTTCCCAAGGCAGTATAGCATTTTCTGGACCTACTAGTTTAAGCTGCACGTCGGGATAATGTAACACGACCTTATTAAAGGCTTCTAGTAAGATATGTATCCCTTTTTCTGGTGATATTCTACCAATAAACAGTAATTGTTTAATACCATTTTCCTTTGTCTTGCTGTAGTCAGTGGTGGGAGCAAAATGCTCAACATCTACACCACTGAAAATAGTTTTGCTCTGAATTTGAGGAAATTTATTACGGATTTTACTAGTGATGTACTCACTACATCCAATTACTATATCAACTTGCCTGATTTGCCGTTCAATCATCACCGGATCGAGCTGCGTCAGCCACTCGGAATTCATATTTAAAACAATTTTTGCTTTAGGATTAAAGGCTCGGATGAGAGGAACGAATTGAGAGACAAGGTGGATATGGACAACATCACACTGCTGTAACTGTATATCCTTAGCCACCTGCAAATAATATCCCAAGTAATATAATTTGGAAGCAAAGAAGGGACGTTTAGGATTAGAGATTTGCCTGCTATCAAGTAGGTTCAATGGTTCCAATAATTTATCGATAAAGCTCTCTGGAATTCTTCGATAAAGAATTCCTTCTTTGTAGTATTCTAATTCCTGATGGTGTGGAGCTTTTGAACCATAAAAAATCACCTCATTAGAGCGAGCTAAGCGACGCCCCAACTGATAAGAATATAGACATATCGACCCACTGGTTGGTGGCTCGGCAATAGTCCAAGGATAATCGAAAAAGGCAATTTTCATTCTTTACTATTACTTAATTTTTTCTATTTGCCAAAAGTCTAGATGAGGGTCAATCACTTTTATGGAATAGGTTTTATCCTGCTGTATTTGCTGGATAAAAGTATTATTCACATCAAGAATGAAGATATTTTTGTACTCTTGCGGAAGTATCAAATGATGATCGAGGTGTACTGGAAGTAAGGGGACTTTTGGTTCTAAACTATGACTGAGGGTTAGGGCTATTCCCAAACTAGACATAGGTTCGCTACTTACCAGTAAAGGACTCTCAGATTGATTAATCAGTTGAGCTGCTTCTTTGAAAGTTTTGCCATATGTTTGTACCCACCAATTCTCTGTTCTAAACATGCTGACATCAGAAAACAGTCCAGCGATGAGGAATGCAAGCATCATGAATTGCCCGACTTTTTGCTGCCCGGTCTTCTCCAAGAACAGATAGAAAGCTAAGACATAAGCAACAGCAATTTGTATACTGAGAAATAAAGGTAACTGATACCGATAATAAATGCAGTGAATTCCTCCAAAAATTAAATTAAACGAGAGCATTGATAGACCAGGAACTCCTCCTAATAAGCCGACAAATAAACTCGTCTTTCTGGAAGCGTTTTTACTAAAAAAATAGATGAGATAACTGATAAATAATAAACAGAAGATTATCGAAGTTATATTATAGAGTAAGGGACTCTCTGACGCTAAACTGTCAAACCAATAAGTTTCTGAACCCAAATTAATATCAAAAAATATTCGGCTAATCCGACTCAGCCAAATACCAATAAGGAGCAATGGATTACTACTTAATGGAGCTAGTGCCCACGAAGTTTGCTGTAGTGCTATGTTCTTGTTGGTGAGGAACACAATCAGCCAGGGAAAAAACATCAAACAGGCAACTGTCGTTGCAAGAATGTAATTCAGCAGAGTTTTGTTGAAGCGAAACCGATCGCGGAAAGCTACATAAATGCCATGAGCGATCGCCACCAAAACCGTGAATAAATGGGTGTAAAACCCTAAGGCTAAGGTGAGAGCATACATAGCCCAACTAACTCTAGTTTCCCGTCGGATAGCTCGCAATAAGGCAGCACTTGATACTAGAATTGTGACCATCCACAGACAATATGGTCGTGCTTCTTGAGCAAAGAAAATTTCTAAGGGAGAAACCGCCATGATTGCGATCGCCACCCATCCCACAACTTTTGACTCAAATAACTCTAGACACAGCCAATACACACTCGGAAATATCAACAGACCGATCGCTGCTGATAAACTCCTCACCCCCGCAGGCGAATCCCCAAATACTTGCGCCCACAATCTTGCCATTACGTAATATAAAGGCGGATGTTGCGGGTCTGAGATCATTAAGTAGCTTACTGTATCACCCACTCCTCGATCTGGGTTAATGTGTTGATATTTGTCCAATATGGCAACAGAACTGACATGCTCATTAATGACTTCTTGTTGTAGCTGTGGTACTGTGTGACCAGAAATTGCTATAGAAGTAAAAGCTTCATCAAACCAATATACTTTTTGTCCCAAATGGGCAAAGCGAAAGAAAATGCCTAACCCGATGAGGCTGATTACCAGAATTTTTAACCAAGTCGGGGGATTTGCTTTTGCTAATAATTGCGAGGTTTCCACTTATTTTACCTGATGATTTGCTATGTAATAAAATTGGTTCATGCTCGTTTTGGCTGTTATATCGGTCGTCAAATCTACCCCTTCTTCCTGCTTCAAGGTATCTAATATTAACTGGGCAGCCAGCTTATGCCCAGCGATATTCCAATGACAATCGTTATCGAAATATAGCTTTTCTTCCTCACCATGCTGCCGAAATTGCGAGGTCAAATCGACGCAAGTAACACCCTTCGACTTCGCCAACTGGCATAATCTTTCATAACCGATTTGTTCACTTTCAAGATACTTAACATCATCGGGAAACAACTCGGCATAATCCTTGATATAAGTTGATTCTTTTGAGGGAATAAGAAAGACAAACAGCTTAACTTTATTTTCTTTTGTCAAGTCAGTAATCTGTTCAAGTGCTGCTTCGACCTGGATATTAGCATGAGATGTTAGATAATCTTTGCCTACACCTAATATCTTATAAATACTCATCTGTTTATCATATAAAATCAAACCATTTCTGGCTTTTTTATTGGCACCTGGGAGTTCTATGATGTTTTGTTTTTTGTTCAATTTGAAAATTAATTGATATAAAAATGACTTTTTATACCAAGGTAATGACTCATATTCGTTCAACCTATGGACTTGATAGAAATTTTGCACCGTCTGGGGAGAGAGTTTATCTAAGTCATTGGGATATATAGATAAAACGGCGGTCTTGGGTTTATATTTGACCACCCAATCCCGAAATAGAACTTCATACTGTTCAAATCCATAACTAGGTACTGCCAATTTAATAACAGGTTGCTTGATTTCTAATTCTATGAGTCGGGAAAATATTTTTTCTTTCTCTATCCATAGTCCCCATGTCATAGAATCTCCCACAAAATATAAATTAGATTGGGTGTAATCTTTTCCTAAATTGGGAAAGCCATAACTATCTGTATTAACAATTTCTTTTACATCACCTAGATTGACTTCAAAATTTCTCAGATTTGGTTTAGGCTTGAAGCCAAGTTGAGCATCCGGCTGCACAAAATCATAATAATATCTATGGGTCAGCGTAAACATTTTAGGAACAGCGAACCCCGTAGAGATGGCGAATGTTTCTATTATCAAAATTCCAGCAATAACGCCGCTCACCATCAGCAATAACTTTTGTCCCCACGACTTCAATTTCGTGATTAATTCAGTCATATTTGTTAAAAAAGAGTGTAAATGAACGGCGCGATCGCAGAAGATTGAGCGAATACAATGAGCGCCCCCAAGGATACCAGGGTAACAATGAGGGGAATCAACCAGTAGTTTTTTTGTTCTTTAAGAAATAGAACAAGGTCTTTGAGAAAATCCAAAGTGTCTTTTAGCATTAGAATGGTCTCTCCATACTTTCTCTAGTTCTTAACTTGCTCAATTGGCGATAAGTGGGCAAGTTTGGATCGAAGCGTCGCATCATTGGGTTTCGATTCAACAGCCGCCTCATCAGTCCCATTGGGGTAACCATTGCATAAAATATAACCCCTAAAATAATACGTGTTTGTATCCAACCTAAAACAAGTCCAATCCTCATCCAGATTTGGTAAACAAGATTTAAAGTCGCGGGTGCGACTATTGCCCAAACCCAGAGAACTCCAGCAATCACCCAAGGGATAACTGACAAGGAATGATTGCGTATAACTGGTAGTAGAAAGCCGAATAAAACTGCCACTATGGAACCGCCAATGAGTCCAAATTCACGCAATCCTTTTTTGTCAAGTTCTTTTATCTGTTCCATACCTACTTACCACTTTTTTGGTTGAAATATTCATTTGTAGTTATTGGTGGATATTTTGGCAATTCGCCTGGGTCTAAGCAACTCTCAATGCAGGTAATTTCGGCATCGTTATTGGGAGACGCAAAAAAGGCAAATGAGTACCTTTGGTTGGCACTATGGAATTCGGCTGGAAGTGGAACTTGATGTTTTGTAGCGCGGAACTTATCGTTCGTCCATCGCTGGATTAAATCCGCTACGATCACCAGAACTGTATCAGGAATTGAAGGCGCTGCAATCCATTCTCCAGAAGTTGTACAAACCTGTAGCCCTCCTGTTTCATCTTGAAATAGCAAGCTGATACTGCCCAAATCACTGTGTTCATCAAAGCGAGTTTGTCCTGGTTTCGGAGGCTGGACAAGGCTTGGGTAGTGATGCAAAAGTGCGTTGTGATTTTGCTCGGAATGTAAATCTGTGAAGTAGGACTCTGGTAGTTTCAAGGCGATCGCCAATGCTTGGAGTAAAATTGTTGTAACGTCATGACAAGCACTGTAAGATTGCCATAACACTTCACGAAACTCAGGCTGACCTTTAAGCCAGTGATTAGGTGCTTCAATTGCATAGCTGCCAACACCAACTTCATCTATAAAAATTTCTTTACTAAAAATAAAGGACTCATTTAACAACTCCTCCTTCCATTGAGCAATGTATCCGCGACTAGTGCCGTCTGCAACCATAGGTATCTGGTTCTTTTCCTCTTGTGGCAGTGCGAAAAACCACTTGATTTGTGCAAACACTTGAGAAATTAAATTATTTGGCAGACCAGAATTTTTTATGTAGAAACATCCAATCTCATGAATAGCGCGAGAGATTTGGTCAGCAACCGCCTCTTTTGCAACAGTGTCACCAACAATAAAGGGATGGAAGTCAATGATAGGTATCTGCATGTAAACTACAGCCTCCTGTGTTAATTAAGGATTTCACCTAACTCAAATTCTTGTTTCCATGATTCAGAGGGAACAGGGAACTCTTAACAGTGCATCCCACGGATGTGCGCCGTGGGATTGAAAAAAAAGGACCCCCTAGACGAGTGCGCTTGCGCCAGAACGATCGTCCAGATTTTTTGAAGTGGGTTGTCAACCACAACGCGCATTTTTTTTCTTTTCCTGTTCCCTGTTCCCTGTTAAGAGTTCCCTTTTTTTATCATCAGAGTTTCTTTATTTTAGATTGTAATATTCACTTGTAAGAATCGGTGCATATTTGGGAGATTCGTTTGCCCCTAGACAACTTTCAATGCAGGTAATTTCGGCATTGTAATTGGGAGCCAACAAATATGCCAATGAATATCTTTCGTTGGCGCTATGGAATTCAGATGGATTTGAAACTCCATGTTTTGTGGCACTTAACTTATCGTTTGTCCACCGCTGCATGAGATTTGCTATCATTACCAAAACTGTATCAGGAATTGCGGGAGCTAAGATCCACTCTCCAGTATTTGTGTACACCTTTAGCCCTTCTCCATTCTGAAATAGGAAGGTGATACTCCCCCAATCAGTATGATCGTCAAAGCGAGTTTGTTCTGGTTTCGGAGGCTGGACAAGAGCTGGATAATAATGCAAAACCTCGTGGTGATTTTGCTGAGAATGTAAATCTGTAAAGTAGGTTTCTGGCAGTTTCAAGGCGATCGCAAATGCTTGGAGTACTCTCAAGCCCATGGAGTGACAAGCAGTGAAAGATTGCCACAAAACTTCACGAAACTCGGTCTGCCCTTTGAGCCATTGAATGGGTGCTTCAATTGCATCGCTGCCAATACCAACTTTCTCTGGGAAAATTTCTGTACTCAACATCAATGACTCATTTAAGTTTCTCTCATTCCATCTACCTACATATCCGCAATTAGTTCCTGGAACCAAAGCGATCTGGTTTTTTTCTTCCTGTGGCAGTGCAAAAAACCACTTGGCTTGTGCAAACACTTGAGAAATTAAATTCTTGGGAAGACCATAATTTTTTAGGTAGAAACATCCGATCTCATTAATAGATAAACGGCAGATACTCTTGAGTAATTCGTTGAGTTTCTGCATAGATAGCTTTGCGCTTTGCTTCGTCCAACTCAGAGGCTGCTTGAATGTAGAGATCGCCAATTTTCTGTTCCCAGTCTGCCACCACATGCCCCGCGATCGGCGTTTGTCCTGCTTGGGATTTCTGATTGAAAAAGTGCCAACCACCTTCAGGTAACCAAATATTAGTCCAATCATTCGGTTCCTCACCGACAGCAACACCAAGCAATTGACACTCCCAATCGAAAGTACGAGTCAGTTTTTCGAGGAAAAGGCTAGTACCTAAGGGATTCAAATCAACAGATATGCCAATTTTCCCCAAGTCTTGTTTTATCTGCACTCCCATCGCGTCCAATACTTTGTTGCCAGCATTTATCATGAGGGTAAAACGCACCTGATTTTCCCGATCATCTAATAACTGACCTTCATTGTTGTATTTAAACCCTGCTTTTAGAAGTAATTCTTTCGCTTTCTGCGGATTGTATTCATAGACCTTTAAACCTGCTTGCACAGGGAGATAATAATTGCTCTGTACAGCAATCGGCGAATTTTGCAGTTCGCCCAACCCCTTATATATGTTGTTAAGTATTTGTTGGCGATCAATTCCATAGGCAACTGCTTGTCTAAATTGTACTGTATTGAACCAACGAGATTTTATTGGATCGACCAGCGGTTTGCCATTCCTGCTTCCTTTGTTGAGATTAAAAGTAATAACCGTTGTTCCTACAAAACGACCGCCATTGTAGATGGTAAATTTCCCTTTTTTTTCTTCATGTTTCAATAAGGAAAAATAGTCAGGATTAACGTCGATGTAATCCAATCCCCCAGAGCGAAATTGTATTAAAGAGGTATCATTATTATCAACAATTTGCCCAATCACGCGCTCGATATAAGGCTGCGAATTGCGTTGAGCATCTTTGCGCCAGTAATAAGGATTTTTTCGGAAAATTACCCGCTGGCTCGGAGTATAAGATTCTATGGTATAAGGACCGTTGACAATAATTTTTTCTGGCGGAGTATCAGTTCCCCAAGTTGACAGAAATTTAGGTCTGCCTTCAGTGTCTTTTGTGTTGACTGCTTCCCGCAAGGCATGTTCCGGTAAAATTTCTAGTTTTGTAGCGCGAATAAATGGGGCAAATGGTTCGGGTAATGTAAATTCAACTCGCAAATCATCAAGTTTTCGCACAGTGGGAAAGGTGCGATTTTTACCAATTCTGAAGAAATCTCTAGCATAAGTAGGAATAGCTGGATTACGGTAAATTTCGTTATAAGTAAAAACCACATCATCTGCGGTTAGTGGTTTTCCATCTGACCACTTTAGCTCTTTTCTGAGAGTGTAAATAATTTTTTTATTATCTTGAGAAGTTTCCCAATATTTCGCCAGATCGGGTTCAATTTCTCCCCGCCCATTTTCTTTAACTAGCCCTTCATAAGTGTAGTTCAAAATATAAGCTGATTCTACGATTAAAGCTGGATTAAAGGTTTTGGGGTCAGTCGGATAACTAACAACCATCTGAGATACTGGTGTCGCTTTGATTTTTAAGTTAACTTGGTTGTAGCTAATCAGTGCTATCGCTGTTATCACCACTAAAGCAGTAAAAATTATCAATTTTTTCATACCTATTGAGGTGAGCAGTTACCCAACAACCTATGGGCATCTTTTAACAAAGCTGGTATTTTGTCAGCATGGGGACTATGATGCAGACAATGCCTCATGTCAAATTCGCTGACTCGCTCTGCTGTGACACCAGGGAACCAGGGATCTGCATTATTTAAGTGGTTGTAACGCCTCTTGGCATAGTCAAACATATCATAGGCGATCGCTAAATTCCTCAACCATAAGATAACTGGAATATTAATCTCACCTGGGGTTTCCTTATAGGTGGGCAAACCAACATCCCAAGTGCGATACCAGTCTTCTCCCAGTTGGGCGATCGCCTCTTTTTCCAAACAGTTTAAAATTGGTGGTAAAATTTCATCTGCTCGATCCAAAAGGTTTATAACCTTCAGGTGTTCGTCAAAATCTGATGGTCTGGATGCACCCAAGCTGAGGGTATGCACTTGGAGATGACTCAAACAAAACAAATCGTTAAAAGCCATCGGGCTTAAAGGGTAGCACAGGTCTACTAACTTTTGTGGAGGTTTGTAGAGCATACCACCTTTATCGGATGGGCTAATGATAAACACCCCCATGTCGTGACGAGTCGCGGCTTCAATGGCTAACCAGTTGATTTGATTAATGTAGTACCAGTGTAGGTTTACATATTCAAACAGATTAGTCTCAATGGTTTTGACAATTAAGTCCGTCGGAGCATGGGTGGAAAAGCCAATAAACCGTACCTTACCCTGAGCTTGCAACTGCCTCGCTAGATTGAGACAGCCATCGGGACGAATGCTATACTCAAGCTGTTGGTAGTCATTAATGCCATGCAGTGTTAATAAATCAATGTAATCTAACCCTAAGCAAGCTAAAGATTTCTCGAACAAACAGCGGAAGTCTTCAGGATCAGGTGTAGGACAGACTTTAGTCTGCACAAGAATTTTTTCTCTGGGAAACTTAGGCAAAATTGCGCCTAATTGCATCTCAGAAGTCCCATACGTTCGGGCAGTTTCGATGTGATTGATGCCAACTTCCAGGGAACGGTGAATGGTAGATTCTAGATTCTGTTGATTTTCATGGGGAATTTTTGACCAAGAAAGCTCCTCAAACTCAGTATACTGGTAGCGCATACCACCACACGAAAAGACTGGTATCGGTAATTCTGTACGCCCAAATCTGCGATATTGCATCATAAGTTTGTTTTGCTCGGTTAGTAGGGTGGGCATTGCCCACCTAGCCCGCGCCTAGGTGGCTCAAAACGCTAGAAAATAAAAGCCAATTTTCGACATTTGACCTGATCCCAAGGGGAGACGCTTCGCGAACGTGTCTTCGTGGTTCAAAAATATTTTTTAACCACGAAGACACGAAGAACGCGAAGAATACCCACCCTACAAGTGGTACGCTATTACATCATAAGTGTGTTATTACTTCTGCTAGCTGGGCTATAGTAGGTTTATTAAACAGGTAGCGCAAGGGAAGCTCTACTAGAAAATGTTGTTGTATTTGATACATTACTTGGAGGGCTTGAGCAGAACAGCCTCCAAGGTGAAAGAAGTTGTCTTGAGTACCTATCTGCTCAAGCCCTAAAACATCTTTCCAGATAGCGAGCACGACTGCTTCAGTGGGGTTGCAAGGTGCAACACACTCCCTCGCGTCAAAGTTTTTCTTCAGTACTGGGGATTGTGAATTTGAAGAAGACAAGCTTGGACTTTCAGATAGTAAGGGAAGTCCAGCCAGAGGTTGGTCAGGATTGGTGACGATGCATTCGAGCAAAGTTTGAAAATTCTCGACCATCCGCTCGATGGTGCTAGCATCAAACAAGTCGGTTTTGTAGATCAGAGCACCCTCAATTCCTGCTGATGTTTCTTGCAGTGATAGGTTTAAATCAAACTCTGCTATATCCATTGTATCCCTTTCGATGCACTTCTCCTTTAAGGTCAGATTTGAAAGTTTTAAATCATCTTCTGGAGTATTAAAGAAGACAAACATCACCTGAGCCAGTAGCGTGTAGCTGGGGTTTCTTACTGGCTTGAGGTGTTCCACAAGTTTAATGAAAGGCATTTCTTGGTGAGTATAAACCCCTAAAGCTACTTCGCGCACCCGACGCAGGAGTTCGCGAAAGCTTGGATTCCCCCCTAAGTTCGTACAAAAGGGCAGTAAGTGGACAAAGAAACCAATTAGTCGTTCCGTTTCCACGCTGGTGCGGTTAGCAACGGTACTGCTGACAATAATGTCTTGCTGTCCGGTGTAGGCAAAGAGTAATGTATTGAAGGCTGCTAACAAAGTCATAAACAGGGTTACGCCTTCCTGCTGACTCAGCGCCTTAAGTGCCGACTTTAAGTTTTGAGAGAGAACTATCGGTTGACGCGCACCTTTAAAGGTTCGCATTGGCGGGCGATCGCGATCGAGAGGTAGCTTCAATACAGGAGGGGTAACGCCTAAGTGCTGTTTCCAGAACTCAAGCTGAGATGCCAAGACTTGCTCTTGCAACCACTGTCTCTGCCAAACAGCATAGTCTGCATATTGGATGGGTAACTCTGGAAGTGGCGAGGGTTTTCCCTGAGAAAAGGAATCGTAAAGAGTAGCTAATTCTTGGGTGAGGACACTAAAAGACCAACCGTCAGCGACAATATGATGTGTCACTAAAACGAACAAATACTCTGTCTCACCCAAACGCCAAAGCTTGCTGCGCAGTAATGGTCCTTTTGCCAAATCAAAAGGCTGTTGAACTTCTGACTGGGCTTGTCGTATGGCTTGAGTTTCGCGCTCAGTTTCGGGAAGTTCTTGCAAGTCTACGATCGCAAAGTCAAACACGGGTTCAGGAGCGATCGCATAAACCACTTGTCCGTCAACACTCTTAAAAGTCGTTCGCAAGGTTTCGTGCCGCCGAACAATTTCCCTCAAGCTCTCCTCGAATGCGTTGACGGAAAGCGCACCCGTGACGCGATACACTAGAGGGAGATTGTAGATAGAATTCCCAGGATACAAAGAGTCAAAAAACCAAAACTCTAGCTGGGTGAGGGAGATTGGTACTACCCCATTGGGTGATGACTGTTTCTGAAGTGGCACCAGATCGACAAACGCTTGCTGACTAGCTGTTTCGATCCTTTTGGCTAAACTAGCAATTGTCAGAGACTCAAACAAACTCAACAGCGGCAATTCGATCCCAAATGCTTTGCGCGTCAAAGAAATAACTTGGGTTGCGTTTAAAGAATGTCCTCCCAAATCAAAGAAGTTATCGTAAATGCCAACTTGTTCTAACCCCAAAACATCTCTCCAGATCCCAGCCAAAATTTCTTCACTCGGAGTGCGCGGTTCAACAAAAGTTTGACTTAATTCCGGTCGGCTTGTTGTCGGTTCTGGTAGAACGCGACGGTTTACCTTACCGTTGGGTGTTAGGGGGAAAGATTCCATTTGTACAAAAGCAGACGGAATCATATAATCTGGCAGTTGCTCAGTCACAAAAGTGCGTAGTTGTTCAATGGTGACTGTCTGTCCTTGAATTGGTACGAAGTAAGCCACTAAGTATTTTTCTCTTGCACTTTCCCCACAGACTTTAGCAACTGCTTGGTTAATCTGGGGATGTTTGCTCAGCAAAGCTTCCACTTCTCCAAGTTCAACGCGGAAGCCCCGGATTTTTACCAAATCGTCTATCCGTCCCAAAAACTCAATGTTGCCATCCGGTAGGTAGCGTGCTAAATCTCCGGTTTTGTAAAGACGCCCCTCACCCCCAACACCTCGACCAAAGTTGGTCGAGGGGTGCTGTAAGGCGGAGTGAGGGCTTGAGAACAAAGGATTTGGGATAAATTTTTGGTCTGTCAAATCCGGGCGGTTGAGGTAGCCTTGCGCCAAACCATCACCGCTAACGTAGAGTTCCCCCGGAACGCCAATGGGAACGGGTTGGCGATCGCGATCTAACAGATAAACTTGCACGTTGACGGCGGGCTTACCAATTGGTGGATAAATAGGCCACTCATCCGGGTTGGGGCTAAAGGTATAAGCTGTAACTAAATCTGCTTCCGTGGGACCGTAGAAATTGTAAAGCGTACAATTTTCCAGACGCTTAAACAGCTTGATCGTTGGTTGCGTAATCTGGAGTTGTTCCCCACAGGCGATCGCCTCCCGAATATTCTGAAACAGATGTTCCTCTTCGCCGTAGATTTCTGCTAATTGCTGCCAAAGGGTGACTGGGAGGATAACTTTAGCTATTGGTTCGGTGGCAAGTAATTGGATTAATTTCTCCAAATCTTTGCGATCGTCTTCAGGAACCATATACAGCGTGCCTCCAAAGCACCACGCCACAAAGATTTCGTGATAGCTGACATCAAAACTGAGGGAGGCAAACTGGAGAACATCAACACCTGTTGCCATCTTCGCTTGATGGTGTTCTATTAAGTTGGTAAGCGATCGATGGGGGACAAGAGTGCCTTTAGGAGTTCCGGTAGACCCAGAGGTATATATAACGTAAGCTAAATGAGTAGCTCCTACTTCAACATTAGGATTGGTATCAGATTCTTTACCGATTTCGTCCCAATCTTCATCTAACAGAATGATCTGGTGCGATAAGTCGCTCTTAAGTAGTGATTTCCATCGCTGTTGAGTCAAGACGACTGGTGCGCGAGAATCGTTGAGCATGAAAGCTAAACGCTCTGGAGGATAGTTGGGATCGAGCGGGACACAAGCTCCCCCAGCCTTGAGAGTGCCTAATATGGCAATTGCTGCTTCTGGTGAGCGATCCACGCAAATGCCTACGGGTACATCTGGTTTGACACCCAAGCGTTGCAGGTGGTGCGCTAACTGATTTGCCCGTTGGTTTAACTGTATATAGGTCAATTGTCGGTTGTCGCAGACTACAGCTACAGCATTCCTGTTTTTTTCTACTTGCTCCTCAAATAACTGATGGATGCAGTAATTTATGGGATGTGCTGCAGAGGTAGCATTCCACTCTACCAGGAGTAAATGCTGCTCTGCTTGGGTCAGTATCGGTAGTTCACCTGTGGTACAATGGGGGTTCGCGGCAATTCCCTCCAACAGGGTCAGGAAATGACCCGCCATGCGGTCAATGGTGTCGGCATCAAAGCGGTCCTGATGGTAGTTGATTTTCACCACCAGTTCATTGCCGGGAATTGCAACCACTGTCAGGGGATAATTCGTCTGCCCAATGGCAAGGCGATCGCCTATTTTCAAGTTTCCGGGGAGTTCCTGCAAGGTTGCATTTACAGGATAGTTTTCAAAAACGACAATGCTTTCAAACAGGGGCTGATTCCGAGGAATTTCACTCACGCCCTGAATATCTACCAGTGGGGTGTAGGAATACTGCTCCCGTTCTAGATGCTGCTGTTGCAACTGCTTCAACCAAGTTAGCACATCTGTTGTTTCGCTTATTTGCACCCGTGCGGGTAGAGTATTGATAAACAACCCTACCATTGACTCTACGCCAGGTAAAGCAGGAGGGCGACCACTGACAGTGTACCCAAAAACCACGTCTGATTCGCCACTGTAGCGACTTAGTAACAACGCCCAAGCTGCTTGTACTAAGGTAGAAAGCGTGAGATGATGTTGTTGCGCGAAAGACTTTAAAGTAGCACTTGCCTCAGCTGATAAATGCTGATGTCGAATATGGATTTGCTTTTGGTCAGGACTCTGTCCTACTGCTCGCTCAACTACCATTGGGGTAGGGGCAGTGAAACCCTCAAGATTTTGCTGCCAGAACGCCTTTGCTTGACTCAGGTCTTGCTGCTGCAACCAACTAATAATGTAGTCTCGGTAAGGGCGAGTTGGGGCTAAATACAACTCTTGACCGTTCTTTATGGACTCGTAGAAAGCAAAGAGTTCTTTGAACAGAATGGGCCAACTCCAGCCATCAAGCAGGATGTGATGAAAGCTCCAGACAAACTGGTAAGTCTCATCAGCTACCCGAATCAGAACAAAGCGCATTAGGGGAGCTTTGTCAAGTTCAAAACCTTGTTCTCTATCCGAATTCAAGAAAGAATCGAGACGTGCTTGCTGCTCTTGGGGGGAGAACGAGCGCCAATCTAAATTAGTCCAAGGGACATCAACCCCTTTACGCACCACTTGAAGCATCTCTTTGCGGTTCTTCCAAACAAAAAGAGTCCGCAAAGCCGAGTGTCGATCTATCAACTGTTGCCAAGCCTGCTCAAACGCACCGGGTTCGAGAGAACCGTGAAGAGTGAAGCGAAACTGTTCAAAATATATTCTTGATTCTGGGTGATAAAGCGTATGGAAAAGCATCCCCTGCTGCATTGGCGAAAGGGGGTAGATGGATTCAATATCTTTATTTTGCTTTTGTACGACTGCCATTTTTGTGTTTTTTTTAAGAATTCTCTATGCCTTTACAATTTATCTTTCTGGATTTATAAATTCTCAAGCAAGATTTCGTAGGGTGGGCATTGCCCACCTAGCCCGCGTCTTGGTGGCTCAAAAACTTAGAAAATTTTATTCAATTTTCGAGATTTTACCTTTGCGTCCTTCTCCCAAGGGGAGACGCTGACGCTCCTTCGTCGCTAACGCTTCGCTATCGCGAACGTGTCTTCGCGGTTTAAAATTTGTTTTGAACCGCGAAGACACGAAGGAAGAGAAGAGATCCTCGTTTTTTTTTACTTACACTCCTGAGCGGGCGCGAGCTTTGCCCACCCTACACAAATATATAAAAATACGAATTTGTGCAAACGTGTACTTAAAAAGCAGATGAAGACAATCCACCATCTACTGGAATAGTTACACCCGTGATATAGCTAGCACATTCAGATGCAAGAAAAGCAACCAAATTAGCTACCTCACTAGAAAAACCGCGACGACCTAGAGGAATGGCGTTATCCATCCCGAACTTAATGACATCAACTGTCTTCCCTTCCTGTTCGGCAAATACTTCTAGATATTCTCTATGCCTTGGCGTATCAATAATTCCAGGATTAACACAGGTAATCAAAACATTCCACTTAGCAACTTGCGTTGCAACAGCTTTTGTGAAATTGACTAACGCTGCATTCGCCACCCCAGATTTGATCAGACGACCAGAAGGTTCTTTCCCTGATGTCCCAACAATATTTACGATCCGACCCCATTTCTGATTTTTCATAGTAGGTAGCACCAAATTGGTCATGCGGATGTAGCCCATTAATTTGCCTTCAAAGACAGTTGCCCAATCTTCATCAGATAGGTTCTCTACTGCAACGCTGGAAAATTTAGCTCCTTCTGAATTATTAACCAGAATATCAATTCTCCCAAATTGTTTGAGAGCTGACTGCACTAATTCTTGAGAGTCAGTAGCATTTTGAACGTCAGCACAGAAAGTAATGACTTTTGCTTGAGAGTGAATTAAACTTTGATAGACTTGTTCTAGTCGGTCTGAATTTCTACCACAAACTATTAACTGACAACCCTCTGCTGCCAATTTTTGGGCTACAGCATAACCAATCCCAGCACTCGCTCCTGTCACTAACGCCACTTTACCTGTTAATCCTAAATCCATAATTAATACTCCTTTATGAAGCCTTGCTCTGACGAGGCGGAATCAAAATTTCAATCAAAGATACTGCTTCACCAGAGGGATTGTATCCTTCATAAAGGACATTTGCAGGAGCGTAGTAAATTTTACCATATTCTAACTGCTGCCGATCTTCTCCCACCGTCATCATTAACTGACCATTGAGGAGTATTCCCATTTGTTCGCTAGCGGATTGGTGGATTGGTATTTTTTCTCCTGGAGGGATTTGGGAGATGACAATCTCAAACCAAGAAGCAACGACAGACTGGGATGGGAAATCTGTGATTTCATCTTTTTTGGGGGATACGTTGAAGAAAACCTCGTCAGTTTTCTGTGATGGTAAGGAAGTTATTAAGCGTTTTACATCAAATACCAGTGCTGTTTCTGGAAAAGTATTTACAGAACCATGAGGAACATGGGAGTTGGCAACATAAACTTGCTGAAGTGGTTCTAGAATTTCTTTGGTGCCGTTGATGTTCATTTCCAAATGACCAGAGATTATCATGCCCATTTGGCTCTCAGGATGTTGATGCAATTCAAAAGTTGCTCCAGGAGCAAGAGAGACTAATTGAACAACAGTGTCTTGACATTGAAATGCTATTAATTCTACATCTGAATTAATTTTTATGGTTTTTGGCTGCGGAAAAAATATAGACATTGCTGTATTCTCATTTTTTATAAAAAATTGACCAACTCATGGGAATGCTTCCATAGATGGAAATAAATTCCAAATCGTAGATGTGAACAGCTTTCTCATTAGTAATAGCCAAATCCGCTAAACCATGCTTGACTTGAAGCGCTGCATCACTAGTAGCAGGAGAAAACTCCACTTGAATTGTTGCTGGGTCTATAAAATCTGGTAAAAGTTTCGACAATAGAGGTAGAGGAGCAGGATGGGTAACAATTCTACATCTTTCCCAATTCACCGACTTACCTTTCTGCTTAGCCAATCCATAAACTGGAGTAGGACAGACAAAAATGAAGCCCAAGTCAAAACTTGACTCCATGTAAAATTCATTAATTCGTTGGTAAGCATGGGGAATCAGAGCTATATCTACCTTTTGTTGCTGTAAAGCCTCCTTGACATCTGTAAAACTATCAAATAACTGAGTTGTTGCGGTAAATTGCTCTGTTTGCAATTGGTTGATAATATAACTAGAAGCATAGTCGCTGCTACTACCACTAGGTCCCAAGGTACCTATAGTTAAAGTTTTGCCAGGAGGGATAGGGGGTCGAAATTCAATAGAAAACTTCAGCATAGTTTTAGCCTTAGCCAAGAAGTACTGTAGCAATTTAGCTTGCGGGTGCTGGACCTGTAGTGAAACGTTGCAGCGCACCAGAATTTTTTAGTTCTAGTAGGGTTGCATTGTCAGTGCAAAATAATGCTGTTTCGAGTTCAGCAATCAGAACTTCAACCAACTCATCGACGGCGGCTTCCGATTCTACGGCGGCTTCCAGAAAAGGTCGGGCTAAACCTGCTAGATCTGCACCTAAGGCGATCGCCTTAGCCACGTCCAATCCATTGCGTAGCCCACCAGAAGCAATCAAGGGAATTGTTGGCGCGACTGCGCGGATGGAGTTCAGACACTCAGCGGTAGGCAACCCCCAGTCGCCAAAAGTTTGTCCCAAACGGCGCTGCTTGCGATCTTTAGCCCGGAAGCTTTCCACTTTTGCCCATGAGGTTCCACCAGATCCTGCTACGTCAATTGCTGTCACTCCCGCATCAATTAACTTTTGCGCCATGACTCCTGAAATTCCATTTCCCACTTCTTTGACAACAACGGGAACGGGTAATTGCTGACAAAGTTTGGCAATTTTACTCAACAGCCCCCGGAAATTCTTGTCTCCGTGCGATTGCACGCACTCTTGCAAGGGGTTAAGATGCAGGATGAGTGCATCTGCTTCTAGTGAGTTAACAAGATGCAAGCACTCGTCTAGACCACATCCATAATTCAGCTGGACAGCACCCAAGTTCGCGAACAAGAGAATGTCAGGAGCGACTGAGCGCACGGAGAAGGTAGAGCCTAAGTGGGGCTGTTCAAGAGCAATTCGTTGCGAACCAACTCCCATTGCCAATCGGTAGCGTTGAGCAACAGTTGCTAACCGAGTGTTGACTAGCCTTGCCAATTCGGTTCCTCCGGTCATGGAAGAAATCAGAAGTGGGGCATCGAGATTTTTGCCTAGGAAGGTTGTTTGGAGATTAATGTCACTGCGGTCTAATTCGGGAAGACAGCAATGAGTAAAGCGATAGCACTCAAACCCATTAGTTACTTGCTGGAACTGTACATCCTCTTCTAAGCAGACACGAAGGTGGTCGGCTTTTCGGCTTTCAATTTCAGTGACAGCATTGACTGGTGTTACTGTAGTAGTCATAATAGTTTTTTCTGGCGACGGGTGATGGGAAGCTTAGCAGAGATAGCCTCCTGAAACTTGGCTACGTCAAACTCGGCGATACTGAATATTCCTATCTTCTCAAAAAGGCGTGATGAAACGCTGTCCTGACTAATATAATTAACGCGAATGTCCTCTTGCAATGATTCAGCAAGAAGTTGGATGTTAGCTAGGCGTGCCTCTTGAATGGCAATGCCCATCCAGGTATTTGGATCGAGTGGTTGACCGTAACTGCGGACGTGAAAGCGGCACTCTCTTGGACCTGCGGGGACTAACGAAAAAGTTTGGACGTGTTCGGGAAATACACTCAAGGAAAAAGGCATTGGTATTTGCTCTTGCGCCGACATTGAGCAGAAGACTGAGTAACACAAAGGTTCGGGTAAGGACTGATTTTTTGCTGCTAAGTCGTGCAGATGCTTCTCATACTCCCAGGAATGCCGCCCTACTGCTTTCAAGTTATCGTGGTATTTCTGCTCGATTGGGGATAAGCTGGGTGAAGCAGGATCGCGGATGGGGATAATCATGCCATTAATTCCTTCACAATCACTTGAAACACCAAATCGGCGGGTTAGCCCTTTGTGCATTATTGGGAAGTGGTAGTCCTCAAGAAAGTTTTCCCAAAGCAGTTTGTAGTCAACTTCTACATTAATGTCATACCGACCCGGTCCACCAATAGGTTGCATATTCTGGAGTCGGTAGGGTTCTAGTAAGTCAGGTTGATACCAAGTGTCAGCAACTCTCGGACCGGACCAAGTAAAGCGGATGAAAATAAATCCGTAAAAAACGTCAATGTCAATGGGTTCTAAACCGTAGTTCGGTACACCAAAGTGAAGACAGTTCCCTCGTTCTCTGACATCCTTTAGTCTTCCCGCAAACAATTCGCCATCGGTCGTCCGAATCACATAAGCGCGATCGCCCACAATATCAAGCCAAGTGAAGTTGCCTGGATCGGGAACTTCGTTCACATGGCAAACAAATTGCCAGGTAGGTTTGATCAAATGCTCCACCTCTAGAGCAAATAGTTCGGCATCGCCATAGATCCAAATAGGCAATGCTTCCCTTCTTTCATTAGAAGCACCTAACTCAAGAGAGGATTCTACACTAGGGCTGTCAACTAGCTCTTGGGTAGACTCTTTAAGAGTAATATCATGTCCGGTTAATGACTTATTATCTGAACCCTCACCCCGCCAAGAGGGCACCCCTCTCCCAAGCATGGGAGAGGGGACGGGGGCGAGGGCTGGATATCGTAACTGTTTATACGGACATGATATGAGCTGTTGATTGTCGCCGTAGCAAAAGCGAGAGAGGATTTCGTTGAATTCTGGCGTTGACGAATCATTGTCCACAGTTAGAATAGCTTGTTTTAATTCCCCGATCAATGACTCAAGCAACAATTGGCGATCCTCCATTGCCACACTCGACGACAAAACAATTCCCTGTTCTTGGGTAATGTCGGCAATCTGGCGTAGCTGTGACTCTAGATAACCAATCTTGAGGCAGAGGCGAATTTCTTCTGGAAGGGATGCAGTTTCACCTTCTGTATAGCCTGGAGTTACAGATTGTAGCAGATTTGCGATCGCCACCCCTATATTCCGACCGGTTTGCTGTTGTAGGTTGTGAGATGATATAATATCTTGCTTGTGTTCAAATTGACTGCCAGCACTCGCACTATTCCCTACAAGTTTGGCAAAAACCGCCTGATTTTCATCAATTTTGACCTCCATCTCTTGCAGACTGTAATTTTGCAGGTCAAAATCAGCACCAAACTCTCCCCTGTTTGCTCCCGGAGCATTCTTACAGCGACCATCTATACCGAATGCCCATCCATGATACGGACAAAGAGCGGGTTTGTCTGCAACAAGACAACCGCGACCTTCAAAAACAGGCGATTGGCGGTGAGTACAAACGTTGAGAAAAATGCGAATTGTTCTGTCTACTTGGCGCACAGCCACCAGTGGTTCCTGGAAAATCTGAACGGTAATGAATTCTCCCGGATTGGGAATTTCTGCCGAGTGACAAATAAAGTACCAGTTATTAACTAATTCCGCTGGTGCAACAAAAACTGAGCGAATGATTTTGGCAGCAAAGTAATTCCAAACAATTTTGAGAGGAATTTCTGCATGATTGAGTTTGTTATACTTAGCTACGGCAATTTCCAATTCTTCACAAGCTTTCTCAACAGTTGGGTCGCCCTTTCCCTGTAATAAAGTAGTGATAAAATCATTCCACCCTTTTTGGGAAGTCTTAGCAATAACACTACCTATAGCAGCAATGTCATATTGTTTTTGCCCAACATCAACAAAAAGCTTACATAGTTCCTGCTGTTTTACTAAAGTCATTTCATCCTCATTGACTGCGTGAAAAAAAGATTTATATTCGATATCAAGACGGAAAGTTCGTTTACTCAACTCAAATAAACTGGCTTTTTTAGTTCATTATCTGTGGGCTGCGGCAAATCAATTGAATTGATATACCCTAAATATTCCAACTTTCTTAAAACTTTATTTACGCAAGGGGCAATAGTTTCTTGATCGGTTTTGCACTCAACGTCAGGAGCAAGGGGTACTTCATATAAGTCATCAATACCAGTGAAATTTTTTATTTTACCTGCTCTAGCTTTTTGATACAAACCTTTCACATCTCGCTGTTCGCAAACTTCTAATGGTGCATTGACGAAAACTTCGATGAAATCTCCAATGCGCTCTTTCACTTCTTCTCGAATTACCCGATATGGTGAGATAACCGAAACAAGTACAATCACATCATTTCTAGTTAAAAGGTGAGCTACAAAACCGATACGCCGAATATTTTCGTCTCGATCCTCTTTACTGAAACCCAATCCTTTGCTCAAGTTCTGACGTACTATGTCTCCATCGAGAACCTCAACTTTGTATCCCTGTTTCTGCAGTTCTTTCTCCAAAAATTGGCAAATAGTGGTTTTGCCAGCACCACTCAAACCAGTTAACCATACTGTTACACCGCGCTGTTTACGCACTATCCGATCTCCATGCTTGTACTATACGGCAGGTCTAAAAAAGTGAGTTTTTCGAGTTTTAATCTTGCCATTTTCAAAAGAGTAGACATCGGCAAAAAGCTCATCGATTGGGAAGCCGTCTTTACGAACACCAATAAACCGACCCCAACAAGCACCGTAATTTCCTTCAACTGCAATATGTTCGATATGGTGTTTACCTGATGCAATTACCCTTTGGGTTTGATAGAACTTGAGCAATTGATCAATGCCAACAAAAGGTTCGTAACCAGGACGTTCATATACAATGTCATGATGAAAGATTTTCGCCAGCATATTCCAACCTGAAGAATCAACGGCGAGAAATAACTCAATTACTAATGCACTGTAGGTCCTGATGACTGACGATTTGCTACTTTGATACACAACTCAACTCCTCTGATTAATGCGGTTCGGCTTTAAAGATAGGTTGCTAATTGCTAATTGTTCATTGCTAATTGCTAATTGCTAATTGCTAATTGCTAATTGTTCATTGCTAATTGCTAATTGTTCATTGCTAATTGC